>NZ_LT984804.1:300000-600000 GCF_900250115.1 Cupriavidus taiwanensis | reverse complement strand
GCCTGGCTCAGCCCGAACCGTTCCGGCGTGTAGGCGTGCGCCGCGCGCTGGTTGCGCGGGTTGCTTTCCATCCAGGCCCACATGCCGGCGCGCGCGGCCTCGGTCAGCGGCATGCCGGCGAAGCGGTAGACCGCCTGCGCCACGCCGAAGGGATCGCGCACCGTATCCTCGAAGCGCACGTCGAGGAAGCGCTCGGCGGGCATGGCGTCGCGCACGGCCATGGCGTGATCGGTGCCGCGCCGCATCTGTTCGCTCCACTGGCGGCCGGCCGTGGCGGGGTCTGGATCGTCGGCGTACAGCTTCCACAGCGTATGCGCCATGCTCGCCATCGACGGAATGGTCTGCAGCGGATCGCGGTGGGTCAGCACCACCTGCGCGCCGGGGAACACCCGGAACAGCACCTCCAGCGTATGCAGGTGCTGCGGGGTCTTCAGCACCCAGCGCCGCGCCGGCACCGCCGAGGTCTCACCGCGCTGGCGCTTTTGCCACTGCAGGAACTGCAGCATGGTCTTCAGGCAGGCATAGACCTCGGTGTGGTCCTGCCGCGCCAGCCAGCCGGTGTAGGCCGGCACATTGGCGTAGGAATCCATCGCGCACAGGAACGAATGCTCCATCAGCATGAATTCCTCGTCGGCGGCCATCGCGTCGAGCGGGTGGATCGCGAGGATGTCCGGGATGAGCTGGATCATCTGCGCGACTTCCTCGCGCGCCGCGGCGATGCGCCGGCCGGGGTCGCGCACGTCCTCGCCCGGCAGCGGGGCCGGATAGCGGGTCTCCCACCACGCCGCCGAGCTGAAACGCGCGTCGGTGGCCAGCATGCGCTGCAGCAGCGTGGTGCCGGTGCGCGGCAGGCCGACGATGACCAGCGGGTCTTCCACGCGTTCCTGCAGGATCTCCGGATGGCGCCGGCAGTAGTCCTGGACCACCAGCCGGTTCACCAGCTGGGCCTGCAGCTTGCCTGCCAGCATGTGCGCGCCTTGCGGCGACAGGTTGGCCTCGCGTGCCAGCGAGTCCGACAGCACCCGCAGCGCCTCGCGATAGTTGCCCGGGCCGAAGTCAGCCAGGCCGCCGGCCCGCTCGCTCGCCTGCGCCAGCAGGCGTTCCACGTTGATGGCATTCATGCGTTGTTCTCCCTGGAATGTTCACCGAGCGATGCCAGCTTGACCACGCGCGTGCGCGGATGCGACGGCTGCGCCGCGCCGACCCAGCGCCAGCACATGGTGCCGTGGTGATGGCCCGCGGTTTCGAGCCAGTTGGGCAGGCCCGGGTCGCGCGCGCTGAGGATCGCGGTGACGCCTCCGTTGGCGTTGAGCCGGGCACCGTGCTTGTTGAGGCAGATGTCGTGGTAGCGGTAGTCGAGCGATTCCATCCAGTAGTTGTTGATCTGGAAGTTCCAGAACTCGCAGTCCGGCACCCGGTCGACCTCGACCACCAGCGCCTCGTCGTCCGCGAGCCGCCAGCAGGAGTGGTAGTAGTAGATGTTGGGATCGCCGCCGGCCGCCTGGCAAACCGCCTGGTCCGCCGGCGGCAGGGCGTTGACGTGGCCGCCGTACCCCTGGGCCCAGTCGGCAAAGATGCGCGCGGTGCCCTCGACAAAACCCGCGGCGCGCAGCAGTCCGGCGTGCAGGCGCTCCGCGCTCAACGCCGGCGGCTTGCCGTGGGCGTCGATGCGCTCGATCTGCAATTCGGCGGGCGTTTCTGCCTTGCGGTCGAGGAAGGTCTGGCGCACCACCAGGGCATTGGTGGCCGGCTCCATGCGCACCCAGTTGCCCGGTTGCGGCTGGGCGCCGAGGGTGATCTCGAAACTGCCGTCCTGCTCGACGGCAAGCTTGTTGCTGTCGATAAAGCCGGTCTGGACCATGCGCCCGTCGGTTTCGTAGCCGCCCTTCTGCGTGCCGAAACTCAGGTACGCCACCGTGCCGCGCCGTCCGCGGATGCGGTACGCCGCGCTGCCGTCCAGCCGCGCATAGCGGTACAGGTTGTCCGGATTGTCGGCGCCGATCTTGGCGGTCTCGTGCGACGGCGAAAAGAAACCGGGGAATGCCGGATCGGCGAATTCCACGTGCATTTCCAGCGCAATGCGCAGCAAGCGGCTCAGGTAGCGGAAGCCCTCGGCGCGCGTGAGCGCGTCGGTCGGCGCTTCCGGGCGCAGGATCTGCTGCCCGCTGCGCTTGAGCACATCACAAAACTCGGCCCAGGTCTGGCCGCTCAGCAATTGGTCTTCGGCGGATATCGCCATCTGCCTGCTCCCGTGGTTCGTCGGCGCAGCAACGATACCCAGCGCAGGGCGGCTCCTTCCTCGTCCGGGTGGACTAGGAAATGCGCGCCGCGGCCCGCGATTTCTTAGTCCGCCCGGACGAAGTGGCGCAGGCCCCCGGCTCGCTACCTTTTGGCCCATGCCGGACGACCGCGGCAACCCTGCGCGGCACCGGCAAACCCAGAGGACCAAGCGTAAAAAAGGAGACCCCGATGTTGACCCACCTGGAGCAACTGGAGGCCGAGAGCATCCACATCATGCGGGAGGTGGTGGCGGAATGCGAGAACCCCGTCATGCTCTATTCGATCGGCAAGGACAGCGCGGTGATGCTGCACCTGGCGATGAAAGCCTTCCATCCCGCGCGGCCGCCGTTCCCGCTGCTGCATGTCGATACCACCTGGAAGTTCCGCGAGATGATCGCGTTCCGCGACCAGACCGCGGCCCGGCTCGGGCTGGACCTGCGCGTGCACATCAACCCCGAAGGGCTGGCGCGCAATATCAGCCCGCACGAGCATGGCTCGGCCGTCCACACCGATGTGTGGAAAACGCAGGGCCTGAAGCAGGCGCTGGACCACTACGGCTTTGACGCCGCCTTTGGCGGCGCGCGCCGCGATGAAGAGAAGTCCCGCGCCAAGGAGCGCGTGTTCTCGGTGCGCACCGCGCAGCACCGCTGGGACCCAAAGATGCAGCGCCCCGAACTCTGGCGCCAGTACAACACGCGCAAGCGCAAGGGCGAGAGCCTGCGCGTATTCCCGCTGTCGAACTGGACCGAGCTCGACATCTGGCAATACATCTACCTGAACGAGATCCCGATCGTGCCGCTGTACTTCGCCAGGGAACGGCCCGTGGTCGAACGCGACGGCACCCTGATCATGGTCGACGACGAACGCCTGCCACTGCGTCCGGGCGAAACCCCGCAGCTGCGCAAGGTGCGCTTCCGCACGCTGGGCTGCTACCCGCTCACCGGCGCGATCGAGAGCGACGCCGACACGCTCGGCGGCATCATCCAGGAAATGCTGCGGGCGACCACCTCGGAGCGCCAGGGACGGCTGATCGACAGCGATTCGGCCGGTTCGATGGAGAAGAAAAAGCAGGAGGGATACTTCTGATGCAAACCCTGATCGACAACGCGCCGGCGATGGCGCAACCCACCGGCGCGCAGAACGAGGTCGCCCGGTATCTCCGTGCCCAGCAAAGCAAGAGCCTGCTGCGCTTCATCACCTGCGGCAGCGTCGACGACGGCAAGAGCACGCTGATCGGCCGGCTGCTGTATGAATCGAAGATGCTGTTCGAAGACCAGCTGGCGCAGCTCGAGGCCGACTCGAAGAAGATGGGCACGCAGGGGGAGGACCTGGACTTCGCGCTGCTGGTGGACGGCCTGGCCGCCGAGCGCGAACAGGGCATCACCATCGACGTGGCCTACCGCTTCTTCGCCACCGACAAGCGCAAGTTCATCGTCGCCGACACGCCCGGGCACGAGCAGTACACCCGCAACATGGTCACCGGCGCCTCCACCGCCGACCTGGCCATCCTGCTGGTCGATGCGCGCCGCGGCGTGCAGACCCAGACCCGCCGCCACAGCTACCTGGTCTCGACGCTGGGCATCCGGCGCGTGGTGCTGGCCGTCAACAAGCTGGACATGGTCGGCTACTCGCGCGAGGTCCATACGCGCATCGAGAAGGAATACCGCGAGTTCGCGCGGCAGATCGGACTGACCGATATCGTCTGCATCCCCATGTCCGCGCTGCGCGGCGACAACATCACCGAAGCCAGCGCCAATACGCCGTGGTACCAGGGCCCGACGCTGATGGATTACCTCGAGAGCGTGCCGATCGACCACGTGCCCGCGCAGGACGAGTCGTTCCGGCTGCCGGTGCAGTGGGTCAACCGCCCCAACCTGGACTTCCGCGGCTTTGCCGGCACCGTCAGCGCCGGCGTGGTCCGGCGTGGCGACCGCGTGCGCGCGCTGCCCTCCGGCCGCGAAAGCCGCGTGGCCGGCATCGTCGGCGCCGCCGGCGAATGCGAGCAGGCCATGCGCGGCCAGGCGGTGACGCTGACCCTGGCCGACGAGATCGACATCAGCCGCGGCGACGTGCTGGCCTGCACCGAAGACCCGCCGGCGGTGGCCGATCAGTTCGAAGCGACGCTGGTATGGATGAACGAGGACGCCATGCTGCCCGGGCGCCCCTACCTGCTCAAGCTCGGTACGCGCACCGTGGGCGTGACCGTGGCCCAGCCCAAGTACAAGGTCAACGTCAATACGCTGGAGCACCTGGCCGCGCGCACGCTGGAGCTGAACGAGATCGGCGTGTGCAACCTGCACCTGGACCAGCCGGTGGCCTTCGACCCGTACACGCGCAACCGCGAGCTGGGCGGCTTTATCCTGATCGACCGCCTGACCAACAACACGGTCGGCGCCGGCATGCTGCACTTTGCCCTGCGCCGGGCGCAGAACGTCCACTGGCAGGCCATCGACGTCGACCGCCGCGCGCATGCCGCGCTCAAGCACCAGTCACCGCGCATCGTCTGGTTCACTGGCCTGTCCGGCGCGGGCAAGTCCACCATCGCCAATCTGGTGGAAAAGCGTCTGCACGCGCTGGGGCACCACACCTACCTGCTCGATGGCGACAACGTGCGCCATGGCCTGAACAAGGACCTGGGCTTCTCCGAAGCCGACCGCATCGAGAATATCCGGCGCGTGGCCGAAGTCGCCAGGCTGATGCTGGACGCGGGGCTGATCGTGCTGGTGTCGTTCATCTCGCCGTTCCGCTCGGAACGCGAGATGGCGCGCGCACTGGCCGGTGACGGCGAGTTCATCGAAGTCTTCATCGACACGCCGCTGGCCGTGGCCGAGCAGCGCGACCCCAAGGGCCTGTACCGCAAGGCGCGCCGAGGCGAGCTGAAGAACTTCACCGGCATCGACTCGCCCTACGAAGCGCCGGAGCATCCGGAAATCCGCATCGACACCACCGGCGACAGCCCCGAACAGGCCGCCGAGCGGATCGTGGCGTGGCTGCGGGATAGGCCTTAGGCCGAATGGACGATGAGGCGGCGGCAGGGGCAGGTACGATGGGATGAGGTCCAGGCTCGGGCACGCGAAAGCGCAAGTGCTTGCTACCGCCTCACGCAGACGCTCCCCTCTCCCACACCGTGGGAGAGGGTTGGGGGTGAGGGCCGGAGCATCCACGAAGTGATGGCGCACCGTGCTTGCCCACCGCCTGCCCTCACCCCCTGCCCCTCTCCCGCAAGCGGGAGAGGGAAGCAAACCGGCAGTCCACCGAAACGCCTCGATCATGCTGCCAGCTTCCCTCCCTGCCGCCGAGCTTAGCGCCCTGCTCGCCCAGCTCTACCAGGGCCCCACCGAAACCGTGCCCTGGGCCGGCTTCCTCGAAAGCCTCCGCCAGCGACTGGCCGCCACGTTCGTCACGCTGGTGCTGCGCCACCCCGCCACCGACCGCCCGGGCCTGATCGTCAACGCCTCCGACTACGGCCCTCATCTTCCCGGCGAGCCTTCATACAGCGAGCAGTACTACGCCCTGTGCCCGTTCCTGGACCTGCACCCCGACCGGCTCTTCAGTGCCGACGAACTATTCGGCGAATCCGGCTGGCTGGCCCATCCGTTCTATGCGCAATACCTGCAGCCGCTCGGCCTGCGCTACATCCTGGCCGTCAACCTGGTCACGCCGGATGGCGTCGAATGCGCGCTGTTCATCAGCCGCACCGCGGCGGGACAGGACTTCGGCAGCGCCGACAAGGCACTGCTGCAGGACCTGCTGCCCCACCTGAAACGCGCCGTCGACCTGCATGCCGCGCTCGACGTGCTGGCCTCCGAACGGTCGCTCTACGCCGATGCGGTCGACCGCATGCAGGTGGGCACGGTCATCCTCGACGAGCACGGCCGCTGCATCCGCGCCAACGACGTTGCCGGCCGCCTGCTGCGCGCCCGCGACGGCCTCTACCTGGCGGACGGCGCGCTGCACGCGCATTGCCCGATGGAGAACCGCAGGTTCCGCAAGATTCTGGAGAGCGCCGCGCAGGCCCATGCGCTGGCCACGCCCCGCAGCGAAGTCACCACGCTCAGCCGGCCCGCCGCGCCCACGCCGCTGAGCGTGCTGGTGCGGCCCATCCCGCTCAGCTACCGCACCGAGGACAAGGCCCGCCGCCCCGCGGTGGCGGTCTTTATCCGCGATCCCGCGGGCTCGCCGCGCAACACCCACGCCAGCCTGCGCAAGCTGTTCCACCTCACGCCTACCGAAATCGAACTGGCCCTGCTGATGGTCGACGGGCTGACGCTCGATGAAGCCGCGGCGCGGCTGGGCGTGAAGAAGAACACCGCACGGGCGCATCTGCGGGGGATCTTTGCCAAGACGGGGGCGACGCGGCAGGCGGTGCTGGTGAAGCTGTTGCTGTCTAGCGTGGTGGGGATGGGGTGAGGCAGGCCGAGGCGCGTCCGTCACACCAGCTCACCCCTTGCGTTGGCCCGGCATTGATCCCGACTCTGCAACCATCACGCTGCCGTTGAGACCGCGCTGGCAAATCAATGACCGACCGGTCGGGCTAACAAACCATGGGGATAGCGCTCTGCCAATTTGCTCGGGCACCCTATCAGAGCCCATGGGACCCATGCAGAAAATATTCGCGACCGTCGACAAGGACATTGAAGCGCCGGTGATGGGCACCTAAGATGGAGTTTCTGGCGCGAGCGGCAAGCTTGTCGTCGCCAGGATGTGGTCTGCGATGACTGGCCCCCCCGATCCAGGCGGACCTGCGGTGTAGTGTAGTCCCGTAGCAAGAACAGACCTATAGCTTGGGAGACAACTGTGCTGAGTCATCATGAATTCGCCACGCTGGTCCTCGTGAACGACCACTCGGACGCCATCGAGCTGGACCACGCGGACATGCAGGCACTGCTTGAGAAGCAGTTCATTACGCTCGAGCGTCTCGGGCCAACCCTTGCACACCCGCAAGTCACGATTCAAGGCTACGCCTTTCTCAAAGCGGTCGGTCGTGTTCGCGCAAGCGACGGCAAGGCACGCCAGCAAACCGCCTGCAGACCATTGCTTTAGCCCTTCGGGACCTGTCGACTTCGCCGGCCTGCCTGCGCGGCAAGCGGCAGCCGGCATTGCCAATGTGGGCATGGCAATCGTCGTGCCCTGACCCTCCGCTGCGCGCAGCACTGGTGTCGCCATCGTTGCGACGGGCGGAACTTATCTGGAGACGCAATATGACAAAGTGGTTCCCTGAGCAAATCAGCAAGCTTCAGATCACCGGCATCGACGCCTGGGCGGGGCTGGCCAGCAAGTCGCTGGATTGCATCGCCAGGTTGGTGGAGCTGAATCTCCAGACCATGAAAACGACCCTGGAAGACGGGCAGGATTGCGCCAGGAAGGCCTTGTCGACCAAAGACACGCAAGAACTCGTTGAACTGCAAGCGGAATTGTTCCAACCCACGGCCGAAGCGATGTTGGCGTATCGACGCCGTGTGCAGGACATTGTTGCCGATGCCCAGGCCAACGTCGAGAAGGTGCTGGAGGTGCAGTACGCCGCCGGCAAGCGCGAGGTACAGGGATTCATGGAAACCGCGCTGAGCAACGCCCCGGCAACCTCGATGACGCCTTTGGTCGCCTGGCAGGAGGCGCTTAACGCCACGACCGCGCTCTTCGACTCCATGCAAGCGACGGCTAAGCAGGCGATGCAGATGGCGGGGAGCAGCTTCGATGCTGCCGCCGAAGCCACGTCCAAGGGCGTACGACGCCGCACTGCACCCGCCCCGCACACGGCGGAGTAATACCGCCAGCCGCGTTTGGCGGCGCCGGCGCCCGGCCGCTTGCCGTACCGATGCGGGACAACGCCCGGAACCGTGGCCGACCCGACCCGGCGCATGTCCCGCATATTTCAGACACAGGGGATCGCAGACATGACAAAAAAAATCGCCATCGTGACCGGTGGCATGGGCGGGCTTGGCGAAGCGATCAGCGTCCGGCTACAGGACGCGGGTTGCACCATCGCGGTCACGCATTCGCATGGCAACCGCGGCGTCGACGCCTGGCTGGCGAAAATGGAAGAAGGCGGAAGAAAATTCCATGCCTATCCCGTGGACGTTGCCGACTACGCCTCGTGCCAGCTGTGTGTTGCGGCCATTCACGAGGAGCTGGGCGCCACTGACATCCTGGTCAACAACGCCGGTATCACACGCGATGCCAGTTTCAGGAAGCTGGACAAGATCGATTGGGACGCGGTCATGCGCACCAACCTCGACTCGGTATTCAACATGACCAAGCCGGTGTGTGAAGGCATGGTCAAGCGCGGCTGGGGCCGCATCATCAATATCTCGTCGATCATTGGTTCCAAGGGCGGCTTCGGACAGACCAATTACGCGGCGGCCAAGGCCGGCATGCATGGATTCACCAAATCGCTGGCGCTCGAAGTGGCCAAGAGCGGCGTGACGGTCAACACAGTGTCGCCGGGCTTTATCGCCACCAGGATGGTGACGGCGGTCCCGCAAGAGATCCTCGACACCAGGATCATTCCGCATATCCCCGTCGGCCGCCTGGGACAGCCGGACGAAGTGGCGGCGCTGGTCGCCTATCTTTGCTCGCATGAAGCCGGCTTCCTGACCGGCGCCAACATTGCGATCAACGGCGGACAACATTTGCAGTGAACCCTCGACACTCCGGCCGGGGCGATGTTGACGCAGCCATGCGTCAGCATCGCCCCGGCGGGTCGCAGTGTCGGCGCATGAGCAAGGCGGGAAGCTCCGTGCCGGGGCGGCGTGCTAGCATGAACGCCTTCGCTCTCCTCCGCCCCGCTCCCCATGACCACGCTCTACGCGACGCTTGGCGTACAGGCCGATGCCACCCTGGATGAGATCAAGCTTGCCTATCGCCGTGCGGCAATGAAATGGCATCCGGACCGCAATCCCGGTCGCGAAGCCGAAAGCCATGCCGCCTTCCAGCAGATCCGCGATGCCTATGCGATCCTGTCCGACGCCGAGCAGCGCCAGGTCTACGACGACGTCTTCGAACGCGAAATGCGCAAGTGGGAAGCCGAGCACGCCGCACAAGAGGCCGAGGAACGCCAGGCACAGGAGCAGGCGAGACGCGCCGCGCAGGAGCATTACGAGAAGATGGTTGCCATCGCGATGCGCTTTGCCGACCAGGGGCATTCGCGCGACGTCCTGTTCGGCATCCTGCTGGGCAAGGACTGCGAGACGGAACTCGCCGGACGAATTGCCGACAGCGTCTATGCACTGCATGAGTCGCGCCACGCCTGCGCCGAGGACGACGCCGCAGCGCCGGCGCATGCCGGCACGGCGCGCACCGACATACCCGTCAGCCCGTTCGAGGCATTCTGGCAAGGGATGTTCAGGTTTCGCTAGCCGGCGGTTCCTGACTCTGGTGTCACCGCTTGCATGGCCGTTGCGGTCCGGGGAAGTGTGCGCGGACCTTCGACACCACGCCATAGCATCTGAAAAAAGCACCCACATCGAAGGCGTGTGGTGTGCACCGTGCCTGCGTTGATGTGTCCCCACGCCACCAACTTACACCCCACCTTGGTGGTGGTGTTGGCGCTGCAAAATTGAATCTCCGTTAAGGATACTCTGCACAAACGCGAATCGAGTGTGCTTGGCCGTTTAACAGGAAGCTGAATGCGCCACGACGCCAACCTATCAGCTCGGAGCGAAGCTATCTCGCACGCGCGAAGCAGCATTCGCGGGCTGCGCGCGAGGCATCGGCGTGAGCCAGAAACGCGCTCATGCCCCGGCAGCCAGCAGTTTGCCGCGCGCCATCCACAAGTTGGACAGTGCGAACAAGGTCATGAGTTGCGCGGTGTTCTTCCTCAGCCCTCGATAGCGGACCTTGGTGTAGCCGAACTGCCGCTTGATGACCCGGAACGGATGCTCGACCTTGGCCCGGATGCCCGCCTTGATTCGCTCGACCTGATCGACGAGCGCGCCAAGTGGTTTGCTTTGGTCCAGGACGCGACGTTTGCCTGGCTTCATCGCTACGTGCCAGTTCACGCCCGCCCGCGCGTCCGGACGCTTCTCCACGCCCTGATAGCCCGCATCGCCGAACGCGTCGGTTTCCTCTCCATGCAGCAGGCTGTTGCCCTCAACCACGTCGTTGACCTTGCCCGCCGTGCCCCGCACCGTGTGCACCAGCCCGCTTTCGGCGTCCACGCCAATGTGCGCTTTCATGCCGAAATACCACTGGTTTCCTTTCTTGCTCTGGTGCATCTCTGGGTCGCGTTCGCCCGACCCATTCTTGGTCGAACTCGGTGCGCTGATCAGTGTCGCGTCCACCACCGTGCCCGCGCGCAGCATCAATCCCTTGTCGCGAAGGATGTCGTTGACCAGCGCGAGGATCTGAGCGGCCAGCTTGTGCTTCTCCAGCAGGTGACGGAACCGCAGGATGGTGCTCTCGTCGGGCAGCCTCACCGTCCAGTTGTCCAGCCCGGCGAACTCCCGATACAGCGGCACGTCGTGCAGCGCTTCTTCCATCGCCGGGTCCGACAGGCCGAACCATTGCTGAAGGAAGTGGATGCGCAGCATTGCCTCGACCGCGAACGGGGGACGGCCGCGCTTGCCTTCCGGGGCGTACGGAGCGATCAGCATCACCAGATCGGCCCATGGCACCACACGGTTCATCTCGTCCAGGAATTCGCGCTTGCGGGTGCGCTTGGTCGACAAGTTCAGTCCAAGGTCAGTTTGTTTCATGCGCCACATGCTCGCTGGCTCGACGATTCATTGCAAGCACATCCGCCGGCTAATTGTGCAGAGCATCCTTAACCGCCGTTTGATACAGATAAGGCCCGTCGCATCGGCGACGGGCCTTTTGTTCGTCAAACCCGGCAATCATGCAGCGTCGTAATCCGCTGCGCGAGCCAGACGGCGCCATTGCCCCGGCGTCATTCCCATGGTCTCCGTGAATACACGTCGGAACGCGGCCACGGACCGATACCCGACCGAATCCGCCACGGCCTCGGTGGTCATCGCCGGCTTTTTCAGCGCGTTGGCGGCCAGGCTCATCCTGATATCGGTCAGCAATTCGATGGCCGAGCGTCCCAGCTTGTCCTGGAAGTGCCGCATGAAGGTGGCGCGTGACATGCTGCACAATTCGGCCAGATCCGGCAAGGTCCAGGGGCGCGCGGGATCGGCGAACATGGCTGAAATGGCGGGTGCCAGCCGTGGATGACCGACAAGCGCCAACAACCCTGCGGGGGCCTGCCCGGATTCGCTGGCTGCGCGCAGCACCAGCGTGAACAGCGCCGAGGTAAGCGCGTTGAGCATGGCGCATCCGCCCAGTTTGTCGCCGGTGGACTCCAGGCGCATCAGTTCCAGCAGCCCGGCCAGATGATTCGAAGCGGAGGCCACGGCCTCTTCGCGATCGCTGTCCATCGCGCGTACCACCAGGTTTGTGGGCAGATAATTGCGAAGCAGACGATCATGGGGTGGCTCGATGAGAAATCGCCCGCATAACAGGTCCAGAGGCTCGCCCGGGCCATCATTCTGGCTAAGCATCCATCCCGCGGAACCGTGACGGTTAAAGGTACGACCCGGCTCCCGTCCACTGCCATCGTGCAGCACGTGCGCGGACCCGTGAGGCAACAGCACGATATCTCCTGCCAGCAACTCCAGGGTCGTCTGCGCCTGCGGGTTCTCGACGATCGCGCGGCCCTTGAGTACGACGTGGTAGGGAATCTCGTGTGCCGCGGACTGAGGCCAAGCTACCCGCCATGGCGCACCATAGACGCAACGGACCTCCAGCCGGCCGGTGATGGTGATCATTTGCAGCAGCTGGCTCAGCCAGTCGACTTGGGACATTAGGATCTCGGGAACCTGAAACGATCACGCATGTTATGGCAATTGCACGACGGTCCCTCGCTGGCTTTTCAGTATCCCGGGAATCTTTCCCTGGTACCTCCAGGCTTGGGCAGGGTGCTCGCACCAACCGGAGACGAATCGATGCGAGCGGACCGCGTCAGATCGAGCCGGCCGGCGCAACGGCAGGAAAGTCCTTTTCGGGATCAAACACGTTATTGATGAAGTTGGTGAGGGAATACATGGCAACCAGCGCGACGATTTCCATGATGTGCGCATCGGTGTAGCCAGCCTCGCGGACGGCCTGGAAGTCAGCGTCGCCGACGTTGCCGCGGGTCTCGATGACTTTGCGCGCAAACCGGACCGCGGCGTCGCGCTTCGGATCGCTGGCATGGCCCTTCCGGGCGAGAACGATCTCATCGGGCGCCAGCCTGGCCATATGCTCGGCGGTAAAGCTGTGAACCGTCAGGCAGTAATTGCAGCCGTTCACTTCGGACACGGCGAGGCCGATGCTATCACGCGTCTTCACGTCGAGCGCCTTGCTCAGCGAGCCCAGCAGGGTGGCCCATGCGTTGAACGCGATCGGACTCTGGGCGAACGTCGCCATCATGTTCGGGGTGAATCCCATGTTCCTGGTGAACGCATCGAGGGTCGGTTTCGAATCGGCCGGCACTTGTTCCGGCTTCAGGGCAGCAGTTCTTGGCATCGTAGTCTCTGTAAGTTACTGGCTTCACCAGTTTGGGAAAATCCATGTGCGGCGGCGCGCCGCTTATACCAGGTCCAGCACATCGGCCACCGGCAGGCGCGGTTTTTGCGGCCAGTTTCCGGTGCGCTCTGCGCCCACGGACAACAGCATGACTGGCACTTCGTTCCTGGCCAGTCCGAACTCGCGGTGCACCGCTTCGGCATCGAAACCAATCATCGGCGTCGAACCCAGGCCCAGCGAACGTGCCGCGTAGATCATTGCCGCCGCGCCGAAGGTGCCGCTGCGTACCGCCTCGTCCCGCTGGCGCTGCGGATAATCCATGTACAGGTCGCGCGCGGGAATCTCCCATTCCGGCACCATCTCCGCCGGCATGATGCCCGCCTCCACCAGCGGCGCCAGGCGATCGGGTATTACGCTCGAATCGGCCAACTGACCACAGACGATGAAGGTCACGGCAGCTTCGGTGATCGGGGGCTGGTTCCAGGCGATCGGACTGAGCCGTGCCTTGGCCTCGGCGGAACGCACGGCGATGAAGCGCCAGTTCTGCATGTGGAAGGATGTCGGCGCGCTGGTGCCGATTCGTACCAGCGCGCGGATTTCGTCGTCGCTCAACGCGGCGGCGGGATCGTAGTACTTGGCCGCGCTACGGCTCAAGATGCATTGGATGACTGCATTGGTCCGGATGATTTCCTTGGTCATGGAGGGCTCTCCTCAGTAGCTTGGGAGACTCCACTTTAGGTCTAGCCAATGCTCATTTCGAGACTAGATATAATCTAAAACATGCTCAAAAGGATCAAACCAGTCGATGGCAGTGGCCCGTGCGCACTGTCAGGCTTGGATCCGTCGCAGCGCCAGGCGGAAACTGCGATTGGTGGCCGGGGATATGCGACTACTGCGCAGCGCCCTGCTTCCGCACGGCATGCGCCTCCGTAACCTCCCGCTGCGCCGCAGCCATCTTCCGTGGCCAGGTGCTTTTGATATACGCCAGCACGGCAACAATGTCCTGGTCGGACAGCGACTGGCCGAAGGCTGGCATATCGCTGACATAGCCCTCTGGCGCAGTCACCCCGGCTACCAGCCCATTCCTGGTGATCGCGAACAGCACGGCGTCGGGATGGTGCCAGGTATGGCCGGACGCATCATGCGGCGGTGCCGGCATGCGGCCGTTCGGTAGCCGCTCGCGCCAGTTGGCCTGGCCCTCCAGGTTGGCGCCATGGCATGCGGCGCATTGCTGTGCGTAGATCTTGCGACCCTGCGCGACGCTGACCGGATCGGTGGCATCGATGCGCAGCTGCCGCATATCGCCTTGTTTGCCGGCACCAGAGGGCGTATCAAGGTACTGCCGGGTCTGCAGTGCAACGGCAGTGGCAATCGCCGCGCCAAGCACAAGCAGCGCCGCGATCCGCCAGCGTGGCTTGCCTGATTTTTTCATGCGGCGCCTGGACCAGAAAGCTTCATCACTACACCTGACTCCTGAAAAATAAACAGGGTCACTCCGTGTCCTCACCCATCCGCCTTACGCAGCAGCGCTCCTGAGACGCAGCGCATTGGTGATGACCGAGGCAGAACTCAGGCTCATCGCCAGTGCCGCGATCATCGGCGACAGCAACAGGCCCGTCGCGGGATACAGCACGCCCGCCGCCAGCGGAACGCCGAGGGCGTTGTAAATGAACGCAAAGCCGAGATTCTGCTTCATGTTCCGGATGGTCGCATGCGAGAGCTGCCGGGCGCGGGCGATGCCGCGCAAGTCCCCCTTGACCAGCGTGACCTGGGCGCTGTTCATGGCGACATCCGTGCCGGTGCCCATGGCGATCCCGACATCCGCCTGGGCCAGCGCCGGCGCATCGTTGATGCCGTCGCCCGCCATCGCGACCACCGCGCCCGCCCGTTGCAGGGCACTGACAAGTTCAAGCTTGTCCGCGGGCTTGACCTCGCCGTGGAATTCGTCGACGCCGAGTTTTTTGGCCACGGCCCTGGCCGTCGCGATGCCGTCACCGGTGGCCATGACGACACGGATACCTTCTTCCCGAAGACGCGCCAGCGCCTCCGGCGTGGTGGCCTTGACGGGATCGGAGACCGCGAGCAGTCCCGCAAGCCCGCCGTCGAAGGCGAGATACATGACGCTGGCGCCTTGCGCTCGCAACGCGTCCGCCTGCGCTACCAGCGGACCGGTGGCAACGCCCTCGGCCTCCATCAGCGCGGTGTTGCCGATCGCGATCTGCCTGCCGCCGAGCTTGCCCCTGACGCCAATCCCCGAACCCGACTCGAAGCTCTCCGGCTTGTCCAGCGGCAGGCTGCGCCCACGGGCTGCTTCGACGATCGCGGCGGCCAGCGGGTGTTCGCTGCCTTGATCCAGGCTGGCGGCCAGGCGCAGCACGTCGTCCTCGCTAAAGCCATTGGCGCCGATGGCGCGTTCGAAAGCCGGCCTGCCTTCGGTGAGCGTGCCGGTCTTGTCGACAATCAGGGTATCGACCTTGCGGAGGTTTTCAATGGCCGCGGCGTCGCGGAACAGCACGCCGCTCGACGCGCCCTTGCCGCTTGCGACCATGATCGACATCGGCGTGGCCAGGCCCAGTGCGCAAGGACAGGCGATGATCAGCACCGCGACGGCATTGATCAGGCCGAATACCCAACTCGGCTCGGGGCCGACCAGTCCCCACGCGACGAAGGTCAGCACTGCAACGCCGATAACGCCGACGACGAAGACGCCGGCAACCTTGTCCGCCATGCGCTGCATCGGCGCCTTCGATCGCTGCGCCTGCGCCACCATCTGGACAATCTGCGCCAGCACGGTCTGCGAGCCGACCTTTTCGGACTGGATCACGAGGCTGCCCGATGTATTCATGGTGGCGCCGATGACCCGGTCGCCGACGCGCTTGGTGGTCGGAATCGGCTCGCCGGTGATCATGGACTCGTCGACGGCGCTGGTGCCTTCGGTCACGACACCGTCGACCGGCACCTTCTCGCCGGGCCGCACGCGCAGCAGGTCGCCAACATGCACATGGGCCAGCGGGACGTCCTCCTCGCTCTCGCCGGGACCGATGCGTCTCGCCGTCCTGGGCGCCAGCCCGAGCAGCGACTTGATGGCGGCCGAGGTCTGGGAGCGGGCCTTCAGTTCGAGCAACTGCCCCAGCAAGGTGAGCGAGATGATCACTGCCGCGGCCTCGAAGTAGACGCCGATGCGACCATGCTCGGCAAAAGCCTGCGGAAATGCGCCCGGCATGACGGTCGCAACGACGCTGTAGAGCCAGGCGGCGCCAGTGCCGATGCCGATCAAGGTCCACATGTTCGGACTGCGGTTGACGATCGACTGGAAACACCGGACGAAGAACGGCCAGCCCGCCCACAGCACCACCGGCGTCGCCAGGACAAGCTCGACCCAGCTCTGCGCGGAAAGATCCAGCCAGCCAAGGCGATGGCCGAACATGGCCAGCACGAACACCACGCCGGTCAGCGGAAGCGTCCACCAGAAGCGGCGACGGAAGTCCGTCAACTCCGGGTTCTCGCCCTCGTCCGGTTCCGGCAGCAAGGGCTCCAGCGCCATGCCGCACTTGGGGCAGTTGCCCGGATGGTCCTGGCGGATCTCCGGATGCATCGGGCAGGTATAGATGGTGCCCTCGGCGCGAGGCTCGGCCAATGTCGGCGGAGTGCCATGCTGTGCCTGAACACGGTCATGGTGATGCGCATGCTCGTGATGATGCCCATGATGAGCATGGTCCTGAGCCGCGAGCGGTGTACCGGCGCCGTGCCGCGCAGGCTTGGTGGCATCGCGTTGCTTGCTCGTCGGGTTCATCCTGTTCACCTGGTTGTCGGGTCCGCCATCGACTGCGTACCCCAGAGACGGCAGCCTGCACCTTCCCATCGTTGCAAGGTCAAGCGCAACCGGGCTGTACTGCTCCCGGCCGCATGGCCATGCCTGCAACCAGTATGGGTCGGTACACCAGACAGAAGGGGACTTCGGCAACGCACCCGCCCGGTCCACCGATGGTATGGGCCAGTTCCTGACCAAGACGTTACGCATCGATTACATCCCGGTAAGGTGCAAACGGGCGTCATCTGCCGCCTGGTCGATGCCATCGACTGCGCGAAGGGCCGCGCGGCGACGATGGGGACGGATTGCAGGTGTCCGCCAACCGGCCTATGCCGCCGGACGCCAAACGCTGCTACCATTCCTGCCAACCCGGGCATCTCTCATGCGTACGACTTTCCGTCGGCTCTGGCTGGCCGCCTTCCTGCTGAGCGCTTTCCTGACAGTGCAACTGGCAGCGGCGGCGTACGCCTGCGACGGCAGCCGTTATTCGCTAGCCGCGACGGAACAGATGGCGGGCATGACCGAGGCCTGCCCCGACATGGCCAGCGAGCATGCCGGGTCTGGTGTTCACGATGGGCTGTGCCAGGAGCACTGCCAGCTCGGCTCGAAGTCGGCCGACCATGCCGCGCCCCAGCTTCCGGCCTTCCATCCGGTGCTGGTCAATGTCGTGGTGCCCGCGCCGATACCGGTACTGGCCCATCGCGTCGCCACACCCGGCGAGGCCATTTCCCGCGCGCCGCCACGCCCCCTCCCCATCCTTCACTGCTGTTTCCGGACCTAGCCTTCGCAGCAACGCCTGTTGTCGTGCCCTGAGCCATGGGCTCCAGGGTGGCCGTTGCTTTGCGGAGGCTTTATGCATTTGCGCTTATCCACCAGGTGCGCGTGCCGGCTGGCGCTCGCCCTCACGCTGCTTGCCGTGATCGCTCCGGCGTGGGCAGCGTCCGCGCCCGCCCTTTCCTTGCAGGAAGCGCTCGCGCTGGCCGCGTCGCGTTCGGCCGATGCCGAGACCTCGCGCTCGGCCGTACAGTCGGCCATCGAGATGGCCGTAGCTGGCAGGCAGATGCCGGATCCGGTGCTGAAGGTCGGCGTCAACAACGTCCCGGCGAATGGTCCGGACCGGTTCTCGCTTGGCACGGATTCGATGACCATGCGGTCGCTCAGCCTGATGCAGGAATTCACCCGCCCGGCCAAGCGCCAGGCCCGCGCCGAGCGCTTCGAGGCCGAGGCGTCTTCGGCCGAGGCCCAACGCATGGTGGCGCTGGCCAACGTGCAACGCGGCACCGCCACGGCGTGGCTGGACCGCTGGTATGCGGAACGCGCGCACCAGCTGCTCGCCGAACAGACGCAATCGGCCAGGCTGATGATCGATGCGGCACAGGCTGCGTATCGTGGCAACCGCGGCGCACGCGCCGAGATCCTGGCCGCCCAGATCGCATGGCAGCAACTGCAGGATCGCGAAGACGAAGCCCGCGCCGCGGTGGCCTCGGCCCGGGCGATGCTGCGGCGGTGGGTCGGCGATGCGGCGGCGTTGCCGCTGGCCGAGCGCCCCGCGCTCGAGGTTCCGGCCTGGCTCGACACCCTGGATGCTGCCGGCGCCACGCAACTGCCCGACGTCGCTGCCGCGCAGGCGCAGGCCGGCGTGGCCGAGGCGGAAAGCCGCGTCGCGCGCGAGAACAGGCTGCCTGATGTCAGCGTCGAGCTGATGTACAGCCAGCGCGGTCCCGCCTACTCCAACATGGTGTCGCTGAACGTCTCGCTGCCGGTGCCCTGGGACCAGGAACATCGCCAGGACCGCGAACTGGCCGCCAGGCTGGCGCAGGCCGACGCTGCGCGGGCGCAAGCCGAAGCGGTACGCCGCGGCCTGATCGGACAGCTGCGCGGCAAGCAGGCCGAGTTGCAACTCGGGCAGACGCGCCTGGAGCGCTATCGCAATACCACCTTGCCACTGGCGCAGGCGCAGACCGAGGCGGCCCTGAGCGCCTATCGCACCGGCGCCGGCAGCCTCGCCGCCGTGGCGGAGGCCAGCCGCAAGGCGCTCGAACTCTCGCTCGAACGGCTAAGGCTGGAGGCAGCTACCGCCAGGCTCTGGGCCGAGCTTGCGTTCCTGATGCCATTGCCGACCGCCGCGCAAGCCATGCCCGCGCAAGGAGCCCAACCATGAAAAAGACCGTGATTGCACGGACCATGGCGGTCCTGTTCGTGCTGGCAAGCGCGGGCGGTGCCTATTATCTCGGCCATCAACAGGGACGCCGGCACATCGCCGCGTCCGACATGCCGGCCAGCGGCAGCGATGGCGCCAACCTGAAGGCCGGCGATATCGATCCGGGCACCGGCAAGCGCATCCTCTACTGGCATGATCCGATGGTGCCGGGCCAGCGCTTCGACAAACCCGGCAAGTCGCCCTTCATGGACATGCCGCTGTCGCCCGTGTACGAGGAAGCCGGCGGCGGCGCGACCGTCAGCATCGACAGCCGCGTGACCCAGAACCTTGGCGTGCGCACGGCGGAAGTAAAAGCCGGCCCGCTCGCATCCGCGCTCGAAGTCCCCGGCAATGTCGCGCTCAACGAGCGCGGCATCGAAGTGCTGCAGGCCCGTACCACCGGGTTCGTCGAGCACGCCTATGCCAGGACCACGCTGGATCCGGTGCGCAAAGGCCAGCTACTGGCGCAGATCTACGCGCCGGAATGGGTTGCCGCGCAAGAGGAATACCTGGCGGTGAGCCGCATGGGCACCAGCCTGCAGGGCGATTTGCGCGAGGCCGCGATCGCCCGCATGCGGCAGGCCGGCATGACCGACAGCCACATCCGCCTGGTGCAGGACACCGGCAAGCTGCAGCCGCGGCTTGCCATCACCAGTCCCGTGGACGGGATCGTCACCGAGGTCGGTGCGCGCGACGGCATGACGGTCTCTGCCGGCACCACGCTGTTTCGCCTTGCCAGCCTGGCGACGGTATGGGTGCTGGCCGATGTGCCGGAGACCCATGTCGCAGGGCTACGGCCGGGACAGGCGGTGTCTGCGGTCGCGGCCGCGCTGCCGGGACTGACGCTGACCGGCAAGGTCGACGCCATCCTGCCCGACATCAGCCCCGCCACCCGTACCGTCAGGGTGCGGATCGAACTGCAGAACCAGGGACGTCAGCTGTTGCCGGGCATGTTCGTGGCGGCCCGCTTCGAGGCCGCACCTGGCCCGGACCGGCTGCTGGTGCCGACCGAGTCGCTGATCCGCACCGGAACGCGCACCCTCGTCATGGTGGCGACCGGTGCCGGTGGCTTCAGTCCGGTCGAGGTCAAGACCGGGATCGCTTCCGCCGGACAGACCGAAGTGCTCGATGGCCTCGAGGCCGGACAGAAGGTGGCGGTATCCGGCCAGTTCCTGCTCGATTCCGAGGCCAGCCTGCGCGGTGCCACGCAGCGCATGACCGCAGCATCCGCCGCGCGGGCGGGCGCCGGCGCAGGGCCGGAGCACGAAGGCACCGGACGCGTGGAGGCGGTCAGCGCGGAAGGCATGACGATTTCGCACGAGCCGATCCCGTCGGCCAGTTGGGGCGCCATGACCATGGACTTTGCCGCACCCGCTTCCGGCATGCCGAAAGGCTTCAAGCCCGGCGACCGCATCCGCTTCCGCTTTCGGCTCGACCGCGACGGTGCGGCAACGCTGTCATCGGTCGAGCCCGCCGCTTCCGCCCCGGGAGCCAGGCCATGATCGCGCGGCTTATCCTGGCCTCGATCCGCAACCGCTTGCTGGTGCTGCTGGCCACTGCCGTGCTGACCGCCTGGGGCTTGGGGGCCGTGCGCAGCACGCCGCTCGACGCGCTGCCGGACCTGTCCGACGTGCAGGTGATCGTCCGCACGCCATTTCCCGGCCAGGCCCCGCAGATCGTTGAAAACCAGGTCACCTATCCCCTCACCACGACGATGCTGTCCGTGCCTGGCGCCAGGGCCGTGCGCGGCTATTCGTTCTTCGGTGACTCCTATGTCTATGTGTTGTTCGAGGACGGCACCGATCTCTACTGGGCGCGCTCGCGCGTGCTGGAATACCTGAACCAGGTGCAATCCCGGCTGCCCGCCGGCGCCAGGCCGGCGCTTGGCCCGGATGCGACCGGCGTAGGCTGGATCTACGAGTACGCCCTGGTCGACCGGAGCGGGCAGCACGACCTCAGCCAGTTGCGCGCCTTGCAGGACTGGTTCCTGCGCTTCGAGCTCAAGTCGCTGCCGAATGTGGCCGAAGTCGCGTCGCTGGGGGGCATGGTCAGGCAGTACCAGATCGTGCTGATGCCGGACCGGCTGCGGGCCTATAACCTGTCGCAGGGCAAGGTGCTGGCGGCGCTCAAAGGCGCGAACCAGGAAACCGGCGGCTCGGTGCTGGAGCTGGGCGAAGCCGAATACATGGTGCGCGCCAGCGGCTACCTGAAGACGCTCGACGACTTCCGCCAGATTCCGCTGCGCACCAGCGAGGCCGGCATCCCGGTACGGCTGGGAGACGTCGCCACCATCCAGCTCGGGCCGGAAATGCGGCGCGGCATCGCGGAACTCGACGGTCAGGGCGAAGTCGCGGGCGGCGTCATCGTGATGCGTTCCGGCAAGAATGCGCTCGAGACCATCGACGCGGTCAAGGCCAGGCTTGCCACCTTGCAAACGAGCCTGCCCAACGGCGTGGAGGTGGTGACGACCTACGATCGCTCGGCGCTGATCCAGCGTGCGGTGGATAACCTGACAGGCAAGCTGATCGAGGAATTCGTCGTGGTGGCGCTGGTGTGCCTGCTGTTCCTGTTTCACCTGCGGTCCGCGCTGGTTGCCATCGTCTCGCTGCCGCTCGGCGTGCTGGCCGCGTTTCTGGTGATGCGCTACCAGGGGGTGAATGCCAACATCATGTCGCTTGGCGGCATCGCCATCGCCATTGGCGCAATGGTCGATGCGGCGGTGGTGATGATCGAGAATGCCCACAAGCACCTGGAACACTGGCACGCCGACAACCCGGGACGGGAACCGACCACCGAGCAGCGATGGCGCGTCATCGGCGATTCCGCAGCGGAGGTGGGCCCGGCCCTGTTCTTCTCGCTGCTGATCATCACGCTCTCGTTCATTCCCGTATTCACGCTGGAAGCGCAGGAGGGGCGGCTGTTCTCGCCGCTCGCGTTTACCAAGACCTACTCCATGGCGGCCGCTGCCGGCCTGTCGGTCACGCTGGTGCCCGTGCTGATGGGCTACATGATCCGCGGCAGGATTCCGCCGGAACAGGCCAATCCGCTCAGCCGGTGGCTGATCCGTGCCTACCAGCCCTTGCTTGCCAGAGTGCTCTCGTATCCCAGGACCACCATCGCGATCGCGGTACTGCTGCTGGCGGCAACCGCCTGGCCCATCCTGCGCATCGGCGGGGAGTTCATGCCGCCGCTCGATGAGGGAGACCTGCTGTACATGCCATCGGCGTTGCCGGGCCTGTCCGTCGGCAAGGCGGCGCAGCTCTTGCAACAGACCGATCGCCTCATCAAGGCCGTGCCCGAGGTCGCGACCGTCTTCGGCAAGGCAGGCCGCGCCGATACCGCCACCGATCCGGCACCTATCGAAATGTTCGAAACCACCATCCGCTTCAAGCCCCGGGATCAGTGGCGGCCTGGCATGACGACCGACAGGCTGGTGGAGGAACTGGATCGCGTGGTCAGGGTGCCTGGCTTGTCGAACATCTGGGTGCCGCCGATACGCAACCGCATCGACATGCTCGCCACGGGTATCAAGAGTCCGGTGGGCATCAAGGTCGCCGGCGCGGACCTGAAGGAAATCGACAGGCTTGCCACAAGGATAGAAGACGCCGTCAGGACGGTACCGGGTGTCACCTCGGCGCTTGCCGAACGCCTCACCGGCGGCCGCTATATCGACGTGAAGATCGACCGTGGTTCCGCCGGCCGGTACGGCCTCAATATCGAGGACGTGCAGAGTATCGTGTCATCGGCGATCGGGGGCGAGAATGTCGGTGAAGTGGTCGACGGGCTGGCACGCTTTCCGATCAACGTCCGCTACCCGCGCGACTATCGCGATTCCATCGAGCAATTGCGCGCGCTGCCCATCGTCACGGACAAGGGACTGCAGATCACGCTTGCGGACGTGGCGCGCATCGAAGTGGTGCCAGGCCCGCCGATGTTGCGCAGCGAGAATGCGCGCCTGTCCGGCTGGGTCTATGTCGATATTCGCGGACGAGATCTCCGTTCGGCCGTGCGCGAGATGCAGGCCGCGGTGGCAAAGGCGGTACCAATGCCCGCGGGCTACTCGCTGAGCTGGTCGGGGCAGTTCGAGTATTTGGAGCGGGCAACGGCCAGGCTCAAGGTCGTGGTGCCGTTCACGCTGCTGATCATCTTCGTGCTGCTCTACCTGATCTTCGGCCGCCTCGACGAGGCGATGCTGATCATGGGCACACTGCCCCTTGCCCTGATCGGCGGCTTCTGGCTGCTCTATCTGCTGGGCTACAACCTCTCCGTCGCCGGCGTGGTCGGCTTCATTGCGCTGGCCGGCGTAGCGGCGGAGTTCGGTGTCATCATGCTGCTCTATCTGAAGCAAGCCTGGAACCAACGCGAAAACCGTGGCGAAACCACGCCGTCAGCGCTTCTCGACGCGATCCGCGAAGGGGCGGTGCAGCGCGTACGCCCCAAGGCCATGACGGTCGCCGTCATTCTCGGCGGCCTGCTTCCCATCATGTGGTCGCACGGCACCGGCTCGGAACTGATGCAGCGCATTGCCGCGCCGATCGTCGGCGGCATGGTGACTGCCCCATTGCTGTCCCTGCTTGTCGTGCCGGCGGTGTATTGGCTGATACGCCGACGGCAGACCCGGGTTGCCCCTGTTGCCCCAGTTTCCACCCACCCTTCACTTCAGGACGAATCGCAATGAAAACCGCCAAGACTCTCGCACTCGCGCTCACCCTCGTGGCCGCCTCCACCGCATTCGCAGCGGGATCCATGGACGGCCATCCTATGCAGGGCATGGACAACAAGCCTGCCGCCGCGTCGAAGCAGGCCTCTCAACCTGTTCCAGCCGAGATCAAGAAGATCGATGCGTCGACCGGCAAGGTCACGCTCAGGCACGGCCCCATCGAGAACCTCGGCATGTCCGCCATGACCATGGCGTTCCCGGTCAAGGACCGCGCCGCGCTGAAGAACTTCAAGGAAGGCGACCCGGTTTCCGTCACGTTCGACAAGGTCGACGGCAAGCCGACCGTCATCGACATGCAGCCCAGGTAGGCGGGCGCAGGCGCATGTCCTTCCATGGTGCCCTCCACATGAAGCCGGAGCCACCTCGGGGGGCAGTCGGAGTACCGCCGCTGCAAGGCACATTCCCAAGGGCTCCACCCTGCGCCGGCACGAGAAACGGAGGCCAGAAGCGCTCGCCTGGCAAATTCTGCTACGCGCCTTGCAATCCATTCCGTCGCGCGCAGGCACCGGTCGAGCCGGTTACTGACACGCTTCGCCGCCGTGATTGCGTGCTTCGGAGTTCGGCAACCAGCGGCGAGAAATTGCTTGGGCATGTCGATTGCTAAATCACCCCTGACGTCCTCACGCTGGCGCGCGTTACCAAGGAGGTACCATCATGAAGCTGTACTACGCTCCGGGCGCATGTTCACTGGCGCCACATATCATCCTCATCGAGACCGGCCTGCCCTTCTCCACCGAGCGCGTCGACCTGCGCGCCGAGCCGCACCAAACCGAGAGCGGCGCGGACTACAAGACCATCAATGCCAAAGGCTATGTGCCGACGCTGGCGCTCGAGAGCGGCGACCGGCTCACCGAGGCGGCCGTGGTGGTCCAGTACATTGCCGACCAGGCCCCGGAAAAAGCGCTGGCGCCGGCGTGCAATACGCTGGAGCGCTATCGGCTGCAGGAATGGCTGAACTTCATTTCGTCAGAACTGCACAAGGGCTTTGGGCCGTTGTGGAAACCCGGCACGCCGCAGGAGCAGAAAGAGGCGACGTGGGCACGGCTGTCACAGCGGTTCGACTGGCTGGCTCCGCAGTTCGCGGACAAGGACTACCTGATGGGAGAGTTCAGTGTCGCGGATGCCTACCTGTTCACCATCCTGAGATGGCCGGATCATTTCAAGCTGTCGCTCGATCGGTGGCCTGCACTGCAGGCGTATCGGTCGAGCGTTGGTGAGCGGCCGGCCGTGAAGCAGGCGTTGAAGGATGAGGGGATTGCCTAACCTGCGGCAGTTTTCCACGCCGGCGAATTCGGCGTGCATGTCCGTCTCGATATTGCCAGGGGCAATCGCGTTGACGCGTACGCCCTTGCCGGCCAGTTCCAGCGCCATGATTTGCGTCAGGTGAATGAGGGCGGCCTTGGATGCACCGTAGCTCGACATCTGGCCGCCGGCACGCAGCCCGACGACGAGGCGATGTTGATGATGCTTCCCTGGCCGCGTTGCACCATGCTGCGTGCCGCTTCTTGGGCCATCAGGGAGGCGCCTTTCAAGTTGGTATCGAAGACGCGCGAGACGGCTTCTGGAGATTGCTCGACGAAGCGCTCCATGATGAGACCGGCATTGTTGACAAGACGGTACTGACTACTTTGCCGGCGTCATTAGCGGCGCGCCCTTCGTGACGACATAGGTCGCCAGTTCCTGCGTCTGCCCGCGCCCGACATTCGTCGCCGAATGCGGCGTGCCGGCCGGGATAAACAGCGATTCCCCGGTCTTCAAGCGGACCAGTAACTGGTCGCCATGCTGTTGCTCAAGCGTTCCCTGCCACACATGGGCGATTGCCTCGCCCGGATGGGTGTGTTTCGGCGCGAATGCGTCCGGGGTGCCCTGTCAGCATCGAAGTGAAGGTCGAAGGCGCATTCGCCACTTCACTCCCTTCCGCGCTCGCCTCGTCGCGCCCCATCTCTGTCGCCAAATTGTTATTTCCATTTTCATATGTTTACACATAAACTAACGTGCTGGAGCGCGGTCGTGACCTCGATCACTCCCGAACTACATACAGGCGGTCACCCCAGCACACCGATCCGCCGCCCCGAAAGGAGACAAGCTGTGACCGTTGCCCATAGCATCCAACCTTGGCATCCCCATTTCCGCACGACCTGTACGGTGCTGCTCGTATGCTTTCTCGCCATCCTGTTCGAAGGCTATGACGTCGGTGTCATGGGCGCGGTACTGCCCGCGCTGGCCGAGGATCGGAACTGGAATCTCACCCCCCTTCAACTTGGGGCACTCAGCAGCTACGCATTGGTGGGCATGTTCTTTGGCGCCTTCCTGATTGGCACGCTGAGCGAAATGATGGGCCGGCGGCGGATGCTCCTGCTCTGCGTTTCGGTGTTCTCCCTGACAATGCTGGGCGCGTCCTGGGCGCCAACGCCTGTTCTATTCGGGATCCTGCGATTTATCGGTGGGCTTGGACTGGGAGGCGTGATCCCCGTGGCGGCCGCGCTGACGATCGAGTATTCACCACCGCACCGCCGCAGCTTCAACTACGGACTCATGTACTCAGGCTACTCCGTGGGAATTCTTTGCGCTGCGCTGATCGCCATGTGGTTCCTGCCCAGCCTGGGATGGCGCGGCGTCATTGGCCTAGGTGCCGTGCCCATTGTCTTGATACCGCTGATGGCATGGCTGCTGCCTGAATCGCTGGAGTATCTGGTGGGCCAGGGCCGAATCAGCGAAGCGCAGGCATTGGCTGATCGAACGGGCAATGGCCGGCTGACGACCGGAGGCGGCCTGGGTAAGAGCGCGGACCGGGCAACATGGCGAGACGTTATGTCGAGCATCTTCTCCCGTCATCAACTCCGTGCCACAGCGTGCTTCTGGACGGCGCTTTTCTTCGGCTTGCTGCTGGTCTACGGCCTCAACACATGGTTGCCCACCATTATGCGGAAGAATGGCTACGACCTGGGGTCTAGCCTCTCCTTCCTGGTTGTTTTCAGTCTCGCCTCCGCATTGGGCGGCCTGTTTCTCGGCGGCGCAGCAGACAAGATGGGCGCGCGCGGCACCGTCATGAGCTTCTATCTGATTGGTTCGGTTGCCATTGGTGCCTTGATGTTCCGCAACTCTGTCGCCGTCAACTATCTCCTCGTGGCATTGGCCGGCGTGGGCAGCGTCTCTGCATCGCTCATCCTGACAGGATATCTGGCCGGCTACTACCCGGCGCACGCTCGTGCCGCCGCAACCGGATGGGCGCTCAGCTTTGCGCGTTTTGGCGCAATGAGTGGACCGCTCCTTGGGGGATATGTGGCGGGATCCGGGCTGAGCTTTGAGTGGAACTTCATTACCTTCTCCATTGCGGGCCTGGCCGCAGCGCTGGCCGTGGCGCTTCTGCCGAGCGCTCGTCGACAAGTAGCCAAAGCGCACGATCCCCTGCAATCCAACGCCTGAGAATGGGGCTTGCCGTTAGAACCACCGGCATCGCCCCCTACGGTCGCCTCTTGGCATCGGTACCGACTCTCACTTTCTCGGGCGGCATGGTCGTCGATGGCCTGAGCCGGCAGCGCTGACGGCGCGCACACCTTTCACCAAAACGCTCATAGGGCGTGCGGCGCTGTAATCGCCACCGGAGCTCAGGAACTACGGGTTTTTCCTCTCTCCTGATCCATCACTTCGACCGAATATATGATTTTGGAATTGTTTAACCTTCAACTATACTCATTGCAAAGAGGACTAGCGCTGCGCTTCGCAGCCGGTCCCCACCAAAGCAACAGGAAGGAAAGCCATGGCTGAGCGTTCATTCGTTGAGGAAGTCAAGAAATTGCGCCTGGGTTCAGGCGAGGTATTCAGTGGCGAGGGCATCCTCGCCGTCACCAAGGCGCTGCTCGAGTCCGGCGTCGCGTATGTCGCGGGGTACCAGGGTTCCCCGATCTCGCACCTGATGGACGTCCTGGCCGATGCGCAGGACATCCTGGCCGAGAACGGCATCAGGTTCGAAAACAGTGCGAGCGAAGCGACAGCGGCAGCGTCGCTGGCCGCCTCGGTCAACTACCCGTTGCGCGGGGCAGTGACCTTCAAAGCCACCGTTGGCACCAACGTAGCGTCCGACGCGCTCGCCAACCTGGCCTCGGGGGGCGTGACCGGTGGTGCGCTGATCATCGTTGGCGAAGACTATGGCGAGGGTTCCTCGATCATGCAGGAACGCAGCCATGCCTTCGCAATGAAGTCACAAATGTGGCTGCTGGATCCGCGCCCCAACCTGCCCTGCATCGTTCAGGCGGTGAAGGATGGCTTCGCTTTGTCTGAAGCTTCCAATACCCCGGTGATGCTCCAACTGCGCGTGCGTTCCTGCCACGTACATGGCCAGTTCGTCGCTTCGGACAACCGCCGCAGCAAATTCTCGATCCAGGATGCGCTGGACAATCCTGCGCGCGACCTCAGCCGCATCGTGCTGCCGCCGGCCAGCTTCGTGCACGAGCACGAAAAGGTAAAGCAGCGCTGGCCCGCTGCCGTGAAATTCATCGAGGAGCGCGAACTGAATGAGTTCTTCCACGGCGAGATTGACGATATCGGCATCGCCGTGCAGGGCGGCAGCTACAACACGCTGATTCGTGCGCTGGAGCAACTGGGCCTGGCTGATGTGTTTGGCGAGTCCAGGATCCCGCTGTATGTCATGAACGTGGCTTACCCGCTGATCGATTCGGAGTGGGAGCGCTTCTGCGCCGGCAAGCGCGCCGTGCTGGTGCTGGAGGAAGGACAGCCCAATTTCATCGAGCAGAACGCCGCCAATATCCTGCGCATCGCCGGTGCCGACGTCACGTTGCACGGCAAGGACCTGCTGCCGATGGCCGGCGAGTACAACACCGCCACTATTCTCAAGGGACTGCGTGCCTTCCTGGAGCAATACGGCAAGATCGCGCCGCAGCCCGAGCCAAAGCCCGGGCGCAAGGTGATCCCGCTGGTGCAAGCCCCGGTCGCCAGCGTCGATGCCGTAGCCGCCGAAGTGCTGGAACCTCAGAAGCTGGTTGACGAAAGCGTTCATGCACGCCCGCCCGGCTTCTGCACCGGCTGTCCGGAGCGTCCGATCTTCACCGCAATGAAGCTGGTCGAGCGCGAGATCGGCGAGCACCACGTGAGCGCGGACATCGGCTGTCACCTGTTCTCGATACTGCCGCCGTTCAACCTCGGCAATACCACGATGGGATACGGCCTGGGTGGCGCCAGTGCCGCGGCGCTTAATGCCCCGACGGGAAAACGCGCCATCTCCGTCATGGGTGATGGCGGCTTCTGGCACAACGGCCTGACCAGCGGTATCGCGAATGCGGTGTTCAACAAGAGCGACAACCTGACCATTGTCGTTGACAACAGCTACACGTCGGCCACGGGAGGCCAGGACATCCTCTCTTCCACGGCGCACAACGACACGCGCAGCACCGGCCATGCCATCGAGGATGCCGTGCGCGGCGTGGGCGTCAAGTGGGTAAAGACCATCCGGCGCACCTATGACCTGAAGGCGATGAAGGCAACGCTCAAGGAAGCGCTGACCACGGGTGCCAAGGGCCCGAAAGTGCTGATCGCCCAGAGCGAGTGCATGCTGAACAAGCAACGCCGGGAGAAGCCCAGGACGCGCAAAGCGATTGCGGATGGCCAACGCGTCGTGCGGGAGCGCTTCGGCGTGGATTCCGATACCTGTACCGGCGACCACTCGTGTATTCGCCTGTCTGGATGCCCGTCGCTGACGATCAAACCCAATCCGGATCCTCTGCGCACCGACCCGGTGGCGTCTGTCCTGGATAGCTGCGTGGGTTGCGGCCTGTGCGGCGAGGTTTCCCATGCCGCCGTGCTTTGCCCCTCGTTCTATCGCGCCCAGATTGTTACCAATCCGACCCGCCTGGACAAGCTGCGTCAGCGTCTGCGCGACACGGTGATTGGCTTCCTGCAAAAACGCGAAGCCGCGCGCCGCGCACGCTTTGCATTCTGACACTACGATCAAGAGGTTCATCGTGAACGCACCCATCAATCTCAGCGCCAAAACGATCAAGGTCGCCATTCTCGCCATGGGCGGAGAAGGCGGCGGTGTGCTGGCCGACTGGATCGTGGATCTCGGCGAGCACAACGGCTACATCGCGCAAACGACTTCGGTACCCGGCGTGGCCCAGCGTACTGGCGCGACCATCTATTACGTCGAGTTGTTTCCGCGCGAGATCGCCGAGCGTGCCGGCCGCATGCCGGTGCTTGCCTTGATGCCGACGCCCGGCGACGTCGATGTCGTACTCGCCTCCGAGTTGATGGAAGCCGGTCGCGCGGTCCAACGCGCGCTGGTGACGCCGGATCGCACCACCCTTCTGGCATCGACCCACCGTGTCTACTCCATCGCCGAAAAGGCGGCAATGGGAGATGGGCGGGTCGACAGCAACGAACTGATTGCCCACGCCAACAAGGCCGCCAAGCGTTTCATACGTTTTGACATGGCCCAGGCGGCAGAGGCTAACGGCAGCGTCATTAGCGCGGTCCTGTTCGGCGCGCTGGCGGGCACCGGCGTGCTGCCCTTCAGCCGTGCGCAGTTTGAAGCCACGATCGAGCGCGGCGGTGTCGGTGTCAAGCCTAGCCTGCGCGCATTCGGCGCCGCTTTCGCTACCGCCGAAGCCGGCGATGCGCCGGCCCCTTCCGATTCCTCTGCTCCTGCCGAATTCAACCCGCGGGACAGCAAGGTGGCCCAAGTGCTGCAACGCGTTCGCGATGAGCAACCGGCAGAAATCCAACATGTCGTGGTCGAAGGCGTGCGTCGCATGCTCGACTACCAGGATGTCGGCTATGCCGGCCTCTACCTGGACCGGCTGCAGTCCGTGCGCCAGGCGGTGGGCGTCAGCAATATTCCGCTGCTGCGTGAAACCGCGCGCCACCTAGCGCTGTGGATGTCATACGAGGACACCATCCGCGTGGCCGACCTCAAGACGCGCGGCACCCGCTTCGAGCGCGTACGCGGCGAGGTACGCGCAGGCAAAAAGCAACTGCTCGCGATCAATGAGTTCATGCACCCGCGCGTGGAAGAAATCTGCGAAACACTGCCGGCCGGACTTGGCCGCTGGTTGATGAAGCCGCACTTCGTGCACCGCCTGGTGCGCCGCTTTACTACCGCGGGCCGCGTGGTCACGACCAGCTCCCTGCGCGGCTATCTGATGTTGTGGACGGTGGCGCGTCTGCGCGCCATTCGCCGTTGCACGCTGCGCTATGCACTCGAGACCGAGCGCATCGAAAACTGGTTGGCACAGGTGCTTGCGGCCGCCCGCCTGAATCCCGCGCTTGCCCTGGAAGTGGTGCAGTGCCAGCGGCTGGTGAAAGGCTATAGCGACACGCATGTGCGCGGGCTGACCAATTACCAGACCCTGATGAGCGCGGTAGTGCGGGCCGGCGCCCGCCTGGCCCCGGCCACGCTGCGGGAACTGCGCGAGGCAGCCCTTGCGGACGAGCACGGCAAGAAGCTGAAGGAAGCCCTGGTGCGCCACGCGCTGGCGTGACCCGACTCCGAACCCCTTGCAGGAATTGAAGATCATGACCACTCCGCACACCTTCAGGCGCCAGTACAAGATCCATTTCTCCGAATGCGATCCCGCTGGGATTGTGTTCTACCCCCAGTACTTCGTGATGTTCAACGACCTGATCGAAAGCTGGATCGACACCGTGTTGCCGGATGGGTACCACGGTGTGATTGGCGCGCGCCGGCTCGGGATGCCAACGGTCCACCTCGAGGTGGACTTCAAAGCGATCAGCCGCTTTGGCGAGAAGGTCTGGCTGGAGCTTGAAGTGGTGCGTGTTGGCGGAAAGTCGATCACGCTGGCCTGGCGATGCTCGGGGGCGGACGGCGACGTGCGACTGGCGGCCACACAGACCATCGTGATGACCTCTCTCGACACGCACCTGGCGATCCCGGTCCCGGAAGACCTGCGCGCTCCCATCGAGCATGGGACGGCCCCGGCCCGCACAGAAGATGGGGCGTTGACTGAGTTGGCTCACCGTATCGGGACGCATTCTGCGCCGGGCGGCAGGCCTTTTCCCGAAACGGTCTGAATCCAGCACCTTCAGACCTTGGGCAAATGCCAACGCGACCCGCGCAGGGGCGCCGAAGGCTCCGGTAGTAACTTGATTTGGAAACAGCCATGAAGATCGTATGTATCGGCGGTGGTCCCGCCGGCCTCTATTTCGGCCTGTTGATGAAACTGCAGGATCCCGCCAATGAAGTCGTCGTGGTGGAGCGCAATCGCCCCTATGACACCTTCGGATGGGGAGTTGTGTTCTCCGACGCAACCCTGGGCAACCTGCGGGAAGCCGATCCTGTTTCGGCCGACACGATCGGCGACGCGTTCAATCGCTGGGACGACGTTGAAGTTCACTTCAAGGGCCGGGCGGTGCGCAGCGGCGGCCACGGGTTCATCGGCATCGGCCGCAAGCGCCTGTTGAACATCCTGCAGGCGCGTTGCGAGGAAGTCGGCGTCGAACTGGTTTTCGAAACCAATGTCGACGACGACCAGGCCATCGCGCGCAAGTACAACGCCGACCTGGTCCTTGCCTCTGACGGCCTGAACAGCGTGGTACGCAAACGCTACGCCGACACGTTCCGCCCGGATATCGACACCCGCAAGTGCCGCTTCGTCTGGCTGGGCACGAGAAAGGTATTCGACGCGTTCAACTTCATTTTCGTGCCGACCGAGCATGGCTGGTTCCAGGCGCACGCCTACCGTTTCGAAGACGGGACTTCGACGTTCATTGTCGAGACGCCCGAAGAAACGTGGAAGGCGGCGGGCATCGACCAGATGAGCCAGGAAGAAGGTATCGCCTACTGCGAGCGCCTGTTCGCCCCGTACCTGGATGGGAATCCGCTCATCAGCAACGCCTCTCACCTGCGCGGCTCGGCGATATGGATTCAGTTCCCGCGCGTGATCTGCGAGAAGTGGGTGCATTGGAACACGTTGACTGCCGACAACGGCGCTGACAAGAAAGTGCCGGTGGTGCTGATGGGTGACGCCGCGCACACCGCACACTTCTCGATTGGTTCCGGCACCAAGCTGGCGCTCGAGGATGCCATCGAGCTGGCACGTACCATCAAGCGCGTCGATGGCTCATTGGAAGCGGCGCTGGCGCAGTACGAAGCGGTGCGTTCCGTCGAAGTCCTGAAGATTCAGAATGCGGCGCGCAACTCCACCGAATGGTTCGAGAACGTCAAGCGCTATGAAGAACTGGAACCCGAGCAGTTCGCGTACTCTCTGCTGACCCGCTCACAGCGCATCTCGCACGAGAACCTGCGCCTGCGCGACAAGGCCTGGCTGGAAGGCTATGAATCCTGGCTGGCCAAGCGCGCCGGCACCGAAGCCACGGCGGTGCCGCCTCTCCTGACGCCCTACACCGTACGCGGGGTCGCGCTGAAGAACCGCGTGGTGGTCTCCCCGACCGCTATGTATTCGTGCCAGGACGGCATGCCGGGCACCTTCCACATGGTCCACCTCGGGAGCCGCGCGCTGGGCGGTGCCGGACTTGTGATGGTGGAAATGACCGCCGTGTCGCCCCACGGACGCATCACGCCGGGTTGCCCGGGGCTCTGGAACGACGAGCAGGCTTCGGCTTTTGCTGGCATCGTCGGGTTCGTCCATGAACACACCAGTGCGCGCATCGGCGTGCAGATCGGCCATGCCGGCCGGCGCGGCTCCACCCAACTCGGCTGGGAACAGGCTGACCACCCGCTGCCCGCGAACAACTGGCCCCTGCTTTCGGCTTCCGCCCTGCCTTACCAGCCGGGCATTTCGCAGACGCCCCGCGCCATGACGCGCGCAGACATGGACCGCGTGCGCGACGACTTTGTCGCGGCGACCCGGCGCGCGGCGGCAGCCGGCTTTGACTGGCTGGAGCTGCAAGCGGGCCACGGTTACCTGCTCTCGAGCTTCATCTCCCCGGTGACCAACCACCGTACCGACCAATATGGCGGCACGCTAGCGCAGCGCCTGGCGTTCCCGATCGAAGTGCTGATGGCGGTACGGGAAGCGTGGCCTCAGGACAAACCGATTTCTGTGCGGATTTCAGCTACGGATTGGGTGAACGGCGGCATCAGCCCAGATGACGCGGTCGAAATGGCGCGCCTGTTCAAGCAAGCCGGTGCGGACGTGATTGACTGCTCGTCCGGTGAAGTGACGCCGGCACAGAAGCCGGTATACGGGCGCATGTTCCAGACCCCGTTTGCCGACCGTGTCCGCAACGAGGCTGGCGTACCGACCATCGCCGTGGGCGCAATCACGGAAGCCGACCAGGTCAACGGCATCATCGCCTCGGGGCGCGCCGACCTTTGCGCAATCTCGCGCCCGCACCTGGCCGACCCTGCCTGGCTGCTGCACGAGACGGCCAAGCTCGGCTACCACCGTGTCGAATGGCCCAAACAATACCTGCTTGCAAAGGACCAGCTCGAGCGAAACCTAAAGCGTGCGGCATACGGCGCCTGATTGTTGCTACCCCTCAGGCGATCCCTGCGGGGAAGAATACACACAAGAGAGGAAGACGATGTCGAATACCTCATATGACACTTACCGCGAGAACGTAGCGGGCCGTGCAGACGTGGCGGACACACCCGAGCTGCTGGCCTACTACAAGGAACTGGCCGCTCTCAAGACGGGTGCCCTCTGGACCGTTGCCAACAAGATCGAGCCGTGGCAGCCGAAGTCGGAATCGTTGCCGGTGCTGTGGCGCTACCGCGATCTGCGCGAACACGTACTGCGTTCGGTTGAACTCGTTACGCCTGAGAAAGCGGGCCGCCGGGTGATCTACCTGAACAACCCGGGCCGCCAGGACGTGTCGGCGGCCGTGGGCTGGCTCTACTCCGGCCTGCAGGTGATGCATCCGGGCGAGGCCGCGTCGGCGCACGCGCATTCGTCCTCGGCGCTGCGCTTCATCATGGAAGGCAGCGGTGCGTACACGATCGTCGATGGCCACAAGATGACGCTGAACGCCAATGACTTCGTGCTGACGCCTAACGGCACCTGGCACGAGCATGGTGTGTCGGCCGACGGCACGACCTGCATCTGGCAGGACGGCCTGGATATTCCCCTGGTCAACGCGATGGAAGCCGGCTTCTACGCCGTTCATCCGGATCTCCGGCAGGCCGTCACGCATCCGGTCGACGACATGCCGGCCATCTGGGGCGGCAAGGGCCTGCGCCCTCACGGTGGCAACTGGACCAAGCCTTATTCACCGATGTTCAAGTATGAATGGGCGCCGACTTACGAGGCGCTGGTTCGCCACAGCAAGGTGACGGACGGAAGCCCGTTCGACGGAGTGCTGATGCACTACGTCAATCCGGTCACCGGGGGGCCGGTGATGCCGACGATCGGCGCCAGCATACAGCGATTGCGCCCGGGCGAAACCACCCAGGCGCATCGCCACACCGGCAGCTTCATCTACCAGGTCGCCAAGGGCACTGGCTATTCAGTCATCAATGGCCAGCGCTTTGACTGGACCGAGCGCGACATTTTTTGCGTGCCCTCCTGGGCCTTCCATGAGCACGCCAACGCGTCGTCCGGCGATGACGCGGTGCTGTTCTGCTTCAACGACCTGCCCGTCATGCATTCGTTGGGGCTGTACCGCGAAGAGGCGTTGTCGGAGAACGGCGGCCACCAGGTGCTAGCCGCCTGACATAAGAACCGTCGTTGTGCGTTGCCCGATGTACACGACTTGCACAACCTGAACTTTGTTGATTTGCGCAGCCGCCGACAACGCGGCATTCACTGGAGTAGCAATACCATGCGTCTCGTTACCTATCGCTCGGAAGTCACCGCCGCCGCCCGCCTGGGCGCCATTGTCGACGGCAGCATCGTTGACCTTGCCCGCTTCGGCGCCGCCGTCGGCGTGGACATTCCGTCCACCATGCTCGAGTTCATCGACCTGGGACCCGAGGCAGTCCGCTCGACCAGCGCGCTGCTGAACGAGTATCGCGGCAAGCTGCCCTTCGGCGTGGCCTTCCCGGCCTCGAACGTCAAGCTGTTGGCCCCGATCCCGCGCCCCCGCAAGAACATCTGGGGCATTGGCCTGAACTACGTCGAGCACGTGGCCGAATCCAGCCGCAGCCTGGACACCTCCAAGGAACTGCCCAAGGAGCCGGTGATTTTCTCCAAGCCGCCGACCACCGTGATTGGCCCGGGCGATGCCATTGAGCACAACAGGGAAATCACCCAGCAAATGGACTGGGAAGTCGAGCTTGCCGTCGTCATTGGCACGCGCGGCAAGGGCGTGAAGGAGGCTGACGCGCTGAACTATGTGTTTGGCTACAGCGTGATGATCGATATCTCGGCACGCGACTGCCGCCGCGCTGGCCAATGGATTTACTCGAAGGGCCAGGACACCTACGCGCCGTTCGGTCCGGTCATCGTCACCGCTGACGAAATTCCCGACCCGCACGCGCTGGACCTGTCGCTGACCGTCAACGGCGTGACCAAGCAGAGTTCCAATACCCGCCACATGCTGTTCAAGGTGCCCGCGCTGATCGCGGACATCAGCAAGGGCATGGCCTTGGAGCCGGGCGACATCATCGCGACGGGAACGCCGGACGGTGTCGGCGCAGGCCGCACCCCGCAGGAGTGGCTGTGGCCGGGCGACACCGTGGTGGCCACGGTGGAAGGCATCGGCGCGTTGCGCCACCCGGTGGTGGCGGTCTGATTGCCGGTATCCGATGAAACGATGATCCCGACGCGATATGCGTTCGGGACTGGCCATACGGAAGCGTAAGGAGAGAACTGCAATGCTCAACCTGCCAACATTCAAGGCCGCAGCGGTCCAGGCGACTCCGGTCTTCCTGGATGCCGACGCAACGGTCGACAAGGTCTGCCGCCTGGTCAAAGAGGCGGCGGACAACGGCGCGAAGCTGGCCGCATTCCCGGAAGTGTTCGTGGCCGGCTACCCGTACTGGAGCTGGCTGGCCAACCCTGTAGACGCCAGTCCCTGGTTCGAGAAGCTGGTCAAGGCTTCCATCGAAATTCCGGGCCCGGAAATCCGCAAGATCGCGCAGGCCGCGCACGCCAACCACATCAACGTAGTAGTTGGCGTCAACGAGCGCAGCCGCACCGGCGTCGGCACCCTCTACAACACGCTGGTCACGATCAGTGATGAAGGCCGCATCCTGGGCCGCCACCGCAAGCTGGTACCGACATGGGCCGAGAAGCTGACCTGGGCCAATGGCGACGCCTCGGCACTGCGCGTGCACCAGACCAGCGTCGGGCCGCTCGGCTCGCTTGCGTGCGGCGAAAACACCAACACGCTGGCGCGCTTCTCGCTGCTGTCGCAAGGCGAGTTGATGCACGTGGCGAGCTATATCGCGCTGCCGGTGGCGCCGGCCGACTATGACATGGCCGAGGCGATCAAAGTGCGCGCGGCCGCCCACTGCTTCGAGGGCAAGGTGTTTACCGCAGTGTCGTGCTCGACGGTGTCGGAGGAGATCATCGAGGCGATGAGCCCGCTGAACCCCAAGGCGCGCGAACTGCTGTCCCGCCGTAACAGCGCCTTCTCCGGCTTCCTGGGCCCGGACGGCCGCGTGATCGGCGAGCCGCTGGTCGACGTGGAAGGCATCGTCTACGCCGACATCGACCTGTCGCGCTGCATCCAGCCCCGCCAGATGCATGACATCACCGGCCACTACAACCGCTTCGACATCTTTGACCTGCGCGTCGACCGCCGGCCGCTGCAGGCCGTGCAATTCACGGACGGCGCCGCCCAGACGCTTGACCTGGACGCCGACCAAGCCGAACTCAATGCATTCGACCTTTCCGAGAGCAAGTAAATGTCTTTCCTGCTGACGCCCCAGAAGCCGCTGCGCATCGGGCAAATCGTGCCGTCGTCCAACACCACCATGGAGACGGAAATCCCAGCCATGCTGCGCGAGCGCGAGAAGGACTTTGCGGAGCGCTTCACCTTCCACTCCAGCCGCATGCGCATGAAAAAGGTGGTCAAGGAGGAGCTTGAAGCCATGGACCGCGATAGCGACCGCTGCGCCCTCGAACTCTCCGACGCGCGCGTGGACGTGCTGGGCTACGCCTGCCTGGTGGCCATCATGAGCATGGGCAAAGGCTATCACCGCGTGTCCGAAGCACGTCTCACCCAGCGCACCGTCGACAATGGCAACCCGGCTCCGGTGGTAACCAGCGCCGGCGCGCTGGTGGACGGCTTGCACGCCATGGGCGCGAAGCGCGTCTCGGTGGTATGCCCCTACATGAAGCCGCTGACGAAGATGGTGGTCGAGTACATCGAGAGCGAAGGCATCGAAGTCAAGGACTACACCGCGCTGGAGATCCCCGATAACCTGCAGGTCGCCGCACAGGATCCCGCCAACCTGCTCGAGATCTACAAGCGTGTCGACACCACCGGCGTGGATGCCATCGTACTGTCGGCCTGCGTGCAGATGCAGTCGCTGCCGTCGATCCAGCAAGTGCAGGACGAATCCGGCATTCCGACGCTGTCGGCAGCCGTGGCCACGACCTGGCAGATGCTGCGCAAGCTGAATCTCCGCACGGAAGTTGCCGGTTGCGGCGAGCTGCTGAGCGGCAAGTATTAAGCGTCCCCACCCTTCTCCGCCTCCGGGGATGCCCGGCGGCGGTGCATCTCGCACGCGTATGGACGACATCCACTTCTACGAGCCCACGCTGGGCCACGGGTTGCGCCACGATCCGCTGGCCGCCATCGTCGGTCCGCGCCCCATTGGCTGGATTGCCACCCTGGACCAGGCAGGGGTACCAAACCTGGCGCCCTATGCCTTTTTCAACGTCTTTAACTATTCCCCGCCGGTGGTGGCCTTCTCAAGCGTTGGCTACAAGGACACGGTGCGCAATATCGAGGCGACTGGCGACTTTGTCTGGAACCTGGTCACACGACCGCTGGCCGAGCGCATGAACATGACCAGCGCCGGCGTGGCCCCCGAAGTCGACGAGTTCGTCCTGGCGGGCTTGACACAGGCGCCATCGCGCCTGGTGTGCGCGCCCCGGGTACAGGAAAGCCCGGTGTCATTTGAATGCCGCGCGACTCGAGTCATGCAACTGGGCAGGGCCGACGGCGCGATGCTGGGCACCTGGATGGTGCTGGGGGAAGTGGTCGGCGTGCATATCGCCCGCGCCTTCGTCCAGGATGGCGTGTATGACACCGCCGCTGCTCGTCCCATCCTGCGCGGTGGCGGTCCGGCGGATTACTACGAGGTCAGCAAGACCACGCTCTTCCAGATGCGCCGGCCGGCCTGACGCGGGGAGATGGACTCAGATGGCGGGACGGTGCAGCCGGATCAGCAGCTTCAGCGTGGCACGCAGTTCGTCGGCTTTTTTCTCCCCGAGCGGTGCCAGCACTTCCGCTTCGTGGGCCCGCGCCTGGGCGATCAGGCCGGAGGTCAGCTTTTGGCCACGCGCAGTGATGCGCACGAGCGTGATGCGCCGGTCGGTCTCATGGGGAATGCGCTTCACGTAACCCTGCGCTTCCATCCGGTCGAGCAGGCGCGTCACGGTAGGCTGCTTGGTCACCGAAAGCTGCGCCAGTTCTCCGATGCTGATCGGCTTGCCGCCCGACAACGTTGACAGCACGCGCCAGTCTGAAACGGTGAAGCCGTTGGCCACCACGATGGCGTGGAATTCCCCCGAGATCAGTTGGCTGGCCTGGGCCAGCAATGCCGGCGTGTAGTTGTCGACGAATTCGTCTTCGGAGGTGTCGATGGACTTGTTCATGAGGTACGGTGAGCGATGGGACGACCGTGGCGGCCGCGCGGCAGTAGAACATACCACGGCGCCCGGTTTGCTCCGCCGCCAAGACCGAGCGGCAGGACTTTTCCCTCTTGATGCAAAAAGGGACTTTCAGTACAAAGTCATTGAATGGCGCGAGCGTCTGTTGCTGTCCAGCCAACGACGCCAGGATGCAATTCCGCAGGAACGAGACAAATGCCAACCGCCCCCCGGTCCAGCTCCAACACCGATGCGCCGACGAGTGCAGAAGACGGCTCGCAGAGCGCAATGCTGTCTGACTACCCGTTGTTTCGCTCCGTGGATCCGGAAGAGACGCAGGGCAGGGTCGCGGCAGTCTTTTGCCCCCATGAGCTGCGGGTGATTGGTGCATCGCAGCATCTGCATGTGCAACACAACCTTGTGCGGCTGCAAGAGACCGCGATCAACTTCCTCGCCTATGGCGCGCATGTCGAGATCGACCCTGGCCGCCTGGGGAATTTTTATCTGGCGCAGATTCCGGTAACCGGGCATGCCAACATTCTTTGCGGGCATCAGAAATTCCTTTCCGATGTACACACGGCCAGTCTCTTGAGCCCTGAGACGCCGACGCGCATGCAGTGGCATGACGATTGTGCGCAGGTGTTGCTGTGGATAAGCAAGGAGGCGATCGAGCACCGCTTTGCCTTGCTGACGGGGCGCGACCCGGGCGAGCCGCTGTCGTTCGAGCCCACCCTTCCGAAGCAAGCGGGGCCGTCGAGCTCGTGGACGCAGGCCGTACTCGACCTTGCCCGCAATATCGACCGGCACGGTGCCCAGTGGCTCCAGTTTCCTGTCGCGGTGGCTTCGATGGAGGACTATCTCTTGCGAACGCTGCTGCTACTTCAGCCGCATACCTACACCGAGTTCCTTGCCCGCAGCACCGATCCCGCCAAGCCGCGTCATTTGCAGCGCGTAATTGATTATGTGCACGCGAATGTCGACCAGCCACTTACCGTGGCCGACCTGGCGCAGGTCGCCTGCGTCAGCATCCGGGCGCTGGAGGAAGGCTTTCGCCGCCATCTCAATACGACGCCGGTCGGCTACCTGCGAGACGTCAGATTGGATAGCGTGCGACAAGCGCTGCTTGCCGCAGCGGGCGCGAAGCAGGTTTCGGTCGCGGATATTGCCTATCGCTTCGGGTTTACCCATCTGGGCCGGTTTGCGGCCTACTACAAGAAGCGCTTTGGCGTACCACCATCGGCGACCTTGCACCGTGCCGGAGCTGAGCCAAGGTCCTAGGCGAGCCAAGGTCCTAGGCGCCGTAGCCTTCTCGCTGCTCCGACAGCGTCAAATGCATCGCTCATCGAACCGCGCCTCCCTTCACCGTAATTGTTGATACATCAAAATAAGTCCACCATCCCCGCTGGGCTGGAATCGCCGCTCCAAAAAACCGGCAACGCTGCCGCGCACCGCTCCTCTCCATACGACCAACCCGGACTTTGCATCGGCTCGTTATCCGGATATCGGAACGCGGATTGCGGATAGAAGCATCGTCACTGGTACACCAAACTGTCTTTCACATGGCTACGTGCGAGCCGATACAAAAGTGGAGACAACATGCAAGGAATTCAAGGCAAGACGGCCATCGTGACCGGTGGCGCAACCATGATCGGCGAAGCGGTTATAGCGGCCCTTGTCTCGGCTGGCGCCAACGTCGTTGTCGTCGACATCGACGAGCAAGGAGGCAATCAGGTTGCGGAACGCCATGCTGCGCATTGCCGCTTTGTTGCAGTGGACGTGACCAGCGACGCCGCCATCTCTGCCTGCATCGCCGAGACCGTGAACGCCTTTGGGGGCATCGACCTGCTGGTCAACTGCGCCTGCACCTATGTCGACAATGGTGCAGCGTCCACGCGCGAACAGTGGCTGGAATCCTACAACGTCAACGTGGTTGGCGCGGCGATGATGCTGCAGGCTTGCGTGCCGGAGATGAAGAAGCGCGGCGGCGGCGCAGTGGTGAACTTTGCCTCGATCTCGGCCGGCGTGGCGCAGTCCGGGCGCTGGCTGTACCCGATCACCAAAGCCGCGATCCAGCAATTCACTCGCAGCGCTGCGCTTGATCTCGCTCCCGACAACATTCGAATCAACTCAGTCTCACCAGGATGGACCTGGTCATCGGTGATCAGTGCGCTGAGCGGTGGCAACAAGGCGAAGGCCGACAGCGTCGCTGCCGACTTCCACCCGCTCGGGCGGCTCGGCAAGCCCGAGGAAGTCGCGCAGGTGGTCCTCTTTCTCCTGTCCGACGCTGCCGGCTTTGTCACGGGCACCGACTACGCCTGCGATGGCGGCTATGGCGCATTGGGCCCGGAAGGCCGGCAGGCAGCCATCCAGCGGCTCACCGCTTAAAGCGACCACCGGCCGTGGCGCACGCAAGCGCCAGCCAAAAAAGCACGATACCCCTACTGGAGAGAGACATGACCACCCAATCCATTTCGAAGATCACGCCGCGCAAGATCGCGATTGTTGGCGCAGGGCAAGCAGGCCTGTTGCTGGGCTGCGCCCTGCTGCATCATGGCTATGAGGTCACGCTGGTCACTAACCGCACGGCAGAGGAAGTCTGGAGCGGCAAGGTGATGTCGTCCCAATGCATTTTCGATCAGGCGCTTCAGATCGAGCGCAATTTCGGCCTGAATCAATGGGAGGCACAGTGCCCTACCGTCGATGGCATTGGTCTGACCATCCCCACCGATGATGGGAAGGGCGAAATGGCCATCCATTGGCGTGCGCGCCTGAATGCCTCTGCGCAATCCGTCGACCAGCGCGTCAAGATGCCCGGATGGATGGCCGAATTCGAAAGCCGTGGCGGCAACCTGCGCATCGAGAACGTGGAAATTCCCGAGCTCGAGGCTCTGGCGCAGAGCCATGACCTGGTCCTGCTGGCGGGTGGCAAAGGGGAGATCGTCAACCTGCTGACCCGCAATGAGGCCCGCTCTCCGGTGCGTCATCCGCAGCGCCAGCTCGCGCTGGCCTATGTGACCGGCATGCAGCGCAGCGGCCCGTTTGAGTGCGTCAATTTCAATCTGATCCCGGGCGTCGGCGAATACTTCGTGTTTCCGGCATTGACGACCAAGGGCAGCAGCGAGACCCAGGCCTGCGACATCATGGTCTTTGAGGCCATTCCGGGCGGTCCGATGGATCGCTGGGCTGATGTCAAGTCGGCCGACCAGCATCTGGATGTCTGTCTCGGCATCCTGCGCGAGTACCTGCCGTGGGAGAGCGAGCGTTGTGCCAGCGTGCAGCTCACCGATGCCAACGGGATTCTGAGCGGGCGTGTCACGCCGACCGTACGCAACCCCACGCTTACGCTGCCATCCGGCCGCATGGTGATGGGCCTCGGCGATGCCGTCATGGTCAACGACCCGATCACGGGCCAAGGCTCGAACAACGCCACCAAGGGCGCCCTGCACTATTTCGATTCCATCCTGCGCCACGGCGACAAGCCCTTCGACAAGGCATGGATGCAATCGACCTTCGACGGCCTTTACGAAGGCTACGCCGAGCCGGTGATCCGCTGGACCAACTCGCTGCTGTTCCCGCCGCCGGATCACATCGTCAGGCTGCTGGCCACGGCGCAACATGCACCGCGTATCGCGCATCGCATCGCCAACGGCTTCAATGATCCTCGCGACTACGGCAGCTACTGGTTCGACGAGGAAGCCACCGACGCCTGGATCGCGCAAGAATCGCAGTCCCGGGCCGCCTGAGGCAGAACAAACAAAAAATACCCGAAAACAAGTTGCCTGCCTGCTCCTGTCGGTGCAGCAGGCTTCAGGAGACAGCCATGACCGACGCACGCGAGTTTCGGAATGCCCTCGGCCGCTTCGCCACCGGCGTAGCGATTGTCACAACCCGCACCCCAGACGGTGAACCATGGGGCGTAACTGTTAACAGCTTCAGCTCGGTATCGCTGGAGCCGCGACTGGTGCTGTGGAGCCTTGCAAAAAAATCCTACAGCCTTGAGGCGTTTCAGAACACCGGCAGTTTCGTGATTCACATTCTGGCCGCCGACCAGGAAGATGTGTCCAATCGCTTTGCACGTGGCACGGATGGCAAGTTCGCAGGCGTCCCATGCACGGATGGCCTCGACGGCTCTCCTGTCCTGCCAGGATGCGCAGCGGTTTTCCAATGCCGCAACACGCATCAGTATGACGGCGGGGATCACGTCATCTTCCTTGGCGAGGTCCGGCATTTTGACACGTCGGATCGGGAATCCCTGCTCTTCTACAAGGGAAACTACGCTCGTACCGCGAACGCCCTGACCGAGCTGTCCGACCTGATCCGCACCGAGTACGTCGCCGCGACCTGATTCCGGTACCGCACACGCAATCCGTCTGAAGGAAGCTGGCCAACGCCGCGACCCGACGTATTTGCCGACCTCTCTTATCCTTGCCCCCGGGATAATCCAATGAGTACGTATGACGCCGTCATTGTCGGCAGTGGTATCAATTCGCTCGTCTGCGCAGCCGTTCTGGCCAGACGTGGCAAGCGCGTGTGTGTGCTGGAACGCAATAGCGCGCTGGGCGGATGCATTCGCACAGAGGCACTCAACGCACCGGGCTATCTGCACGACACGTTGTCCACGGCACATCCGCTCTTTGTCACCTCGCCGGGCTACGCGGAGCTGAAGGATGATCTTCATCAGGCAGGACTCAGCTACCGCAATAACAACACGCCCACTGGCGTACTGCTGCCCGATAACCGTTCGCTGATTCTCAGCACCTCCCGTGAGCGCAATGTCAGCGCCTTCAATGCGCTGGCAAGCGGCGACGGCGATGCCTTTCAGGCGGCCATGCAAGAGGTCGAGCAAAACGCCGGCCTGGTGTTCTCCCTGCTCGGCAACGAACTGTGGAGTGCCGGAGTTGCAAAGACCGTGGCGGGTCGTCTGTGGAAACAAGGCGTGCATGACACCGTCGCCTTCTTTTCCCCCGCCCTGATGAGTTGCCGCAGCTGGCTGGAGACGCGGGTCAAATCCGACCTGGTCCAGGCGCTGCTCGCGCCTTGGGTATTGCATACCGGCCTTGGCCCTGAAAGCGCGCTGTCCGCATTGATGGGCAAGGTAGTCGCCTTCACGCTGGAAGCGGTTGGCCTGCCGATCGTCCAGGGCGGCAATGCCCGTACTGTCGACGCCTTCCGCAGAATCATCGAGAGCCGGGGCGGTGCTTTCCATGTGAATGCCGACGTCGAGGACATCCTGGTCGAGGCCGGTTCGGCGCGCGGCGTCAGGACGCGGGACAACCGCGTTTTCATGGGCAAGGAGATCATCTGCAACGTCACGCCTGGCCAGCTCTACGGGAAGCTATTGGCCGCTGAGCACGTTCCGCCTCGCCTACGCCAGCAGGCAGCCGAGTACCGATACGGCAAGGGCAACATGCAGATCCATCTGGCGCTGTCCGCCCCTCCCGACTGGCCCCAGGAACATCTGCGGGATGTCATCTACCTGCACCTTACCTCGGGTCTGGACGGTGTCTCCAGGGCAGTCAGCGAAGCGGAACGAGGCCTGCTTCCGGCAGAAGGCACGATTTGCGTTGCCCAGCCTTGCGCTGTCGACCCATCCAGAAGCCCGGCTGGAGGCTGGGTGCTCTGGATTCAGGTGCCGGAGTGCCCGCGCCAAGTCAAAGGCGATGCACTTGGAGAGATCACTGTCCCGTCGGATGGTCGCTGGACTGCCGAAGTCCGCGAGCGCTACGCCGACCGGATTATCGACCGGATTGCGCGCCAGGTGCCAAACCTGAAGGCAAGCATCGTCGGGCGGACAGTTCTCTCCCCTGCCGATCTTGAGTCGATGAACGTCAACCTCGTCGGCGGTGATCCCTATTCCGGCGAATGCAGCATCGACCAGTTCATGTTCTGGCGCCCAGTCCCTGGCATCAAGGATCACGCTACCCCGGTTAAACATCTGCATCACATCGGCGCCTCGACCCATCCCGGACCCGGCCTTGGCGGTACCTCCGGATACCACGTCGCCAACGCGCTCGCAAAGAAACGGGCGAAATCAAACTGAAAAGTGAAGCAACTACAGGAGACAACCATGAGCAGCAGCCTTGCCCATTTTGCCGCCGATCTGCTGTCCGGCCGCATCCGCGTGGTGGATTTGACGCAGACCTTGAGCTCTGAATTCCCGACCATCTCGCTGCCGCCCGAGATGGGCCAGACCTGGCCGTTCCGGCAAGAGACCATCTCGCGCTATGACGATCGCGGCCCGAACTGGTACTGGAACAACTTCTCCTGCGGCGAGCATACCGGCACCCATTTCGACGCACCCGTCCATTGGATCTCCGGCAAGGACCTGCCGGACAATACAACGGACACCATCCCCGCCGAAAAATTTTTTGCCACCGCTTGCGTCATTGACTGTTCGAGCGAGGCTGCGGAAGACCCGGATTACCTGCTCACCGTCGACGCCGTCAAGGCCTGGGAAGCCCGGCATGGCCGCATCCCTGCCCGCTCCTGGGTCCTGATGCGCACCGACTGGTCCAAGCGCACCAGTCCCGAAGCGTACCTGAATGCGCGTGACGATGGCATGCATACCCCAGGTCCTGACCAGGGGGTTGTCCAGTGGATGATTGACGAGCGCGACGTCCACGGATTCGGCGTCGAAGCCATCGGCACCGATGCGGGCCAATCCTATGGCTGGGAGCTGCCGTTCCCGTGCCATTACCTGATGCATGGCAACAACCGCTACGGTCTGCAGTGCCTGACCAATCTCGACCAACTGCCGCCGCAGGGCGCATTGATTGTCGCTGCCCCGCTGAAGATCAAGGACGGTTCCGGCAGTCCGCTTCGCGTCCTGGCGCTGATTCCCGGCTGATATTCCACTGAGCCACGCATAACCAGAAAAGGAGGAGAACGAAGTGAAGAAACGAGCAATCGCGGCCCTGCTGGCCGGTTCGCTTGCACCAGGCGGCAATCAGGCGCTCGCCAAGGAGGGCGCAGACCAGTATCCCAATGGAGCTGAAAGCTGGATGTCGGGTGCTTTGCCTCCGCCGGGCACCTATCTCCTCAATTACACCGGCTACTACGGCGGTAAGCTCAAAGATGGCGACGGCGACAATGCAAATATCGCCGGCAGTCCGGCAAAGGTTGATGCCTGGTTCGACGCGTTGCGGGTGGTAAAGGTCACCGACATCACGCTTCTTGGCGCAAGCTGGGGCATGCAAGCCATCGTTCCGCTCGTCTACCAATCCATGAATTTGCCCCAGATGGGCGGCCGTCGCAACGCCACTGGCCTGGGCGACATCACGATCGACCCCATTGTCCTCGGCTGGCATGGTGCGAACTGGCATGTCACGACGGGTCTGGACATCTATGTGCCCACGGGGCGCTACGACCGGAACGATCCGCGGACCAGCATCGGCGCGAACTACTGGGCGTTCGAGCCAGTGGCCGCATTCACGTGGCTTGGCCACGGCGGCTGGGAAGTCTCGGCCAAGTTTATGTACAACATCAAGGGGAAGAACACTGACGCCAGCTTCGGCGGCATGACGGGAAGTTATCAGTCCGGCCAGGAATTGCACGTCGATTATGCCCTGGGCAAGCATATTGGCCCATGGACGGTCGGTCTGAGCGGCTACTATCTGAAGCAGATCACGGACGACAAGTTCAATGGCGCCGTGGTGCCGGAAGTGCCCGGCGTATGGAGCCGTGGCCGTCGCGGCGAGGTGCTCGCTATCGGCCCGAGCGTCTCTTATACCAACGCCAAAGGCACCAGCTTCGTCGCCCAATGGCAGCATGAAGCCTATGCCGAGAACCGGTTTGGCGGCGACAAATTCTGGTTCAAGGTGGTCACAGCGTTCTGACGGAATGGGCCCGCAAGCGACGGGCCCAATGTGCTTTGGGGCGCGGATTTTACCTCCGTGCGAAGGGCAACGTGGCACGCGGAGTTCAGTGTGCCGCACGGTTCCAGATATGTTCCAATAGCAGCAGTCCCGTGACAGCCACCTTACATATGAAATAGCGCCGGGGCGAAAGAGGTGAAACATGGCCCTCATTAGCCGTGAGTTGTTCGCGGCCAGCCCCGAGCTTCGGGTGCGGGATGTAACGCTCTACGCACACGACGACTTTCAAACCCAGCGAGCCAAGCTGGCGAGCATCATGCTGGACGCGATGTTCCAGTACGTCGGTCTGCTAGACCTCGACGGCAGGATGCTCGAGATCAATCGGGCGGCGCTGGACGGAATCGGCATTCATATGGACGACATACGGGGAAAGCCATTCTGGGAGGCGCGATGGTGGGTCATCTCCCCCGAAACCCAAAACGATTTACGGCAATTGATCCAGCGCGCAGGCCAAGGCGAGTTCGTTCGCAGCGATTTCGAGGTGTATAGCCAAAATATCGGCGCGGAGACGATCATTGTCGACTTCTCGCTTGTGCCCATCCGGGATTCGAATGGCAACGTGGTGTTCCTACTGCCGGAGGGACGCAACATCACGGAAAAGAAACGCGCCGAGGCAGCACTTGCGCAAAAAAACAAGGAGCTTCAGGCAAGCTGGGATCTGATCTGCCGTCAGCGCGATGAGCTTCAGAATCTCTATGACAGGCTCATGGTTGAGCAGAAGCTCTCGGAGCGGCTGCTTTTGAACCTGCTGCCCTACCCGATCGCTGAACGACTGAAAGCACGTCCGGAGATCGTAGCCGACAGCATTCCGGAAATCATTGCCGACAGCTTTCCGGAGGTGACGGTCTTGTTTGCGGATATCGTGGCATTCACGCGTTTCTCAACGGGCATGAGCGCCGAGCACCTCGTCGCAGTGCTCAATGAGATCTTCACCGAATTCGACACCATCGCCGACCGTCGCGGACTTGAGAAGATCAAGACTATCGGGGATGCTTACATGGCAGCAGCGGGGCTACCGGAGCCCATTGCCGACCATGCCGTCAGAGCCGCGGACATGGCGCTGGACATGATAGACGCGCTCAACCTGTTCAATCGACGCACTGGCTATAGCCTCCAGATGCGCATCGGTATCAATAGTGGTTCGGTAGTGGCCGGCGTCATCGGTAAGCGCAAGTTCATTTACGACTTATGGGGCGATGCAGTCAACACGGCGAGTCGGATGGAGTCCCATAGCTTAGCTGGACGGGTGCAGGTTACCGACGCGACGCGCAACCTGCTGGAGAAATCCTTTCTTTTTGAAGAACGCGGCATCATCGCAGCAAAGGGCATCGGTACAGTGCATACCTGGTTTCTGACTGGCCGACGCGAGCCCATATCGCGATAGCGGTCGTCCCTGGGAAACAGCATCTGTACCTTCCGGGATCCTTAGTATCTCGACGCTTCCAAGTACGCGTAAGGGCGCCTGGCGTGAAAGCCAAACTTGCGCTCTCGTCACCCCGTTGAGTTCCCTTTCGGCAGTCCCCCGGCGTAAGCGCGAGCAGCCCGAAGTCAGAGTTTCGGCCTGCATGAGACATCCGACCCCCGCGACGAGCCTGGCAACAACTGTCTGCATACGGAGCGGCCGGGCATTAGCTCGAGCCACCCGCCACTATCGCCGCGTAAGCATCAGCTCTAGGTTCTGCACCGCAGCGCCCGATGCGCCCTTGCCAAGATTATCGAACACCGCGGACAGCAGCACGTGCCCGCTTTCGACGTTATGAAATACGCTCAAATCCATGTCGTTGGTGCCGTTCAGCGCTTGCGGGTCCAGGTGTGTCAGGGCGCGTGATTCCTGCAGCGGCAACACGCGTACATGAGTCGCTCCGGCATAGTGGCGCGCCAGGCAGGAGTGCAAAGTCGTGCCATCCACGCCGGGTGCCAGCTGCCGCAACGCCAGCGGCACCGTCAGCACGATGCCCTGGCGAAACGCTCCGTATGCAGGGACGAAAATGGGACGCTGCGCCAGGCCGGCGTGCTGCTCGATTTCGGGCGCGTGCTTGTGCGCGAGTTCCAGGCCATATACCTGGTAGGAAGGCGCGCTGGCCGCGCCCTGCCCCTCATATTCCGCCACGCCGGCACGCCCGCGTCCGGAATAGCCGGATACCGCATGAATGCTGATCGGGTAAGCGGCCGGTATGAGCCCGGCCTGTGCCAGCGGACGCAGCAGGCCAACCGCACCGGTCGGATAGCATCCGGGATTGGTGACCCGAGATGCGTTGGCAATCTGCTCAGCCTGCCCCGCCGCCATTTCCGGAAACCCGTAGGTCCAGTCAGCCTGTGTGCGATACGCGGAACTGGCGTCGATCACCCGGACGGCGGGATTGACAATGGCGCCCACTGCCTCGCGCGCGGCGGCATCCGGCAAGCAGAGGATGGCGATGTCGCAGCCGTTGATGGCTTCCGCGCGCCGCCGCGCATCCTTGCGCTCCGCAGCGGGAAGTGTGAACAACCGGATGTCGGTCCGGTTGCGCAGCCGCTCGTGGATTTGCAGCCCGGTGGTGCCTTGGTCGCCGTCGATGAAAACTACGGGAGAGCTCATGGGTGGATGACTCCGCTGACTGTTGGGTTGAACAGGTAAGCCTGAGCCCCTATGTTGCGCGGAGGGCTAGAATAGAGAAAGTTGAATTTCATAACGATAACGTTCAGCTTTCCTGAATAGGACTTCGTCATGCGAGAGCTCAGCCTGGACCGCTTGCGCACCCTGGTCGCCGTTACCGATCGCGGTTCCTTTGCCGATGCGGCGCGCGCCCTGCACCTGGCGCCGCCGACGGTCAGCCTCCACATCGCCGAACTCGAGGACCGCATCGGGGCTCCACTGCTGTTACGCAAGCGCGGCCATGTGGGACCGACGCCTGTCGGCGCGGTGCTGGTGGAGCGCGCGCGCCGGCTGCTGGCCGACGCGGAGCAGGCGCTGGACGATATCCAGCGCCAGGTGGACGGGCTCGAAGGGCGTGCGCGTCTGGGCGCGTCCACGGGCGTGATCGCGCACCTGCTGCCGCAAGCGCTCGAGGTCCTGCGCAAGCACCATCCCGCCATCGATATCCAGATCGCCGTGCATACTTCGGAAGAGACCCTGTCCCGGCTGGTGGCTGGGACGCTGGATGTCGGGGTGGTCGCGCTGCCTCAGCCCCCGGTGGCCGGACTGGTGATCAAGTCCTGGCGCCGCGACCCGGTGATGGCCTTCGTGCCGGCGCACTGGCGCTGTCCGGCCCGCGTTACCCCTGCATGGCTGGCGGCGCAACCGCTCATTCTCAATGACGCGACCACGCGTCTTTCGCGCCTGACTGCGGAGTGGTTCGCGAGCGCGGGGCACCATCCCGCGCCGCGCATTCAGCTCAACTACAACGACGCGATCAAGAGCCTGGTAGCGGCGGGTTACGGCGCAGCGCTGTTGCCCCATGAGGCGACTACGCCATTGCCCGACAGTCGCATTGTCATGCGTGCGCTGCGCCCGGCGCTGTGGCGGCGGCTCGGTATTGCCTGTCGTGCGGGCTACGTCGAGCGCTCCACGCAACACGTACTGGATGTGTTGTGGGATTTGCGGTTGCCGTAGGCGTTGCACCTCGGCACCAACGCCTGCTGCCTGAATTTCCCGCCCCGGTGTCCCGACAACCCGCCCCCTGCCCGCCAGTAACGCAGCGGCATCTCAGTCTTAAATTAAGTTCATATTGCCTGCCCCCTCGCCGCTGACTAGTATTCTGAGACAAAAAACAAAGGGGGGCTTCCATGCGGCCATACCAGGTTTCCCTCGCATGCAGGCGATGCTGCGGCAACTGGCTGCAGGCACAGGCCCGCTCCGGCCTGCCGATCCTTTCCGACCCGGCCGCGGCGTCACGCTGCCGACGGCCTCATCGCTACCGACACCCCCAGCCCGCCGCCTGATCCAGGCCGGCAGCGCCGCGGCGCATGGCATGCGCGGATAGCGCGCCCGCGCCGCGGCCCCGCTGCCGAAGATCTCACTTTCGTGCGGGGGCAAGATGCGCGTAGTGCTGTATCACGACGATCGTGCCAGGCTCGAGCGCGACTTGCACGAGCATGGCCTGCCCGACCAGGTGCCGCTGGACGAGGGCGCGCGCGGCATGCTGGCGGTGCTGGTGGTGGCCGACGGCAATCGCGTCACCGAGGCCGCGCAGCGCTGGCTGCGCGCCGAGCCGCGCGCCGACGCCTTTATCGCCGGATGCACCGCCGCCACCCGCTGCCATTGCATCCCCGAGGCCTGGTGGCCCACCGCCCTCTGCGACCTGGTCTGCGCGCCGGACCATGACGCGCTGCTCACGGAACTGGCCTCGCGGCTGTGCCGGCTGGCCGAGATCGAGGCGGTGCTGGATGCGCCGTGGTTGCGCGAGCGCGCCGTGGGCGACTCGCCGGCATGGCGCGCCACCTTGCGCGCGGTGGCGCAGGTGGGCCGCTATGGCCGCGGCACCTGCCTGCTGCTGGGCGAAAGCGGCTGCGGCAAGGAATTGCTGGCGCGACTGATCCACGATCTCGATCCGGAGCGCCATCGCGCCCCGTTCGTGGTGGTGGATTGCACCACCCTGAGCCCGGAGCTGTCGGGCAGCGAGCTGTTCGGTCACGCCAGGGGCGCCTTCACCCACGCCGTCTCGGCACGCGACGGTGCGGTGGCGCTGGCGGATGGCGGCACGCTGTTCCTGGATGAAGTGGGGGAGCTGCAGCTGCCGCTGCAGGCGCGCCTGCTGCGCGTGATCCAGGAGCGCATGTACAAGCGCGTGGGCGAGGATAGCTGGCGCAAGTCGGACTTCCGGCTGACGTGCGCGACCAACCGCGACCTCGAGGCCGAGGTGCAGGCTGGCCGGTTTCGCAGCGACCTGTACTTCCGCATTACCCAGTGGACCGTGCGCGCGCCCTCGCTGGCCGAGCGCCGCGAGGATATCCCGCTGCTGGTGCGGCATTTCCTCGCGCAGAGCCTGGCCGGCACCGGGCCGGGCCTGCCGCTGGTGATGCCGGAGGTCATGCATTACCTGGTGACGCGCGATTACCACGGCAATGTACGCGAACTGCGCAATGTAGTGTCGCGCCTGGCCGAGCGCCAGCGCGGCTTCCAGGTGATCAGCACGGGCGGGCTCGACGGTCCCGTGCCGGCGCTGCGGAACGGGCTCGCGACCGACATCGTCAACCCATGGCCGGAAGCGCTGCGCCATGCCATCGAAGGCGCGCTCGACGCCGGGCTCGGCCTGAAGCATATCGGCCAGGTCGCCGAGTCCATGGCGGTGCAGGTGGCCGAAAGCCGCCACGGCTGCACCAGCCGCGCTGCGGAGCTGTTGCAGGTTACGCCGCGGGCGCTGCAGCTGCGGCGGCAGGTACGGCCGGCGCCGTCGGCGTGATGCGCTGGCCGATGCGCGCATTGTTTCTGATGGGCATCGGCGGCGGCAACGCTACCCGCGCCAGCAGGCGCAACGCATTGCCACCGGCCATGCGGGCAAAGTCCGCGGGCGTGGGACGCAGGGCGCGCAGCTTGGCCAGTTCCAGGCCGGGGTGCAGCCACGGCCCGTCGGAACCGAACAGCAGCTTGCCGGGGCCGGCGCGCCGGAACGCTTCCTCCAGCACATCGAAGCGCCGCACGCCCGAGGTATCGGCAAACAGGTTGGGATAGCGCGCGATCAGGTCCACCACCTGGCATTGCGCCGCCCAGTCGTCGGCAAAGCTGCCAAGGTGCGCGAACACGAACGCCACCTCGGGATGCGTCTGGGCCAGCAGGCGCAGCGCGCCGGTCTCGCCGCCGGGGTCGTACAGCACCGGCAGCCGCCAGCGGCGCGCGGCATCGCAAACCTGCCGGTGGATCGGGGCATCGTGCCGATGCACCTTGATGCCGCGCAGGCCCAGCCGCAGCACGGCTTCGTCGATCATGCGATGCACGCGGTCGCGGTCGCGCTCGGCATGGACCATCGCAAAGCCGGTGAAGCGCCCGGGATCGACGCGCGCCAGCGCCGCCACCTCGCGGTTGCCGCGCACGTAGTCCGACTGGAACACCGGCAGCAGCACCGAATGCGCGATGCCGGCCTGCCGCGCGCGCCGGGCATAGTCGGCCAGCGGCGCGGTGGTGTCCCACGGGCCGGACATGCCGTCACCCTGCCCGGCATGGACATGGAAATCGACGATCATCGCGGCAGCTCGAAGCGCTGGCCGGGGCCGTAGCTCAGGTCATTGCCGCCCCCGAGGATGCCGGCCGGGACCAGGTTGCGGATCGACAGGCCGCTGCCGACGGTGACCGTGCCGCGCAGCTTGTCATTGGCCAGCGCGAAGCCCTTGTTGGCGAGCGTGCGCACGATGGCGTGCTCGACTGCCGCGCGCTCGCCGGCGCTGGCCACGTTGGCCGTCCATACCGTCAGCGGCGGCGCGCACGGGCACGAGGCACCGGCGCGCGCGCTGCCCTGGCGCGCGTGGTACCAGCCATGCACGCCCAGCCGCGCCGGCAGGCTCGCTGCCGTGCCGACATAGACCGGCGTCGCGCCGCGCTGGAACAGGTAGACGCCACCACCGCGCGTGGCGCGCGCGGCGGCGTCCAGGCTCGGCCAGCGCCGCCATTGCAGCGTCACGTTGGCGGATTTCGGCGCGGACTCGAACGCCAGTTCGGCAAGCGCTGGCTCGCTCTCGTATCGGCTGGCCGGCGCGCGCCACCGGTCCAGGCTGAGCCCCACCAGCGACAGGCGCCCCGCCTGCCGCCGCGCCAGCAGGCAGGCGCGGCAGCACGCGCCGCCGCTGTCCAGCCGGCTCTCGTACCGGGCCGTGCCGCGGCGCGAGGGCGTACCGACACGCCGTGCGCGCGCCACCAGCTGGCGCAGGTCGGTCAGCAGCGCCTGCGGCGGCGCGCCGGCCGGGTAGCGGCGCACCTCCGCCAACAGCCGCAGCAGCCGGCGCATGCGCCATGGCGCCAGTTCCAGTGTTTCACCTTCCGCAGTCTTGAACATGGAGGCTCTCCCGATAGGCCGGCGGCGCGCGCCCGCGCGTCACGGCCGGCTGGCCCGCCAGCGCGGCCAGCGCCGCCAGCAGGCCGTCAATCTCTTGCGGCGCATGGCTGGCGCGCACCACCACCGCCACCGCGCAGCGCCCTTCGGCCTGGCGCAGCAACGCGGTGCGGAAGCCCGCCGCGCCCAGCCCCGCGTGCAGCGCGCGCGTGCGCCCGGCAGAGCCCAGCCGCAACTGCTGCATGGGGTGCAGCGGCACGCTGATCTGCAGGTCCGGCAAGCGCTGCTGCGCCAGCCAGCGCAAACCCCGCCGCAGGCGCCGCACGCGCTCGAGCAGCGCCGCTCGCAGCGCGTCGCCGTCGCGGCCGTTGCGCGCCAGCGCGTTCAGGCCTGCCAGCAGCGCGGCCTGCGAGGCAGCGCTGCAATGGGCCTGGGTCGGTCCGTCGCGGGCGATCTCGCCCACCAGCGCCGCGGGACCGCACAGCGTGGCCAGCGGCGCGCCGAAGGCCTTGGCCCACGATGCCAGCAGCAGCACCGGCTCGGCGGGCGCCAGGCCCGCGTAGCGCAGCAGCCCGCCACCGCCGCTGCCCCACGGATGTCCCGGACCGGGATGCGCGCCGGCCAGTCCCAGCAGCTGCGTATGGTCGACCACCACCAGCCCGCCACGCTCGCGCACCAGCGCCAGATAGCGGCGCAGCGCCACCGGCGCGCCTTCGCGGCGGGTGCCGTCGGTCACCACCGCGGGCGGACGGGTGCCGCTGGCCTGGCGCAGTCGCCGCGCCAGGTCGGCCAGGTCGGCATGGCGGAACAGCGTGACCGGGACACCGAGCCCGCGCACCCGCTCGAGCCCCCAGCGCATCACCGGATAGAGGGTGTCGTCGGCCACCAGCGCATGGGTGCGGCCGAGCCGGTCGAACAGGTCGAGCGACAGGTGCAGCGTCGACGGCCCCGCCAGGCCAACCTCGCAACCCTGCAGCGCCGCCGCCCGCGCCGCCAGCGTGCCGGCCAGCGGCGACACCGACAGCGCGGCGGGCGTGCCGGTGGTGAGCGCCGCATAGCCGCCCAGTTGCGCGGCGGGATGCGACATGCCCAGGTACAGCGCCGACGCGAAATCGATCATGGCCGCCTGCCCCTCCTCTTGCCCTGCCCCCGTGGCACGGCGCCGAGCCTGCCGCTCCGGCCGCCCCGGCCACCCGCCGCGGTGCTTCAGGCCACACGCGCGCCGCGGTGTTCTTGCAGCCGGCGCAGCAGGTGCATGCCCGGCACCTGCACGTCGACCGGCTCGGCGCCGATGTCCACGCCGGTGACGGCCCGGTATGAATGGATATAGGTCTGGATCTCGGGGCGGAAATACGCCGCCCAGTTCGCCGCGTTGGACGGATCGGTGACCGAATTCCAGTCGCTCCAGCGGATCGATGACACGATCTGTTCGCCGGTGGTGGCGAGCTGCCAGAACTGGTAGGTATTGGTATCGCCCCACCCCTGCAGCTTGCGCATGCTTTCCACCGAGTGCATCCACGGCTCGGGATACGCGATCATCGAGCGCCGCGGCAGAAACTCGCGGAATTCCGGCCGCGCCAGGATCCACTGCTGCATCATCATCTCGATGCGCGAGGTGGTCGGCAGGTCGCCGAACTGGTTGTGCGCGCCCTCGGACAGGATCAGGTGCACCTCGCGCAGCGCGTTCAGCAGCGGGAAGCCATCGGGCACCACGGTGGTATCGTCGGCCTGCCGGAAGAACGGCACGCACAGGTTCAGCAGCGTATGGAACGCGCCCAGGAACTTGCTGCGGCTGTCGGCCGGCTGGATGCGCGGCACCGCGCGGCCAAACAGGCGGAAGCCATACTCGTGCAGGTACTCGGCCGCGCGCCGCTCGATCGGCAGGCGATGCTGCTCATCCTGTACCCAGCCCCAGATGATGTTGCTCACCGGCCGCAGCGGATCGAGCTCGAGCTGGTTGAGCGGATCCCTGGGCCCGCCGGAGAGATTCTGGAAGCGGCGCGAGATCGCGTTCATGGTCTGCACCAGCTGCAGCTCCTCCATCCAGTAGCTCCAGATCAGTTCGATCAGCGGCGGCGCGCTCAGCTTGGCCGAGATGTCGTTGTTCCAGTGCTGCAGCCACAGGCAGCCGTCGCCGCACGGGCCGTCGTCGCGCGGCACCAGTTCGCGCGAGCTCGACAGCGGCTCGGCGGGATGCGTCGCGGCATGCGCGGCGGGATGCTCCGCCGCACCGGAGCGCGCGATGGCTTCGCGCATGTCGTCGACGGTGCGCCCCGCGTCGGTGCCGTGCAGGCCCTGCACCACGCGCTCCAGGTAGGGCAGCGTCGGCGACGCGCCCTTGCCGAAATACTGGCCGGCGATCTCCTCCACCTGTGCCGGCTCCAGGTTCAGCCCGAGCCGGTCATTGGCCAGATGGATCGCGGCGGCGTCGGTCCTGAGCAGCCGGGCGATGGTGCCGCTGTCGCGCGCGGACGGCACCACGGCGCCCCACGTCACCACGAAGGCCTCGGTGGCCACCTTCAGCGCGCGATAGGCATCGGTGTCCGAGAACGGCAGGAAGCGGCGCCGGCTCAGCCGCGCGGCTTCGTCGTACAGCGCCGGGCCGCCGGGTGCGCCCGCGCGCGCCGGCAGGGGGCTGGCGCCGAAGAACAGCAGGTCCACCTGGCGCGCGTAGTTGTCCCAGCTCAGCATGTCGGCGTTGCGCTTGATCAGCAGCCACAGCGCCCAGTCCGCGGTCAGGTCGCGCGAGGTGCGCTTGAGGCTGATCGCCGGCTCGCGGTAATCCTTCGCCCCGACCGGGCCGGAACGCGCCCCGATCGGGTCGAAGCCGGCGGCGCTGGTATCGTCGCTGTGCGGCTCGGCGTCCTCGCCGGTGTCAGGGTGCGGGGGCGCCTTCAGCCGGCCTGCCACGGTGACCGCGCGCCGGGCGCCCAGCTCCGCCGCGGCGGCGAACAGCCTGTCCTCCGGAATGCCCAGCCCCGCCAGCTTGCGCATGGTGCGCGCCACCTCTGCGAGGGCCGCGGGCAGCCCGTCTTCCCTGGCGCTCCAGGCTTCGGATGGCCCGACGCGGATCTCCAGCCTGGTCTCGCTGCCGGGCTTGAGGCGCAGCTGCTCCATCTCGCGCGGCTCGCCTTCGCGGGCGTACACCGCCAGCTTCAGGTATTTCTGGCCTTCGGCCAGCTTGGTGAAGTCATAGTGCCAGTCACCGTCGGTATTGCCCGTCGGCACCAGCGCGTACTCCACGCGACCCGACTCCGTGTTCGTGTTCATCACGTTCTCCTTCAGCAAATCACGCGTAGGCCGCGACCGCCATGCGCAGCGGCTGCCGTCGTTGGTTGAGCGCCTCGCTCAGCTGCGCGCTGCCGGCGCTCCAGGGCAGATAGCCGGCCAGTGCCCAGCGCTGCAGCAAGGCCGAGATGGTGCGCAACTCGACGTCTGGCGCCAGCAGGCCGCTGTAGCGGGCCTGCCCCAGCACCGCGAACGCCAGCGTCGGGGTATCGGCCAGGTACTGGTGCGGGCGCGACCGCACCAGGCGCCAGAGCCGCAACAGGTTGGCGGGATCGCGACCGGGCAGCCGCAGCGCCTGCCCCAGCGTGCGTCCGCCCAGACGCGGCGCGCGCAATGCGAGCAGCCTGGCCACGAACGCCGGAATCGACTGGTCCAGCTGCGCGAACGCACGCCGTTGCGCGGCACTCATCTGCCAGCGCGGGTAGAGCCGTTCCCACACCTGCTCGAGCGCATCCCATTGCGGATGCGGATACAACGCCCGCCCCATCGCCACCGACAGCTTGACGCGGATCCACGGCGCCGGATGCGGGTCGTCGAGGTTGATGCGCAGCACGAACGCGCGCGGCAGGCTCACCACGCTCATCAGCCCGCAGGTTGCGGCAATGCCCACCCGCGACACCGCCCACAGGTCGGCGACGATCTCGCTGATCCAGCGCTCCCAGGCGCGCCAGACCTGCGGCGGCGCCGGCGCCGCAGCCGTGGCCGCAGCTGTTGCCGCAGCCATCGCCCCGGTGCCGCCGGACACCAGCCGCAGCCCGCGCTGGCCGTCGCCCGCGGCGGCACGGCGGTATGCATTGGCCAGGTCCAGCAGCGCCGCCGCCTGGTGCCCCACCTCGTGGAACAGCGACGCCGCCAGGCCGGTGCCGACCATGCGCTCGCGCGGCATGCGGATCACCGCCACCGGATTGGCGCCGCCGCCGGGCAAGCGCGTGCGCGCCCGCCGGATCGCGCCGCCATGGCCGCGCTCGACATAGCAGATCACCTGCGGCAAGTCGATGGCCACGCCGGGCTGCCGCAGCCCGTCGCGCGCGGCCACGTCCAGCCCCGCCAGCCAGACCCCGGTGCCATGCTGGCTGCGTTGCGTCAGCACCTCGGCAAAGATCTCGAAATGCGTCAGCGCGGCGTGGAAATACAGCTTGAGCATGGCATAGCGCCGCTGTGCGCGCGCCACCGCGGCGGGCTCGGGCCGCGCGTGTCGCAGCGCGCCGAGCAAGCGCGCAATGCGCCGCCGCAGCTGGTGCCGCGCCGCCTGCATATGGCGCTCGATGGCACCCATGGCCTCGTCGCTGATATTGGCGGCGGGAACCATCGGCATCTGCAGCGCATAGGGCAGCTGCGCGTCCAGGCGGGCGCGGATGCCGAGCACCTCCTGTTCCAGCAACCGCAGGGCGTTGGCGCAAGCGTTCATGACGGCGGCCTCGGAGTCGTAGCGCGAATGTCGGGAGCGAGCGGGAGCGGTTCAGAACATCGGCCGTGGCGGTGCCAGGTACAGGATCAGCGCGCGCCCGTTGCGCGAGCGCCGCCACTGCCCGCCCATCGGCAGCGCCGCCGCGCCCAGGCCGCCTTGCGCGGCGCCATTGCCGCACGACGGGCACGACCCCGCGCCGCCGTTGGCGTAGCCCGCATACGGTGCGCGTACCGCGGCGGCGAGGCCGGCCACGGGCTGCGCCGCGGCGGCACCGCTGGCCGCCGGCCCGAAGATCGGCGCCGTGCCCATCTGCCGCGCCGCCGCCACGCCGTTCTGCGAAATCGTGCGCATGGCGGGCAGCAGCCCCGGCGCCACCTGGCGCGCGGCCTGCAGGAACGCCGCGCGCGCGGCCCGCGACGGCGGCACGTTGCGCGGCATGGTCAGCAGGTTGCGGGTTGCCTGCTGGCCGATGCGCACCACGCGGCGCGCCACCTCGAACTCGCGGTCCTCGTTGCTCAGCCCCTCCAGCTCGAGGCCAAGCGCGCTGCCGGCCATGCTGGCGAGCTTGCCGCCGATCGCGCCACCCGCGCCCGGCACCACCAGGTTGCCGAGCGCGCTGCCCACCACCGGCAGCGCCGCCTTGGCCGCCGAACGCAGGATGCCGCCCAGCGCCTTGCCCGCCGACGACCTGGCAAAGCTGCTGGCGGCGCGTCCCACCGAACGCACCAGGCCGCCCAGGAACTGCTCCATTTCCTGTTCGCTGTTGACGGCCAGCAGCTCGGCCGCCAGTTCCATCTCCTGCATCTCGCCGGAGACCTCTTGCTCGAACTCGTTCTCGAATTCCCCCTCGCCCTCGAATTCGCCTTCGAACTCCGTCGCCATGCCGCCGAGTTCCTGGCCCAGCTCGCCGGCCTCCATCAGCTCCGAGGCCAGCTCCTGCTCGAGCTCGTTGTAGCCGGTGCCCCAGCCGCCCGGCCTGGAAGTCCCGATATCGTGCATTTGCAGCTCCTTTCAGGTTAGGTTGGCGAGCCGCAGCGGAACTCGCGTGCCCATCTTGTGCACGCGGCGTGCCAGCCCGCACGGAACGTCTAAGTCCCTGAAAAGGCGAGATATCCGGAAAGTCCTCCGCGACCGGCGGCGAACCGCGCTTCGCGCGGGGCCGGCCTGGAGTGAGGGCTCGGGCGAAGCATGCTTCGCTGCCCGGGCGCAGTGTGGAATGCAGGGTTGGCGTGATCCCCCCGTCCGGCATGGCGCGACCTGCCCACGCCTTCACCGGCTTCACGCCGCCTGCGGTCTGCGCGATAGCGGGCGGCAGGAGACCTGCCCCTGCCGCCCGTCCCGCCTACTTGATGCAGGCGAGGTTGACGGCAAGGCCGCCCCAGTCGGTAGCCTGGTTGTTGTCGACCTGGACCTGGAGCTTGTCGCCATGGGTGACCGCCCCGGCCGGCACCTCCTTGCTGCAGTGCTGCTGGCCATTGGTGATCTTGCAGCTCAGGTCATTCATCGGTGCCAGCACGACCGAAGCCCCGGAACCGCTCACCTTGTGCACCGAGATGTCGAGCGTGCCCTGCACCTTGCCGAGCGTGCTGGCCGTAAGCGCGACGCGGGTGCAATCGTAGGGAATCACGACCCCGAAGTCCGACGGCAGCGGCACCGCCCCGCCGGCGCCGGTCATGGCATAGCGGCCGCGGCTGAGCGTATCCGGCACGTTGAAGTTGCCGTTGTAGACAGTGCCGTTGGCCATGGTCACGCCCGTGGCTGGCCATTTGCCGTCCTGCTTGGGACCGTACATCGTCCACGTGGTGGTATCGAAATAGAAGTCGCCGTTCTCGCCGATGTCGTCGGTCGGCGCGCCGCTGCCGTACAGGACGTGGCCGCCATTGCCGACCGTGGTGCCACCCGTGCCGCCGGTGCCGCCCGTACCGCCGCTGCCCGACCCGCCGCTCAGCGTGACCCCTGCCGGCCACACGCCATCCGCCTTCGGCCCGTACAGCGTCCAGGTGCTGGTGTCGAGGTAGTAGTCGCCGTTGTTGCCGAGGCTGTTGTCGGGCGCGCCGGCGCCGGTCAGCACCGCGCCACCGCCCGGTGGCGGCGTGCCGGTGGTGCCGCCGAGCGGCACGCCGGCGGGCCAGGTGCCGTTCGCCTTGGGGCCGAACAGCGTCGAGGTCGAGGTGTTGATGTAGTAATCGCCGTTGTTGCCGACGCTGTCGGTCGGATCGACCGAGCCGGACAGGATGGTGTTCCCCGCCGCACCGGTATTGCCGCCGGGGCCTGCCAGCGAAACCCCCGCGGGCCACACGCCATTGGCCTTGGGCCCGAACATCATCCAGGTCACGGTGTTCAGGTAGTAGTCCCCGTCCTTGCCGATCTCGGGCCCCGGATCGGTGGTGCCGGACAGCATGGCACTGGTGGTCGCCGCGGCCGGTGCGGGCGACGTCGGCGCGGCAGGTGCGGGCGACGTGCCTGGCGACGTGCCTGTCGAAGTGCCCGGGCTTGCGGTGGCGCTGGTAGAGGCCGATTCGCCCCCTCCGCCACCGCCGCAGCCGGCGAGCATGATGACAAGGCAGGCGAATGGCACGGCGGCCATTCTGATGTGGGCGTTTTTCATGGGCTCCCCTTCCTCCGACTCTGCGGTCATAAAGGTCGACGGCCGCGAAGGTGCCATCGATGCACCCAATCTAGTTGGCGGAAAGGGAATGGAAAATCGGCTCGATGGATGACCCAGGTATGTGTCCGCGATGAAACGCTGCTGGTGCCGCGAGCGCGCCTGACGATGCCGCCGTGCGCTCCACGGCCCAGCCTGAGGATCTCTTACTTTTGAAACCAACTCAAAAGTCTTTGACCGATACCAGGCTTACTCAACAAGGATGAAGCGCGCAAACTGCGCTCCATTCAAGAACGATTCATGCCGGCGGCCACGTACCCCATGGCCATGGCCTGCGCAAACAAGGTCCTCCAATGAGTCTACTGTTCAAGCCCTTCACCCTGGGCGAGCGCCAGCTCGCCAACCGCATCGCCATGGCACCGCTGACCCGTTCCCGCAACCCGGACGGGGTGCCCAACGATCTCAACGCGCTCTATTACAGCCAACGCGCCGACGCCGGGCTGATCGTGACCGAAGGTACGGTGATCTCTCCCAGCGCACAGGGCTTCCTGTTCAACCCCGGCCTTTACACCCCGCAACAGGTGCAAGGCTGGCGCAAGGTCACCAATGCCGTCCATGCGAAGGGCGGCACCATCTTCACCCAGCTCTGGCATGTCGGCCGCGTGAGCCATGTGTCGATCCAGCCCGGCGGCATCCAGCCGGTCAGTGCCACCAGCCAGCTCGCGAAGGACACCAAGGCCTGGGGCTATACCGCCGACGGCACGCCGGGTGCGGTCGATGTCTCCGTGCCCCGCGCACTGACGACCGGGGAGGTCTATGGGGTCATCGCCGATTTCGCCGAAGCGGCGGCCAATGCGGTCGAGGCCGGCTTCGACGGGGTCGAGCTGCATGGTGCCAATGGCTACCTGATCGAACAGTTCCTGAACCCGACCGTGAACGACCGCACCGATGAGTTCCGCGGCGACACGCTGGCAAGCCGCACTTGCTTCGCCCTGGCCGCCATCGATGCGGTGGCGGCGCGCATCGGTGCGCAGCGCACGGCCATCCGGCTGTCTCCCTATGGCGGCCTCGGCGACATGGGCCACTACGCCGGGCTCGAGGACACGTATCTCCATCTCGCCGACGAACTGTCCCGTCGCAATATCGCTTACGTGCACCTGATGGACCAGAGCACGCGCGGCAGCTCGGCCATGCCGGAGGATTTCCTCGCCAGCTTCCGCCGCCGCTTCAAGGGCGTGCTGATCCTTGCCGGAGGCATGACGCGCGCGCGCGCCGAAGCCTTGATCGCCGCTGGCCGCATCGACATGGCGGCATTCGGCGAGCCGTTCATTGCCAACCCTGATCTCGTCGCACGGCTGCGGAACGATTGGCCGCTGGCGGCGTCGGTGCGCGCGCTTCACTACGGGGGCGGGGCTGAGGGATACACTGACTATCTTGCCTACGATGGTCGCGCTGTGGCCTGATGGGATGGTCGGTTCCGTGCAGAGGGTTGCTACGGTGTGGGTCATTTGTCGTGCTTGGCGGGCGTGGCTGTTTCGCCGGCGTAGCCGGCGACCTACTTCTTGTCCGAGCGACAAGAAGTAGGCAAGAAACGCGTCGCCTGAGCGGCTGGCTAAGGCGGCGTTGGTGGTTCGAGCGGTGGTGACTTGCGGTGAGGCGGCTGGTGGTTCCGACCTGCTGACGCTACCTGGAGGTGCCTGGCGTTCGGGGGCGGATGGACGAACCCGACCTTAGGTCGGTGGCCGCCTGCTAAGGCCGTTATTGGTGGGACGCCTTCGGCTGCGCTGCGCGCGCTCCCTATCTCAGGTCTACTGCTCTGGCACGGAGTGCCTCGCTGCGCTCGCACGCGTTGTCGCGGGCGAGCGCAAAGGATTTTCTCTTCCGCTGGTTTTCTCCCCTCTCCCGCGCGCGTGCGGGAGAGGGGCGGGGGTGAGGGCCGGCGCATCAACGAAGTCAACCGCATCACTCCCTGCGCATCCACATCATCCCCGGAATCCTTCGAAGAACAAAAAAAAACCGGCCATCACCGATGGCCGGCACCAAGCTCACAGCAGATGGAGATTGCGGCCCCGCCGCGCATCGCCGCCGCCGGACCGCGTTGGCGCGGGGCCGAGGCTCAATGTGCATCACCGCGACGGCGCCGCCTTCGTCCACCCGGACTGGTCCGTTCGGGGTATGCGAGGCCTCGGCGGGTGGCTCTAGTGTTTCCCTTCCCAATGACTTTTGATGAAGGAGGAGACCATGGCCAAGGCAGAGAATCTGGTGACGTCGATCCGGGTGGAGATCGATGCACCGGCAGCGCTGGTGTGGGAGGTACTGACCGACTTTGCGCGCTACCGCGAATGGAATACGTTCTGTCCCGGGCTGGAAACCACCGGGCGGCTCGGCGACATGGTGCACATGCAGGTGCGCATTCCCGGCACTGACCAGGTGATCCCGGTCAATGAATACCTGGTGGCGTGGGAACCGGAGCGGCTGCTGTCGTGGGAGCAGCGCCCGACCGAAACGAACAAGGACGCCGCGCGGCGCGACCAGTACCTGGAGGCGATCGGCCCGGGACGGACCCGCTACTTCACCACCGACCTGTTCCTGGGCCTGAATGCCGAGACCATCATGTGCGAGCACGGTGCCTGGGTGAAGCAGGGCTTCGACCAGGTGGCACGCGACGTCAAGGCGCGCGCGGAAGCGCTGCAGGCGCAGCGGCAGGCCGGCCGCAGCTGAGCCGGCGGCGCCTGACCGGCCCGGAGCCCGGGCCGGTCGATATGCATTGCGTTACTGCGGCGGGCGCTGGCTCAGCACCACCAGCGCCGCGGCGCCGCGGCTGCGCACGCAGGCGTCGTCGCAGCGTTCCAGCGCAGCTGCCGCGGCTGGCAGCGTCACCGCGGGCCGCTCGTCCTGCCTGGCATCCACCGCCAGCCCCCAGGCCACCCCCATGGCGGCGCCAGCCCCGACCAGGCCTGCCACCCAACGCAATCCGAGCCGCTTCATCGCTGTCTCCTCCGCTTGCCCTGCTTTTATCCGGGCTATTGAGAGCATCGTAGTCAGCGGCGGCCCGGAACTCTTCGTCCGAGCAGACTAAGGGGTATCCCGCATCAGCGCGGGGTCGGAAGTGGCGCCGGACCGACAGCAAGCGCGCGCGTCGGACAGCGGCGCATGGCCCTGGTACAGCCGGGCCAGCGCCGCGGCGCTGCCGGACAGGCCGGACGGCGCCAGGTGCATGGCATGCGCGCCCAGCAGGCCCCACAGGTGCGCCACCAGCAGGCCGGCCAGGTCCGGGCTGGGCAACAGCATGGCGAAGGTAACGCGCAGCGATTCCACGCCGCGCAGCACACGCTCGCGCAGCGGACACAGCTCGCAGGCTTCGCCGCACTTGTGCTGCAGCAGCGCCGCGATCAGGCTGGCATGGCGCGCGAGCTCATCGCCGCGCAGGAAGGCCTGCAACGCCTGCTCCAATGCCTGCGCGCCGGCGCCACCCTGCGCCAGCGGCGCGAGCCGCGCGGCGAAATCCGCTTCGGCGCAGCACAGCAGCGCGCCCAGCAGCTCGGCGCGGGAGCGGAAGTGTCCGTAGACGGCGCCGCGCGTCATGCCGATGGCGCGCGCCACGTCGTCGACGGTGACGCAGTGCAGGCCACGGTGGCGGATCAGCTGCTGCGCGCTGGCCAGGATGCGCGCGCGCGTGACGGCGGCATCCTCGCGGGTGTGGCGGGCCATCGGCGCGGCGCGCTTACACGAAGTGGACGTCGTCCGGGCCCCAGTGGGCGCGCATGCTGCGGATGCGGCCGTCTTCGCCGAAGCTCATGATGTCGGTCACGTCGATGCGCGCCGGCCGCCCTTCCAGCCGCGCATGCACGGCGAAGGTCAGCGCGGCGGCGTTGCCGTGCGAGCCGCGCGGCGGCGCCACCACCTCCAGCCGCGCGCCCAGCGCGGTGGCGTGCTGGTAGAACGCCAGGATGGCGGGCTTGCCGGTGACCGGCTGCGCGCCGACCGGGTCTTCCACGGTGGCGTCGTCGGCGTAGAGGGCGGCAACGCCGTGCGCGTCGGCGGCATTGAAGCGCTCGACATAGGCGAGCAGCGTCGCCTTCATGGCGGCGCTGTCGGGATGGGGATTGGGGCCCTGGGACATGGAATGCTCCGGCTCGTGGGTTTCAGCGTGCGGTGTAGCCGCCGTCGATCACCAGCTCGGCGCCGGTGACGTAGCGTCCCGCGTCGGACACCAGGTAGAGGATGCCGGCCGCGATGTCGCGCGGCTGTCCGACCTTGCCCGCGGGCGTGAGGCTGCCCAGGTAGTCGAACAGCCCCTCGCCCTGCCCCGAGGCCTGGGCCACGTGTTCCAGCATCGGCGTGCGGATAAAGCCGGGATGGATCGAATTGGCGCGGATGTTCTTGCCGGCGTACAGCAGCGCGTCGGTCTTGGCCATCATCCGCACCGCCGCCTTCGACGCGTGATAAGGCGGCACGTCCGGCCCGCCGGCGATGCCGTACATCGACGACACGTTGACGATGGCGCCGCCGCCGGCGCGCTCCATGTGCGCGATGGCGTGCTTGGTGCACAGGAAGGTGCCGGTCACGTTCACCGCCATCACCTGCTGCCATTGCTCCAGCGCCACTTCATGGGTGGGCGCATTGGGCCCCTCGATGCCGGCGTTGTTGACCAGGATGCCAAGTCCGCCGAAGCGCTCGGCGATCTCGGTGAACACGCGCGCCACCTCGTCTTCGCGGGTGACGTCGAGCGGCCAGAACGCGGCCTCGCCGCCGGCCGCGCAGATCGCCGCGGCGGTCGCCCTGCCGTCGGCCTCCAGCACATCGAGCACGGCCACCCTGGCACCGGAGGCCGCGAGCATGCGCGCGGTCTCGGCGCCGATGCCGCGCGCGGCCCCGGTGATGGCCGCCACCTTGCCACGCAGGCCGAACAGGTCATACGGGTATTCCATGAGGTCTCCTTGGTGTTTATCTGGTGGGCGCAGCCGATTATGCCGCGCCGCCCGGGGCGGTGTCGGCGAGGAAGCCCAGGCATTCGCGGTTGAAATACGCCGCGTGCTCGACCATCACCCAATGGCCGCAGCGGTTGATCATGACAAAGCGCGCGTCGGCGCAGCCGCTCAGGAACTTCGCCGCGCCCGAGGCGGGATTGAACTGGTCCTCGGTGCCCCAGAAGCCCAGCACCGGGCAGCGGATCTCGCCCAGCCGCGCGGTCAGGTTGGGTACCTTCATGGTGGCCAGCACCTCGCGCGGCTGCTCGCGGCACACCGCCATGCGCTCGTCGACCAGCGCGTCGGTGACCAGGCCGGCGTCGTGCACCAGCAATTGCAGCAGCTGGCGCATGGTGTCGGGGTTCATGTGGCCGCCGGTGAACAGCGACACCATGCGCTGGATCCCTGGCATCTCGAAATAGGTCTCGCGCTCTTCCACGCCGCCTGGCGCCATCATCACCAGGCGGCTGACATGCTCGGGGTAATCCAGCGCGTATTGCAGCGCGATCGCGCCGCCCAGCGAATTGCCCACCAGCACGCAGCGCGGCAGTTCCAGAGACAGCAGTTGCTCGCGCAGCGCGGCGACGAAGAAGTCCAGCGTGTATTCGACATCGTCCGGCTTGGACGACAGCCCGTAGCCCGGCAGGTCCACCACCACGGTGCGGAAGCCCGCCGCGGCAAACGCCGGCACGTTGTGGCGGAAGTTGCTGTGCCCGCTCGCACCCGGTCCGCTGCCATGGATAAAGACCACCGGCTCGCCGGCGCCGGCATCCAGGCAGTGCAGGCGCAGGCCCCTGGCGGTGGTGACGAAGCGCCCCACCGGCAGGCCGGGGTGGAGCGAGGCGGTGGCGGCGGGTGTCGAGGACGTGTGCTGCGAGCTAGCGGACATGAGGGCGTCTCCCTTGGTTTGCCCAGCATCTTGCGCAGCGCCATGGCCGCGGGCATCGTTCATTCGGACTACGAGCCGCCGCGCCACTTCTCCTACGATGGGCGCTCCATGCATCAGACGGGGCAAGCCCATGACAGGATTCGCAGGATTTGATTACACCGGCCGGACCGTGCTGGTCACCGGCGGCATGCGCGGCATCGGCCGCGCCATCAGCGCGGCCTTCCTGCGCGCCGGCGCGCAGGTGTTCGTGTGCGGCCGCACCGCGCCCACCGACAACAGCGAAGTGCCGGCCGCGGATGGTCGCAGCGCGCACTTCATTGCCGCGGACATCCGCGACCTGGAACAGGCCGACGCCATGCTGGCGCAGATCGCGCAGGCCAGCCCGACGCTGGACGTGGTGGTCCACAACGCCGGCGGCGCGCCGTTCGCGCTGGTCGCCGATGCCTCGCCGCGGCTGCTGGAGTCGGTGATCCGGCTCAACCTGGTGGCGCCGCTGCAGCTGGCCCAGCGCTGCAATGCGCGCATGCAGCAGCAAGCCGGCGGCGGCACGCAGCTGTTCGTCGGCAGCGTCAGTGCGCTGCGTCCGTCGCCCGGCACCGCGGCCTACGGCGCCGCCAAGGCCGGCATCCTCAACGCGGTGCGCACGCTCGCGGTGGAATGGGCGCCGCGCGTGCGCGTGGCCGCGGTCAGCCCGGGCATGGTGCTGACCGAGACCTCGCAGCAGCAGCACTACGGCGACCCGGCGGCCTTGCGCAGCATGGCGGCGACGGTGCCGCTGGGGCGGCTGGCGCTGCCGGACGACATCGCCGCCGCCTGCCTGTTCCTGGCGTCGCCGCAGGCCTCGTACGTGAGCGGCGCCAATCTCGTCATCGACGGTGGCGGCGAGCGGCCGGCCTTTCTCGACGCGGCCTCGGTCAATCGCACCTGAGCCGCACCTGAGCCGCTGCGCGTAGGGTAAGCGCCTAGTCCGTTCTGCCGATTTGTGCGTGGCTCCCCCTCTCTACGCTTCTCGTCCAGGCGAGCGCCGATCGAAGTGCCAGGCAATGAACCAACACCGATTCCACGGGGAGACCACCATGCATCAACCACCACGCGGGCCACTGCAGCGCCGCAACCGGCTGCGGCCCATCGCCGCGGCGGCGGCCCTGGCGGCGCTGGCCGCGCTGCTTGCGCAGCCCGCGCAAGCCGGCGACACCATCGACTTCGGCAACGACACCAAGCTCGACTACAGCGTCACCGCCTCCTACGGCGCGGCGCTGCGCACCGGCCAGCAGAGCAATGCGCTGCTGAGCCCTGCCAATATCAACGGCGACGACGGCGACCGCAACTTCAGGCGCGGCGACCTGACCGCCAACCGCGTCTCGCTGCTGGGCGAAGCCCATCTCAAGCACAACGCCTTCGGCGCGCTGCTGCGCGGCAGCGTGTTCTATGACTGGGCCTACCGCGGCACCAATTCCAACAACGCGCCGTTCACGGTCAACCACAGCGGCCCGTTCAACCAGTTCACCGCCTCCGCGCAGGACTACCACGAGCACCGGGCGCAGCTGCTCGATGCCTACGTCTACGGCGCCACGCCGATCGGCAACACGCAGCTGAGCTTCAAGCTGGGCAACCAGGTGGTGGCCTGGGGCGAAAGCCTGTTCTTCGCCAATATCGCCGGCGCGCAGGGCCCCGCGGATGCGACCAAGGCCTTCGTGCCCGGCGCCGAGGTCAAGGACATCCTGCTGCCGGTGCCGCAGGCCTCGCTGCAGCTGCAGGTCACGCCGACCTTCAGCGTGATGGGCTATTACCAGTTCACCTACAAGCCGAACCAGATCTATGCGCCGGGCAGCTACTTCAGCACCAGCGACGTGGTCGGCCCGGGCGCCGAGTTCATCATCGGCCCGGGCTTCCGCATTCCGCGCGGGCCGGACATCCGTCCTTCAGACTGGGGCCAGTGGGGCATCGGCACGCGCTTCCGCGTGTTCGAGGACACCGAGATCGGGCTGTACCAGCTGCGCTATCACGACAAAAACCCCAGCGTCGTCACCTCGCTGTTCCCGTCGCTGCAATACCAGCAGAAGTTCTTCGGCGGCATCAACCTGACCGGCGCCAGCTTCTCCACGCAGCTGCTGGGCGCCAACGTTGCCGGCGAAGTCAGCTACAAGGACGGCGTGCCGATGCTGGTGGACGTGGCCGGCTCGCCCACCGCCACGCGCGGCAAGGCGCTGCAGGGCCAGCTGTCGGCGATCTATTCGGTGGGGCCGACCTTCCTGGCCGATTCGCAGTCGCTGCTGGGCGAAGTCTCGTACCTGCACGTGCTCAGCGCGGATCCGGTGATGGGCTTCAGCAAGCTGTCGAACACGCGCAACTCGGCGGCGTTCCAGGTGGGCTGGTCGCTGACCTACAACAACGTGTTCGACGGCTGGGACGTCACCGTGCCGCTGACCTACGCGCAGCAGTTCAGCGGCAGGTCGGCGGTGTCCGGCGCCTTCGGCACGCTGATGGGCTATGGCGACAAGCGCGCCAGCGTCGGGCTGACCTTCAAGTACCTGAACAACCTGGAGCTCAACCTGACCTACGCCGCGTTTATCGGCGGCGCCAACATCGTCAACCGCCCGCTGGCCGACCGCGACTACGTCGCCTTCAACGCCAAGTATTCGTTCTGACCCCGGTCCCGGGCCGCGCTGCCGCCATGGCCGCGCAGACCCCCTTTTTTCCCGCCATGAATGCCGACCTGATCTCCACGCTCAGCAACGAACTCCACCAGGCGCTGGTCACGCGCACGCCGGTGCCGCCGCTCAGCGGCCGCGGCCTGGCTCTGGATGTCAGCGATGCCTATCGCATCCAGCAGGGCTTCATCGCCCACCGGCTCGCCGCCGGCGACCGCGTCACCGGCAAGAAGATCGGCGTGACCAGCGCCGCCGTGCAGCAGATGCTGGACGTGCACCAGCCCGACTTCGGCATCCTGCTGCAAAGCATGCACTACGCCGCCGGCCAGCCGATTGCCACGGCCACGCTGATCCAGCCGCGCGCCGAGGGCGAGATCGCCTTCTTCCTGCGGCGCGACCTGCGCGGCCCCGGCGTGACGCGCGACGACGTCCTCGACGCCACCGAGTCGGTGGCGGCCTGCTTCGAGATCGTCGATTCGCGCATTCGCGACTGGCGCATCCGCATCGAGGACACCGTCGCCGACAACGCCTCGTGCGGCGTCTATGTGCTCGGCGACGAGCGCGTCAGCCCGCATGCCGTGGACCTGGCCGCCTGCGCGATGACGCTCGACAAGAACGGCGACTGCGTCGCCACCGGACTGGGCAGCGCCGCGCTGGGCCATCCGGCCGACGCGGTGGCGTGGCTGGCCAACACCCTGGGCAGCTACGGCATTCCCCTGCTGGCCGGCGAGACCATCCTGTCTGGCTCGCTGGCGGCGCTGATTCCCGTGCAGGCCGGCGACCGCCTGTCCATGCATATCACCGGCATCGGCGGCTGCGCCGCCGTGTTCTCCTGACTGTCAGACCTTGCGATCCGAGACCCCATGAACAAGATCCGATGCGCCCTGATCGGGCCCGGCAATATCGGCACCGACCTGCTCTACAAGCTGCGCCGCAGCGACATCCTCGAACCGGTCTGGATGGTCGGCGTCGAGCCGTCCTCAGAAGGCCTGGCGCGTGCGCGCGAACTGGGGCTGAAGACCACCAGCGACGGCATCGACGGCCTGTTGCCGCACCTCGAGGCCGACGATATCCGCATCGCCTTCGATGCCACCTCGGCCTACGTCCACGCCGGGCACTCGGCCAAGCTGACCGCGCGCGGCGTGCGCGTGATCGACCTGACGCCGGCAGCAATCGGGCCGTTCTGCGTGCCGCCGGTCAACCTCGAAGCCCATATCGGCAGCAACGAGATGAACGTGAACATGGTGACCTGCGGCGGGCAGGCCACCATCCCGATGGTCTATGCCGTGTCGCGCGTGCAGCCGGTGGCGTATGGCGAGATCGTGGCGACGGTGTCGTCGCGCTCGGTCGGGCCCGGCACGCGCCGCAATATCGACGAGTTCACGCGCACCACCGCGGGCGCGATCGAAGCCGTCGGCGGCGCGCGCCAGGGCAAGGCCATCATCGTGATCAACCCCGCCGAGCCGCCACTGATCATGCGCGACACCATCCATTGCCTGACCGAAGACGCGCCCGACGCCGCCGCGATCACCGCGTCGGTGCACGACATGATCGCCGAGGTGCGCAAGTACGTGCCCGGCTACACGCTGAAGAACGGGCCGGTGTTCGACGGCAAGCGCGTCTCGATCTTCCTCGAGGTCGAGGGCCTGGGCGACTACCTGCCGAAGTACGCCGGCAACCTCGACATCATGACCGCCTCGGCCGCCCGCACCGCCGAATGCATCGCCGCCGCCATGCGCGCCGGCAGCCCTGAAACCGCCACTGCCTGAGGAGCCCGGCCATGGCCCAACGCATCACCCTGCACGACATGACCCTGCGCGACGGCATGCATCCGAAGCGCCACCAGATCTCGCTGGAACAGATGAAAACCATCGCGCGCGGGCTCGACGCCGCCGGCGTGCCGCTGATCGAAGTCACCCACGGCGATGGCCTGGGCGGCGCCTCGGTCAACTACGGCTTTCCCGCGCACAGCGACGAGGAATACCTGCGCGCGGTGCTGGGCGAGCTGAAGCAGGCGCGCGTCTCGGCGCTGCTGCTGCCGGGCATCGGCACCGTCGACCACCTGCGCATGGCGCACGAGATCGGCGTGCAGACCATCCGCGTGGCCACGCACTGCACCGAGGCCGATGTCTCGGAGCAGCATATCGGCATGGCGCGCAAGCTCGGCATGGATACCGTCGGCTTCCTGATGATGGCGCACATGGCGCCGGTGCAGACGCTGGTGCAGCAGGCGCTGCTGATGGAAAGCTACGGCGCCAACTGCCTGTACATCACCGATTCCGCCGGGCACATGCTGCCGCACGATGTCACCGGGAAGCTGACCGCGGTGCGGCAGGCGCTGCGCCCCGAGACCGAGCTGGGCTTCCACGGCCACCACAACCTCGCCATGGGCGTGGCCAATTCGCTCGCCGCGATCGCCTGCGGCGCCACCCGCATCGACGCCGCCGCAGCGGGCCTGGGCGCGGGCGCCGGCAACACGCCGATGGAAGTGCTGGTGGCCGTGTGCGAGCGCATGGGCATCGACACCGGGGTCGACGTGTTCCGCATTGCCGACGTGGCCGAGGACCTGGTGGTGCCGATCATGGACCACCCCATCCGCATCGATCGCGACGCGCTCACGCTGGGCTATGCCGGCGTGTATTCCTCGTTCCTGCTGTTTGCCAAGCGCGCCGAGGCCAAGTACCGCATTCCCGCGCGCGAGATCCTGGTCGAGCTTGGCCGGCAACGGCTGGTGGGCGGCCAGGAAGACATGATCGAGGACACCGCGATCACGCTGGCGCGCGAGCGCGGCTTGCCCGTCGCGTAAGGACGCTGTCGATGCGGCCCGGCACGCCGGGCACTGCGTTCATCACCCACAAGGAAAGGAGACAGGTACCCATGCTCAGACTTCACGCCCGCCCGCGGCTCGCCGGCTTCGCCATCGCCGCGATGGCACTAACCGCCGCCAGCCCGGCCCATGCCCTCAATATCCTGCTGACCAATGACGACGGCTGCGCCGCGCCCGGCATCACCGCGGTGCGCAAGGCCCTGCAGGACGCCGGCCACCGAGTGATCACGGTCGGCCCCGCCACCAACCAGAGCGGCTCGGGTGCCGCCTATGCCCCACCCGACGGCCGCACCCGCCTGGTGGTGGACCCGCTCGCCGGCAGCGCCGATACCTTCTGCGTGCACCGGGTCAAGCCCACCTTCGTCGCGGGAAGCCCGCTCAACAGTACCAATCCGGATTACATCGGCACCGGCTCGCCGGTCGACGCCACCGCCATCGGCCTGAAGATCGTTGCGCCGGAAAGCGGCATCACGCCGGACCTGGTGGTGTCGGGCGCGAACTTCGGCGAAAACCTGTCGGATTCCATCCCGCACTCGGGCACGGTAATGAACGCACTGTTCGCCGCGCGCCGCGGCGTGCCCGCCATCGCGCTGAGCGTGGGCGTGGACTTCGCCGAGGCCCGCTCCGGCTTTCCGGGTACCATCGCCACGTTCCCGAAGGCCGGCGCCTTCCTGGCCCGCGTGGTCGCCACCCTGGAAGCCAGCCGCCCCGCCGGCCAGCCGCTGCTGCCCGTGGCCCACCCGCTCAGCATCAATTATCCGGTCGGCGCACCCCCCGCCGGCGTGCGCCTGACCGTGCCCGGCACCGTGGATTCCTTTACGACCGCCTACAAGCGCAATGCCGACAACACCGTCTCTATCGACGTCGGCGCGGCGGACACCGAACTGGCCGCGCTGGCCAGGACAGCCGAAACGCCGGCCTTCCTGGAGAAGTACATCACCATCTCGCCGCTCGATGTCGACTTCCGCCCGACGCCGCTGGCGCGCGGCCTGTTCAACCGCTCGCGCCGCGAGCTGGCCAACCTCGCTCCCTGAGCACCGCTACCATGGGCAAGCAACTTCGACATTGGCGCCACCTCGTGCTCGCATGCGGGGCCGCGGCCGTCGCGGCATGCGGGGATGACGCGGCACAGGAAGTGAGCGGCACCGCGGCCGTCGGCGCGGCGCTGGCCGGCGCGACCGTACAGGTGCGCGACACGCACGGGCAGGTGCGCCATGCCACGGCCGATGCCAGCGGCGCGTTCCGCCTGTCCGGCGTGGCGGACGGCGCGCTGATGGTCCGCTGCGAAGGCGGCCTCGTAAAAGGCGAACCGAACCGCCAGCGGCTGCATGGCGTGGTGCTGGGCGGACGCACCGTCAACTGCACGCCGCTGACCGAGCTGGCGCTGTGGAAGCTGACGGGCGGCCCGCCGGGCCAGGCCTTCGACAGCTTCGGCACGGCAAGCGCCAGGGCGCTGTCAGCCGAAGCCCTGGCCGAAGCGGAGAGCGCCGTACTGGCCGCGCTGGCCGCCGGTGCCGGGATCGATATCGACCCCGCCGCCATCCCGCGGCGCTGGCATGACACCCCGCTGCAGGCCGGCAATGCCGGCGACCCTCACGATGCCGCGCTGGACGCGCTGCGTGAAGCCATTGCCGACCGGGACGCGATGGATTTCATGGGCGAGATGGTGGTGCACGGGGTGTGCGTGGCGGACGGGAACTGCGGATGAGGCAAGGGATGGGGAGAGAGACCGGGGGAACGGGCCGGCGATGGCAATTGCGACGGCCTTCACTTCGTTGATATTCCCGCCCTCACCCCAACCCGCTCACGCTTGCGGGAGCGGGAGTACACAAGCGGAAACTGGAAAGCCCGAGTCCGTTGATGCCGCTGCGGGTTTTCTCCCCTCTCCCGCTTGCGGGAGAGGCGCGGGGGTGAGGGCCGGCGGTGGCAATAGCGACAGCCTTCACTTCGTGGCAGCTCCCGCCCGGCCCGGCAGCTGCCGTCATCGCTCCGGACGCAGCACGGTCAACTCCAGCCCCGCGCTTCCCCTGGCTTGCCTGAGCGCGGCCAGCTCGCCAGGCACCTCGAACCACGCCGCGAGGCAGCCCTTCAGTTCATGCAACAAGGCTTCTGCCCGCGCCGCGTCCTTGCCGCCATCCACTACCCACTCGCGATAACGGTCCTGGATCGCCGTCACGTCTTCGGTGATCTTCCGCTTCATGGCATGCCCCCCGCCCCGTTGTGGTTTGTGCGTGCCAGGTGCCGGATGCCATGGCAGCGTTACACCGATGGTAGTCAGGTGCGTCGTGATGCCATATCGGGCAAAGGGATGTTTCAGAAGTGAACGGAGGATCAACATGCCCACCACAGCGGGGCAGCCTCGGCAAGTCAGACTCCAACGCGCAGGTGTGAATACTTCTGCCGGATCGCCTCATAGCGCATCGCGTAATGCCATCCCAGGTCGGCGATCGGTCCGGCCTTGCGGCCAGTCTCCACGGCATCCGCAGCGGCGGCGTTGCCTTGCCGTGCCCGCTCGGCGATACCGAACAAGATCGCAGCCAGCCTGAACAGGTTGTAGGCGATGTAGAAGTCCCAGTGCTCGATCCCCATGGTGCCGTTGGCTTCGGCATACCACTGCAGGTAGCTCTGTTCGCCCGGGATCCCGAGGCCGGCCAGGTCGAGGTCGGCGATGCCGCGCCACAGCGATGAAGGGATGTGCCAGCTCAGGCAGTGATAGGCCAGATCGACCAGCGGATGTCCCAGCGCCGACAACTCCCAGTCCAGCACCCCGATGACCCTGGGCTCGCTCGGGTGGAAGACCAGGTTGTCTAGGCGGAAGTCGCCATGGACGAGACGTGTCTCCTCGACCGCGGGGATGTTCCTTGGCAGCCAGCCCATCAGTGCCAGCATGGCCGAGCTTGCCAGTGCGCCAGTGGCGCGGCTCTGGCGCGTCCATCCGGCAATCTGGCGTGCCAGGTAGTTGCCGACCGGGCTGTAGTCGGCAAGCCCTGCCGCCTGGACATCGACGCGATGCAGCGCGGCCATCACGCGATTCATCTCGGCGTAGATGGCACCGCGCTCGGCGCGCGACATGCCCGGCAGCGACTGCTCCACCATCACCCTGCCATCCAGGTATTCCATCAGGTAGAAAGGACTGCCAGCCACGGACAGGTCTTCGCTGTACAGGTACACGGCGGGGACCGGCACATCACTGCCCTGGAGCGCTCGCATGACGCGAAACTCGCGGTCGATGGCGTGCGCCCTGGCCTGGATCTGCCCGGCGGGCTTCATCCGCAGCACGTATCGGTGCGCGCCCGAGGCGACCAGGAAAGTCGGGTTGGACTGACCACCGGTCAGCCGGGTCGCGCTCAGCGACGCCTGGTCGATCAGCCCGCGCGCCTGGAGCAGCCGAGCCAGCGCATCCCAGTTGCGGTGAGTCGTATCGTTCATTGGACTGTCCTTTCGCTGTCACAGCGTGCTGACGAGATGCCCGCCGTCGACGGGCAACACCGCACCGGTGATGTAGTCGGATGCCCCGGATGCCAGCAGCAGCAGGGCGCCGTCCAGCTGGGAAGGCTGCCCCAGGCGCCGCTGGGGTATCCGCCGGACCATTGCCTGCCCGCCATCAGTCTCGAAGAAGGCGCGATTGATGTCAGTGGCGAAGTACCCCGGGGCCAGTGCGTTGACGCGGATGCCATGGCGCGCCCATTCAAGTGCCAGCGCTTGGGTCAGGTGGATCAGGCCTGCCTTTGCGGCCGTGTACGCGGGAACCTGCTGCGCCACCCGTAGCCCCAGAATGGAAGCAATGTTGATGATGCTGCCCGGTCGGCCGGCTTCGCGCATGTACCGGGCCGCGTACTGCGCCACACGCCAGGCGCCCGTCAGGTTGGTATCAATCACCCGCGCCCAATCCTGCTCGCTGGTCTCCAGCGCGGGCCCGGTGCTAGCAATGCCGGCACTGTTGACGACGATGTCCACGGTGCCCAGCGCCTGCCCGGCCTGGAACAGCGCGGCGGAAACGGAATCGGGGTCGCATACGTCGAGCCGCACGACGCAACCGTCTGCGCCCCTGGCCAGGATTTCATCCATCAGCCGCTCGCCTTCGGCCATGCGCCTGCCAGCAAGCGCGACGCGACAACCCGCATTGGCCAGTGTCAGCGCGAAGTGCCGGCCGAGCCCGCCAAAGGCGCCGGTCACGAGCGCAACCTTGCCGTCCAGGTCCGGAAAGACTGGCGAGTCCGTGACAGCGGGGACGGGACGGGGTGCTGAAGCCATGTTTGCAGTCTCCTTCGATGCGGGTTGTCGAAAGCGGCGCGCTTCCCTGACTTGACAGGTCGGCCGCTTCCGGTTGGCACGCAGAGGTTAGGCGACCGCGGAGCAAAAACCAGCCACCCGATCGGGGAGGCCGCGCACGCGCAAGTGCTTCGCGCTTTGCAGCACGGCGCTCCGGCTGGACACCACGCTCGACAGTCGGCGCAGCTCCCCGTTCGGGGGGCTGGAAAGCCGTGCCATGGCGCTTACGCTGCCAGGCATCCGGTGTCCCGGCGCGAGCCTGCCAGGCAGACGCGCATGCAAAGGCCACCGCCACAGCGATCAAGGAGTCTCCCCGTGCCACAACCCAACCCCATTGCGCGCACGCCGTCCGCTTATGCCTATCCGTTGCTGATCAGGCAGTTGCTGCATGCGCCGCTGGCGGCCAACCCGGAGCAGGAAATCGTCTATCGCGGTCAGCTGCGCCACAGCTACTGGACCATGCGGCACCGCGTCGGGCAGCTGGCCAGTGGCCTGCAAGCGCTGGGCATCGAGCCTGGCGATACGGTCGCGGTCATGGACTGGGACAGCCACCGCTACCTGGAAGCCTATTTCGGCGTCCCGATGATGGGTGCGGTGCTGATGACGGTCAACGTGCGCCTCTCGCCGGAACAGATCGCCTACACGCTGAATCACGCCGGCGTCAGGCTGCTGATGGTCCATGCCGACTTCCTGCCCGTGGTCGAGGCGATCCGCGACCAGCTTGAAACCCTCGAGCAGCTCGTGCTGATCGGAGACGACACGCTGGCCATCGACAGCGCACCGCTGCCGCACGGTTTCGCGGCGGAGTACGAAGCGCTGCTGGCCGCCTCGCCACCCGACTACGCCTTCCCTGACTTCGACGAGAACGCGCGCGCGACCACCTTCTACACCACCGGCACCACCGGCTTGCCCAAGGGCGTCTACTTCAGCCATCGGCAGATCGTGCTGCATACGCTTGCGACCATGGCGGCACTGGCCAGCGCCCCCAGCCAGGGACGCGTGCATCGCGACGATGTCTATATGCCATTGACGCCGATGTTCCATGTGCACGCCTGGGGCATGCCCTATGTGGCGACCGCGCTCGGCATCCGCCAGGTCTATCCGGGGCGCTACGCCGCGGATCAGCTGCTTCGCCTGGTCCGGGACGAGCGCGTCACGTTCTCCCACGGCGTTCCCACGCTGTTGCACATGCTGCTGTCCCACCCCGATTCGGCGACGTTCGACCTGAGTGGCCTGAAGATCATCGTGGGCGGCTCGGCGCTGCCGCGCGGCCTGGCACAGGCTGCGCTCGAGCGCGGCATCGATGTCTTCACCGGCTATGGCATGTCGGAAACCTGCCCTATCCTGACCCTGTCGCAGGTCAAGACGACGCTGCGCGGCGATGCCGCCACCGAACTCGATGTGCGCACCAAGACCGGCCTGCCAATTCCGCTGGTCGACCTGCGCATCGTCGATGAGGCGATGCGCGACGTCGCGCACGACGGCAAGGCCAGTGGCGAAATCGTGGTCCGCGCGCCGTGGCTGACGCAGGGCTACCTCGGCAATGCGGCCGAGTCCGAACATCTGTGGGCCGGCGGCTACCTGCATACCAACGACATCGGCGCGATCGACAGCGACGGTTACCTGCAGGTCACGGACCGTATCAAGGACGTTATCAAGAGCGGCGGCGAGTGGGTGTCGTCGCTCGAGCTGGAGGACCTGATCTCGCGTCATGCCGCCGTCAGCGAGGTCGCCGTCATCGGCATCCGGGATACGCGGTGGGGCGAGCGCCCGCTGCCGCTGATCGTGCTGCGGCAAGGGCAGTCGGTCGAACTCACCGAGATCCAGGAACATCTGCGCGACTTCGTGCGTCGCGGCGCTATCTCGAAGTACGCGGTCCCGGAACGCGTGCTCTTTGTCGACGCAATCGAAAAGACCAGCGTAGGCAAGATCAACAAGCGCCTGCTGCGCGAAAAGTATCAGGCCGCGCCCCCTCTCTAGGTTTCCCCTTCCCGGATCCACGCCCAGACGCCGGCATGGCAGGTTGGCGTTGACGGTCCGTTGTCACTAGAAATACAGCTTCAGGAGACAAGCAATGCAGGAATCCACCAGTACAGAGCGCATCCGGCGCCATCCCAGGTTCGGCGAACTGGTTCGCCGTCGCGCCCGCCTGTCGTGCGGGCTGCTGGCCCTGGTCCTCACTCCCTATCTCGCGCTGATGCTTGCCGTCGCGCTGCAGCCGCAGCGGCTGTCCCAGCCGCTCCAGTCCGGGACATGGCTGAATCCCGGCCTGGTCCTGGCTGTCGGCATCGTGTTGCTGGGATGGGTGGCAACGTGGTTCTACGTGCGGCGCGCGAACGGGCTGTTCGAGACGATCGTGCAGCAGATCCTGTCGGAGGCCGCCCGATGAATCTCCAGGCCATCGCCATGTTCCTGCTCTTTGTCGCACTGACCCTGGGCATCACGTATCGGGCCGCCTCGCGCGCCCGCACCGCCAGCGACTTCTTTACCGCCGGCGGCGGCATCACCGGCACGCAGAACGAACTGGCCGTGGCCGGCGACTACATGTCGGCCGCCACGCTGCTCGGCGTCGTCAGCCTGGTCTATGCGCGCGGCTTCGATGGACTTCTCTATATCGCCGGCTTCTTCATCGGCTGGCCGGTCATGCTGTTCCTGATGGCCGAGCGTCTGCGCAACCTTGGCAAATTCACCTTCGTGGACATCATCTCGGACCGGCTCGACCCGGTCAGCACCCGTTGCATCGCCGCGGGCAGCAGCCTGGTGGTGGTGCTCCTCTATCTGATCGTGCAGATGGTGGGTGCGGGCGAACTGGTGCAGTTGCTGTTCGGCATCGACTATGACTATGCCGTGGCCGGGGTCGGTGCGTTGATGATGATCTATGTGACCGTGGGCGGCATGGTCGCGACCACCTGGGTCCAGATCATCAAGGCGGTGCTGCTGATGTTCGGCGGCTCGCTGCTGTTGCTGCTGTCCCTGGCGCACTTCGGCTTCAGCTTCGAGACCCTGGCGGCCCGGGCGGTCGAGGTTCACCGTAGCGGCCCGGCCCTGCTCGCGCCCGGCACGCTGTTCGCCGACCCGATCTCCGCGCTCTCCCTTTGCGTGGCGACGGTGCTGGGCCTGTCGGGGCTGCCGCATATCCTGATGCGCTTCTTCACGGTGCCGAATGCCCGCGAGGCGCGCAAGAGCGTGCTGGTGGCCAGCACCTGCATTGGCTACATGTTCCTGGCGATGTTCGTCATCGGCCTCGCCGCGATCGTGATCGTCGGCACCGACGCCCGCTTCTTCGAAGCGGGCCAGGTCGGCGGGAAACTGCTCGGAGGTGGCAACATGGTCGCCATGCACCTCGCCAGCGCGACCGGCGGCAACCTCCTGCTGGGGTTCCTGGCGGCCGTCGCCTTCGCTACGATCCTCGCCGTGGTGTCGGGACTGACGCTTGCCGGCGCTTCGGCGATTTCGCATGACATCTACGCCAATGTGCTGCGCCGCGGCAGCGCCACGGAAACTGCGGAAATCGTCGTCACCAAGCGGGCCACCCTTGTCATCGGCGTCGCCGCGGTGCTGCTGGGAATCGCCTTCAAGGGGCAAAACCTGGCATTTCTGGTCGCACTGGCTTTCAACGTGGCAGCATCGGCAAATTTCCCGGTGCTGGTGCTGTCGATGTACTGGCGTGGCCTGACCAGCCGCGGCGCAGTCTGGGGCGTGGCGTCGGGACTGTTGTCGTCGGTGGCGCTGGTGATCCTCTCGCCTGCCGTGTGGAAGAACGTACTGGGCCATCCCGCAGCGATCTTCCCGTACGATCATCCTGCGCTATTCACGGTCCCGTTCGCGTTCCTGGTCACGTACCTGTGCTCCCGATTCGATAACAGCCCCCGGGCGCAGGCAGAGCGCCAGGGCTTCGATGCGCGGCTGGTCCAGGCACAAACCGGCCATGGTGCGGCGGCGGCGTCCGGCCACTGACGCGCACGGCCGACCCCGGGCATGGAGAATGCCGTCCGCCCGGGCAGTACCGGTCTGCTTGTCGCTTGCGCGCCCGTGGTCATGATTGGTTCGGAGTTCGTGCCTGCGGCCTGGCCCGCGGCACGTTTCGTTCCGCGGGCCAGGGCAGGTCACGGCCCAGGCCGTTACGAACAGCCTGGATCCGGGAGTTCACCTTCAGCTTTTCAAAGATATTCTTCAGGTGCCACTTCACCGTTTCCGGGGCAACCCGGATAGCCCTGGCGATTTCCTTGTTGGACAGTCCCCTGGCCACGTAGTCCAGGATTTCCACCTCGCGGGCGCTCAGCCGGCTGGCCGCCAGTGGTTCGACCGGGTATTCAGCCCGCTCCGCCACGGCGGCACCTCGCGTATCTGCCGGCCCGGCCTTCCCGTTGAATCCAGCGCAGAGCGCTTCCACATACCAGGGCTCGACCTCGCCCGGCAATGCCTGCTTCCGGCGCAGGCCATCAATGATCTCGAAGGCCACCGGTCCGGCATCAAGGAAAACGCGCCGCAGGCCGTTCCCCTGGCCATACGCCAGGGCCGCCTGCATGGCCTGCGCAGCGGTGGTGCGCTGTCCGGCGCGATGCAGTGCCACCGCCAGCGCCACCGCGATCTGGGCGCTCAGGTAGTGCATGCCGGCGGCGCGCAGTTCCGCATGCACGCCCTGCAGGATGGGCACGGCTTCGGCGGGCCGGCCACGGGCCACCAGCAGGCGGCAATGCGCCACCTGGAAACGCTGCCAGGTCTCCAGATAGCTGCCCTGCAAGCTCGCCGGCCGATGCCCGGCCAGCGCTTCCAGTTCGTGGCCGATGCGCGTGGCGCGGCCCAGGTCGCCGGAATGGATACTGATCCGGATCGCCTCGGCCTTGCACGCGACCTGCATGCGCAGCCACCGGCGGCTCCTGGCAACAGCTTCCGCGTCTTCCATGATCCGGCGGGCTTCGTCGTGCTGTCCGGCCAGCAGCCGCAGCCGCGCCATCGTCACGCAGAAGCCGACCAGGGGACCCAGCGAGCACGATTGCAGCGCCGCCTCGAGCCGCCCCTCCAGTAGTTCGGTGACCCGCTCCAGGTCATTCCATTCATAGCGGATGGCGGCCAGGTATCCGACCGGTAGCACCGCAGCGGCAGACTGCCGGCCGGCGCGTGCGGTGGCCTCGCGCAGAACGTCCTCCAGGGTCTGGACGGCCTCGCCCAGGCGGCCCTGCACAAACAGGCTGAGCCCGACCATGCTCTGCCGGTACACCGTTGCGTAGACCGGTGCGTTGGTGCCGGTACCGAAGGTCAGCGTGCGCCGCAGCCGCTCGATTTCGCCGAACCCGGATGCATAGCTAAGCCCGAAGATAAGCGTCGTCAGGCCGATACCCTCCGCCCATGAGCCTTCCGCGGGACGGAGTTCGAGGACCTCGCGTCCCATTTCCAGCGAGCGCTGGCTCTCGTCGGACAGGCCCGCGATCAACGCCTTGACCGCCAGCAGCTCGACGCGGACCACCTCGGTGACAGGCAGCTGCCCGAGCCCGATGTCCTGCTCGACCGCCTGCAGTTCGCGCCTTGCCGCGACCGCCTGCATGGTCAGCGCGAGGGCCCAGGCATGCGCCAGGCGCAAGCGAAGACGGCCATGCACCGCCTGCGCAGGCAGCTTTGCCACCCAGCTCAGCACGGTTCGCACATCGCTGGCCTCGACCAGGTTCATCGCGCATTGCTCGACCCAGCCGGCGGCGCGATCGCCATCGCCGGCGGCCAGTGCGTGCCTGACGGCCTCCGCCCACAGCGACTGCGCCGCAAACCATTCACTGGCGCGGCGATGCAGCCGGGCCACGTCGTGCGGACGTTCCCGGACCAGGCGGTTTCTCAGGTATTCGGCAAACAGCGCGTGATAGCGGTACCACTGGCCCTCGGCGTCGAGCGGCCTGAGGAACATGTTTCTCGCCATCAGCCACTCGAAACTGGCACGTGCCCCGCTGGAGCCGGTCACCGCATCGCACAACGGCACCGACATCCGGTCCAGCACCGCGGTCTGCAGAAGAAATGCCTGCAACGGCTGGGGGATATGCACCAGCACGTTCTCATCCAGATACGCCTCGACGCTGCGCCGGGCAAATGGCAAGTGTTCGGCGAAATCGCCGGCCTGGTCGTGCGCGCTCCATGCAAACGACGCCAGTTGCAGGCCAGCCACCCATCCTTCCGTCGCTTGCAACAGCGCGTCGGTCTGCGCGGGGCTCAGCGCATGCCCGGAAACGGCAGAGAAGAACGCCTGCGTCTCCGCGCCGTCGAAGCGCAGGGCTTCCGCACCCAGCTTCAGCAACTGGCCCCGCACTTCGAAGTAGCTCAGCGGAAAGGCCGGCTCGCTGCGCCCGGCGACGATCAGATGCAGATTCTCGGGTGCATAACGCAGCAGCCGGAACACCGCCTCGTGAATGGCGGGCGATGCCAGCCGGTCGAAGTCATCCAGCACCAGCACCATCTGGCGCGGCAGCACCACGACCGCGTTAAGGAGCGCGGCAAACATCGCGTCCGCCGGCGCCAGCGGATCCGGCTCGAGGCCGCGCGGGACCGGCTCGCCGGCCTGCCTGCAAGCCTCGCTTGCCGCAGCGAGCAGGTAGGCGCCGAACTGGAACAGATCATCGTCGTCGCGGTCGATGCCCAGCCACCCGACCGCGCAGCCCTCCTGCGCCAGCACCTTCGTCCATTCGCTCAACAGCGACGTCTTGCCGAAGCCGGCTGGCGCTACCAGCACCGTCAGCTTACGTTCCACGCCGGGGCGCAATTGCCCGATGGCGCGCTCACGATGGATGTAGTGCCGCGTTCGCGGCGGCGCCAGCTTTGTCAGGATCAAGGCTGGCCGCCATCGAGGCTGCTGCGCGGCAACGGCCGGCGATGGTCGGGTCATGCGGGTGCCCCGGCGCCAGTCACCAATATGGCCTTCCCCATCACTTAGCTCCTGCAGTCCGGCCCGGTTCGGGTACGAATCGGTTAGATGATCGCCGAAACGAAAGCCACGCGACAAGGGCCACCCCCCGATTGGGGAGGCGCCTTGCGCAGGCGGCAACGATGCGCGGATCATTGCGTCAGCCCCGCAGCGCAGGTTGCGCGCAAGTGCACGATGCATGCCGATATGCCCGTGCCGGTGACCACGTGCCGCGCAAGGCACCGGGCCGCATCCGGCCGCTGCGGCCGCATGCACGGCAGCTGCCGATGGGGGGAACTCCCTCATTGGATGGATGAAAAAGCCGCCGGAATCCAAGCTCTAAAACCCGTTCTTTGCAGGAGGAAGCCCATCATGACGTCCCAGACCGACAGCAAGCAGCCGACACCTGATCCAGCCGAACGCAAGGCCTTCTTTCCCTCCCCCTACTCGCTCTCGCAATTTACGTCGCCGAAATCCAACCTCGCGGATGCCGATTATCCGGACGCCTGTCAGGGAGGTCGCTGGAAAGTACTGCTGGTCGCTGCGGACGAGCGTTACCTGCTGACCGGGAACGGTACCTTCTTTTCAACCGGCAACCATCCTGTCGAGACGCTCCTGCCCATGTATCACCTTGATCGCGCGGGCTTCGAGTTCGACATTGCCACGTTATCGGGCAATCCGGCCAAGTTCGAATGGTGGGCGTTTCCTTCCGAAGACGCGGAGATACAGGCGCTCTACGCGAAGTACGAGCACAAGTTTCAGCAGCCGCTTAAACTCGGCGACGTAGTCGAATCCCTGGACCAGGATGCCAGCTACATTGCCGTCTTCATTCCGGGTGGCCACGGTGCCCTGCTGGGACTTCCCCACAGCACCGACATGAAGGCGACCCTGCAATGGGCGATGCGGAACGATAAGTTCATCATCACACTGTGTCACGGCCCCGCCGCGCTGCTTGCCGCCGGCGTTGGTGAACCCGATGGCGGCGATCTGTTCCGCGGCTACCGCATCTGCGCATTCCCGGATGCCATGGACAAGCAGACGCCGGACATTGGCTATATGCCTGGCCCATTACGCTGGTTCTTTGGCGAAAAACTTGCTGCCGTGGGCGTCGAGATCGTCAACACAAAGATCGATGGCAGCACGTTCCAGGACCGCAAGCTGCTCACGGGTGACAGCCCGTTCGCAGGCAACAATCTTGGCAAGCTGGCTGCGCGCGCCTTGCTGGATGAAGTGCGGAATACAGTCGGGCGCTGACACTCTCACACCCATCAGAACGCGCCGCTGCCTGGCGGCGCCAGCTGGCCCAAGCCATGGCGCGCGCGGCGACAGCTCCTGTTCCCCGCGGGCGCAGCGCTTACACCCCCGCTGCCGGCAACATCTCGCACACCGGCAGCCGGAACATGAATTCGCTGCCGCCGCTGCGCCGGTTGCGCACTTCCAGCCTGCCGCCATGCGCCTCGATGATGGAGCGGCAGATGGCGAGGCCCATGCCCATGCCGTCTGCCTTGGTGGTGAAGAATGGCTCGAACACCTGGCCCAGCACGTCGTCGGGGATGCCCGCGCCCTGGTCCTGCACGCTGACGACGATGCTATCCTGCTCGCGGTACGAGGTCACGATCAGCTCGCGCTGCGCGGGCGGGGTCTGGGCCATGGCGTCGAGCGCGTTGGTGATCAGGTTCAGCACCACCTGCTGCAGCTGGACGCGATCGGCTTCGACCACGGCGGCGCCCGCCGCCAGCCGTGCGACGACCCTGACCTCGTGCGCGTCGATGTCCAGGCGCGCCATCTCCAGCACCTCGCGCAGGACCTCGTCGGGATGCAGCGGCGCCAGCACCGCCGGCGCCTGCCTGGCCAGCGCGCGCAGCGCACGGATGATGTCGGCGGCGCGCAGCGCGTACTGCTTGATGTCGGTGAAGCCGTCGAGCGCCTCGGCCAACTCCGGCCTGGGCCGGTTCAGCCAGCGCAGGCTGGCGTCGACGGTGGCGACGATGGCGGTCAGCGGCTGGTTCACCTCATGCGCGATCGATGCGGCCAGCCCGCCCATCACGGTCAGGTGCGAGGTGCGCGCCAGGGCCGAGCTGGCGCTGCGCAGCCGCACTTCGGCGGCGACGCGGCGGTTGCTTTCGTCGATCAGCTGCTGGTACAGGCGCGCGGTCTCGAGCGAGATCGCCACCTGCGGCGCCAGCACCTCGAGTTCGGCGATGCGGGTGGCGTCGAACACCGCCGGCGCCAGGCTGTTTTCCAGGTAGAACACGCCGAACAGGCCGCCGCCGCGCAGCAGCGGCAGGCACAGCACCGAGCGCGGCCCGCCGGCAATGGCGCCCTTGGTGCGGATCGACGGCGCATCGACCATGGCGTCGTCCAGCGCCAGCGTCTGCCGGGTGCGCAGCACGCTGTTGAGCACCGCCAGCGGCAGCGCCTGCTCGCTCGGCACCGCACTGCCGAGCGTCACCGCCACCTTGCCATCGAGCACGCGCGCCGAGGCCTCGATCATGGGCTGCTCGCCGCGCATCAGCAGCAGCAGGCCGTACTGCGCGCCGGCATGGACCACCACATGGGTCATCAGCGTTTCGATCAGCCGGTCCATCACGATCTCGCTGGACATTGCCCTGGCCGCCTTCATGCCCAGCTCCCAGCGCGGCGCGCGGCGCTCGCCGTCGGCGCCGCCGTGGTCGTGCCCCGCCACGTCGCGGTGCGGATGACGCGCCTCCAGCAGCATCGCCTTGTGGTCCGCGCCCCAGCGCCGGTAGCCGGCGCTGGCCAGGCGCCGGTGCTGCGCGGCCGCGGTCGGCAGGCCGCGCGCTTCGCACAGCATGCCGGCCAGTTCGTGTGCGAGCGCCGCCTCATGAACGAATCCGGCCGCGGCCGCGGCGGCTGCCGCCTGCTCGTAGCCGGCCAGCGCCTGGAGCGGATCGCCGCGCAAGCGCGCCAGCTCCGCATCGACCAGCGCCAGCTTGCCGCGGAAGGTCAGCGGGTTCAGCGCCGCCCAGCGGGCAAAGCAGTCGCGATGCGCGGCCACCTCGGCCAGCATGCTGTCCGGCGCCGCGCCGTTCGCCGCGTGCGCGAGCGCAAGCGCCAGATACAGCCGGCAATCGGCGACGTTGATATGGGCCGGCGCCGACCAGATCAGCGTCTCGGCCTCGCGCAGGCTGCGCACCGCGTGCTCCCACTCCTGCCGGAACACCGCCGCCATGCCGTCGTAGAGCCAGATCCAGAACCGCGTCGGCAGCGAGTTGGCACGCGCCAGCCGCTGCGCCGCGCTCAGCTGGTGCCCGGCCTCGCCCTGTGGCGCCGCTTCGTCGCCGCTGCGCAGCCGGTTCAGGAAATGATGCTGCGAATACAGGATCAGTTCGATGTCGCGGTACTGCACCAGCCGCGTCAGCTCCAGCCCGCGGCCGATCTCTTCCTCCACCAGGCGCAGGTGCTCGCCCATGGCGAGCAAATCGGACGCGATATGGTTGCAGGCATAGCACGCCATGCCGATATCGCCCGAGGCCAGGCCCAGCGTGACCGCGCGCTGCGCTTGCGCCAGCGCGTAGGACAACGGCCGGGTCCAGGCGCTGACCTGGTCGAGCGCCACCAGCGTGGCGATGCGCTCGGCCTCGTAGCCATGGCGGTCGGCCAGGTCCATCGCCGCCAGCCCGTAGGCCAGGCCGTCCTCGTACTCCTCGTACAGGCTGGCGATAAATACGCCGAACCACGACAGCCCGTATGGCGATTCCGCGGTGGCGCCGTGCGCCAGCGTCAGCTCGACCATCTTGGCCACGTGCAGGAAGCTGATGCCATCGCGCACGAACAGCGACGAGATCAGCGTCGACAGCAAGCCCATGATGGTCTGGATGCGGCTGTCCTCGGTCGCCGGCAACCGCCCCAGGCTGGCGATCGCGCGTCCGCCCAGCGCCTGCTTCACCGCGTCATAGGCCTCGCGCATACGCGCCGGCGTGGGCCCGCGCTCGAGGTGGATGTCGAGCAGCGCCAGCCCCGACAGCGCGGCGCTGATCGCGCCCTCGTAGTCTGAGCGCACGGTCTGCAGGCTGGCCTTGAGCCGGTGCACGGCAGCCTTGTCCACCGGCGGCAGGTCGCGCGCGAGCAGCGCGTCGATCTCCCGCGAGGCCGGCTCCAGCCGCGCCTGCGCCAGCAGGCACTCGCAGTGCAGCACGCTGGCGGCGTAGGCCAGCGCGCAGTGCGTGGTCCACCATGACGGCTGCATCAGCGCGAAGGCCGCGTCGGTGTAGCGCGTCGCCTGCGCCATCGCCGCGCTGCGCCGGGCGCGCCTGGCCGCTACCAGCAGCACCTGCACGAAGGCCACGCGTTGCGGCTCCGGCAGCGGATGGCCGGCGGCGCGCTCGATCTGGTTGCCGATCTCGAAGGCATGCGCGGCCAGCTCGCCGTGCCAGTGCTCGATCATGATGCCTGCGATACGCGCATGCGCGGCCGGGCGCTCGCGCGGCGCGATCATGGCGTACGCGGCTTCCAGCACGCGGTCGTGCTGGAACGCGTAGCCGTCGCCGCTCCGTACCAGCAGGCCGGCCTCGACGAAGGGGCGCAGCCGCTCGCCGAGCTGCGCCGCGCTCAGCTGCGCCACGCACGCAAGCAGGCTTTGCTCGCAGCGGATGCCCACGCAGGCCAGCTGCGTGAGCAGCTCCGTACCCTCCTGCGGCAGCCGCGCGAAGCGGCGGGTCATCAGGTCGGTCACGCTGTCGGTGTAGTGATGCTGCGCGGCATCGGCCTCGTCCCAGTACCAGCCGGCGCGGCCGCCGCGGTAGGCCAGCACGCCGTCGTCGACCAGCGCGCGCAACAGCTGGTACGAGAAGAACGGATTGCCGCCGGTCTTCGCATGCACCAGCTGCGCCAGCGCTTGCACGCGTGGCGCAGGCACGTTGAGAGCGGCCGCCACCAGTCCGGTCAGCTCCCACACGGTCAGGGGCCGCACGGCGATGCGCGTGACCGGCAGCGCGCCGGCACGGCTGGCATGCAGCAGCCACGAGAAGCGCTGCTCGACCTCGTTGCCGTGGTCGCGATAGGCCGCGAGCAGCAGCAGGTTGCGCGGGCGCTGCGTGGTGAAGGCTTCGAGCAGCGCAATGGTCGACGCATCGGCCCATTGCAGGTCATCGAAGCACAGCACCAGCGGCGCGCCCTGGTCGGCAAAGGTGGCGAAGGTGGCAAGGATGGCCTTCTGCGCGCGCGCCTGCGCCTGCTGGGCCGGCACTTCGGCCAGCGGCGCGGTGCGTCCCAGCACATGCGCGGCCTCGGGCACCAGCACGGCAATGGCGCGGCCCTGCCCCGCGAGCGCCTCCAGCCAGCGCTCGCGCACCGGCGCCAGCGCGGCTTCCGGCTCGCCCAGCAGCGGCAGCGTCAGCGCGCGGATCATCTGCGCGACCGGCGCGTACGGAATGTCGGGCTGCAACTGGTCGCTCTTGCCGCTGGCGAAGCGCATGCCCTGCTGTCCCGCCTGGCACGACAGCCACGCCGCCAGCGCCGACTTGCCGGTGCCCGCGGCGCCGGCGATCAGCACCAGCTCGGACTGGCCGCTGTGGCGCACGCGCGCCAGCGCATCGGCAAGCTGCGCGGTTTCGCGCGCGCGGCCAAAGAGTTCGCCGGACACGTTCAGCGTCGAGGTCGGGCCTGCGGCATCGAGCGTGAACGGCGCGATCTCGCCGCGTTCGCGCCAGTCCGCCTGGCAGCGCAGCAGGTCGGCAAGCAGCGACATGGCGCCGGCATAGCGGTCGACCGGGTCCTTGGCCATCAGCCTGAGCACGATCGCCCCCAGCAACGGGGCGATGCCAGGCGCGCGCAGGTGTGGCGGCACGGGTTCGACGGCGAGATGGGCGTGCTGCCACGCCGCGGGCGAATCGGCAGTGAACGGCAGCGCGCCGGTCAGCATCTGGTAGAAGGTGACGCCGAGCGAATACAGGTCCGAGCGGGCGCCGGTGCGCGCCTGGTCGGCGCGGGCGACTTCGGGCGACTGGTATGGCCACGCTGCGGGGCCGGGACGCGGCACCACGGGCGGCATGGCATCCAGCGCGGTGGCATGATCGAAGCCGGTCAGGCGCACATGGGTGCCGTCGTCGGAGCCGGCATCGACGAGCAGGTTGTGCGGCCGGATATCGCCATGCAGCAGGCCGTGCGCATGCGCGCCCGCCAGCGCGCGCGCACTGCCGATGGCCAGTTCCAGGAAGCGGGCGACGGCGGGTCGGGTATCGCCAAGCGTCGCGGCGAGGGTCGATGCGGGAGCCCCGCCATACACCACCACCATGCGTTCTGCGCCGCGCAGCGTGGCCACCGGCACCGCGGCCCAGTCCGCCTGCAAGCGCGCGGCCAGCCGGGCCTCGTCCTGCAGTGCCCCGCTGCCGGCCAGCGGCGCACTCCTGGCGAAGCAGCGCAGCCCGGTGTCGGGGTCGGACAGTTGCAGCGAATCGATGCCGTCCGAGACGTGCAGCACGGTCTGCGCGGCCCGCGCCAGCCAGGCGTCGTCAAGGGCCGGTGCAGGGCTTGGCTGCGCGGGAATGCCAGGCGTCATGGGGGCGGGAATGTTGGGAGGCTCGGCGCCACGCGCCCTCAGCCGCCGACCTTGCACAGGCCGAGCTGCTGCGCCATCAGCACCAGCTCGGCAAAGGTGCGCGCCTTCATCTTGCGCATGGCCTGGCCGCGATGGATCTTCACCGTCACCTCGCTGATGCCGAACTCAGCGGCGATTTGCTTGTTGAGCAGGCCCGCGACCGCCAGGCCCATGACCTCGCCTTCGCGCGGGGTCAGCGACTGGTAGCAGGTGCGCAACGACTCGAGCTGGCGCTGCCCATCGCGCCGCAGCCGGTCTTTCTCCAGCGCGGCGGCGACCGCGTCGAGCAGGTCCTGGTCGCGGAACGGCTTGGGCATGAAGTCCTCGGCGCCGGCCTTCATCGCCGCGACCGTCATGGCGATATCGCCGTAGCCGGTCATGAAGATGATGGGGATGTGGACGCCCAGCTGGCCCAGCCGCGCCTGCAGGTCGAGCCCGCTCTGCCCGCGCAGCCTGACATCGAGCAGCAGGCAGCATGGCGTATCGGGCAAGGGCGTGGCCAGCAGTTCGGCGGCCGAGGCGAACAACGCCACGTGCAGGCCGACCGAGCGGAACAGGTTGCCCAGCGCCCGGCGCAGTCCGGCATCGTCGTCGACCACCAGCACCGTCGCGTCATCGCTCGCACTGGTGTCGGCTGGCTCCAGGCTCGGTGATGTCACGGTCAGATCTCCAGTGCGCTCGGAAAGGTGTTGCGGATTATAACCAGCGGGCATGTCATCGCAAGGTCCGGCACGGGCCACGGCAGTGATGCACCCGGCACCCATACCATGGTGTTAGTCGCGGACGCGCGCTGCTGCGGCGTTTACGCCGCGCACGGCGCACCATCCCCGGGCACCGGCGCCGCCCGCGGGTAATACGAACATACGATTTGCGTTGGCGCCGGCACCGACTAGTCTTCGATCCGGCAGCGCCGCGCTCACGCGACCACGGCGCCCTGCTCCGCCCCCTCCCGCGTGACGGCCTTGCGTTCAAGCAAGGACCGCACCCGGGATCAACCCTGCTCCCAAGGAACGACACCATGTCCAACCCGAAGCTCGAAGTCCTTACCCCGCAGAACAGCCAGCTGATCATCATCGACCATCAGCCGCAGATGGCCTTCGGCGTGCAGTCGATGGACCGGCAGGCCATGAAGAACAACGTGGTCGGCCTGGCCAAGGCCGCCAGGATCTTCAATATCCCGACCACCATCACCACCGTCGAGAGCGAGTCGTTCTCGGGCTTCACCTATCCGGAACTGCTGGACGTGTTCCCGGAGCAGAAGACGCTGGAGCGCACCTCGATGAACTCGTGGGACGACCAGAAGGTGCGCGACGCGCTCAAGGCCAACGGCCGCAACAAGGTGATCGTCGCCGGCCTGTGGACCGAGGTCTGCAACACCACTTTCGCGCTGTGCGCGATGCTGGAAGGCAACTACGAGATCTACATGGTGGCGGATGCTTCGGGCGGCACCAGCAAGGAAGCGCACGACTACGCCATGCAGCGCATGGTGCAGGCCGGCGCCGTGCCGGTGACCTGGCAGCAGGTGCTGCTGGAATGGCAGCGCGACTGGGCCCACCGCGACACCTACGACGCCGTGATGAAGCTGGTCAAGGAGCATTCCGGTGCCTATGGCATGGGCGTCGACTACGCCTACACCATGGTCCACAAGGCGCCGCAACGCACCGCCACGCCGCACGAGTCGATCGCGCCGGTGCCGGCACGCTAAGCCAGCGCCCTGCGCCGATCTCGTCTCCCGCTGTCGACCAACTCCATCGCAAAGGTAAACCATGAGCTTTATCACTACCCAAGACGGTACCCGGATCTTCTACAAGGACTGGGGCTCGGGGCGCCCGGTCGTGTTCTCGCACGGCTGGCCGCTCAATGCCGACGCCTGGGACGCGCAGATGCTGTTCCTGGTGCAGCAGGGCTTCCGCGTGATCGCCCATGACCGCCGCGGCCACGGCCGCTCGGACCAGCCCGCGCGGGGCAACGACATGGACACCTATGCCGACGACCTGGCGGCGCTGCTGGACGCGCTGGACCTGAAGGATGCGACGCTGGTGGGCCACTCCACCGGCGGCGGCGAGGTGGCGCACTACATCGGCCGCCATGGCACCGCACGCGTGGCCAGGGCAGTGCTGATCGGCGCGGTGCCGCCGGTGATGCTGAAGACCACGGCCTACCCCAACGGCCTGCCGATGGCGGTGTTCGACGGCATCCGCAAGGGTGTCGCCGACAACCGCTCGCAGTTCTACCGCGACCTGGCGGTGCCGTTCTTCGGCTTCAACCGCGACGGCGCCCAGGCTTCGCAGGGCACCATCGATGCGTTCTGGGCGCAGGGCATGGCCGGCGGCATCGTCGGCCAGTACGCCTGCATCCGGGAGTTCTCGGAGGTGGACTACACCGAAGACCTGAAGAAGATCGACGTGCCGACGCTGATCCTTCATGGCGACGACGACCAGATCGTGCCGATCGGCAATTCGGCGCGCCTGTCGGCGGAAATCGTGAAGGACGCCACCCTGAAGGTCTACCCGGGTGCCTCGCACGGCATGTGCGTGATCAACGCCGACCAGGTCAATGCCGACCTGCTGGCCTTCCTGAACGCATAACCTCATGTCAGTTACCCGCCGGCAATTCATCGCCTCCGCCGCCGCGCTCGGCGCGGCCGCCTCCTCGGAGATCTTCGCCATGTCACCAGGCACCCCCGACCTCATCCTCGTCAACGGCAAGTTCGCCACCCTCGACAAGTCCAATCCGCAGGCCGATGCCGTGGCCGTGCGCGACGGGCGCTTTGTCGGCGTCGGCACGCGCCAGGACATCATGAAGCTGGCCGGGGCGCAGACGAAGGTCATCGACCTGAACGGCCGGCGGGCCATTCCCGGGCTGATCGACAGCCACATGCATATCATCCGCGGTGGCCTGAACTACAACATGGAACTGCGCTGGGATGGCGTGCGCTCGCTGGCCGATGCGATGCGGATGCTGAAGGACCAGGTGGCGCGCACCCCGGCGCCGCAATGGGTGCGCGTAGTGGGCGGCTTCACCGAGCACCAGTTCGCCGAGAAGCGCCTGCCCACCGTCGAGGAACTGAACGCGGTGGCGCCCGATACGCCGGTGTTCATCCTGCACCTGTACGACCGCGCCATCCTGAACGGCGCCGCGCTGCGCGCCGTGGGCTACAACAAGGACACACCCAACCCGCCGGGCGGCGAGATCGTGCGCGATGCGCGCGGCAACCCTACCGGCCTGCTGCTGGCCAAGCCCAACGCGACCATCCTGTACGCGACGCTGGCCAAGGGCCCCAAGCTGCCGCCGGAGTACCAGAAGAACTCGACCCGCCATTTCATGCGCGAGGTCAACCGGCTCGGCGTCACCGGCGTGATCGATGCGGGCGGCGGCTACCAGAACTACCCCGAGGACTACAGCATCATCGAGGAACTGCATCAGGAAGGGCAGCTGACGGTGCGGCTCGCCTACAACCTCTTTACGCAGAAGCCCAAGGAAGAGCTCAACGACTTCAAGACCTGGACCGCCAAGGTCAGGCCCGGCCAGGGCGATGACCTGTACCGCCACAACGGCGCCGGCGAGATGCTGGTCTACACCGCCGCCGACTTCGAAGACTTCCGCGTCGAGCGCCCGGACATGGCGCCGTCGATGGAGGCCGACCTGGAGCCGGTGATCCGCCTGCTGGCGGAAAAGCGCTGGCCGTGGCGGCTGCATGCCACCTATGACCAGACCATCTCGCGCGCGCTCGATGTCTACGAGAAGGTCGCGCAGGAGATTCCGTTCGACGGCCTGAACTGGTTCTTCGACCACGCCGAGACCATCTCCGACCGCAATATCGACCGCATTGCCGCGCTGGGTGGCGGCATCGCCGTGCAGCACCGCATGGCCTACCAGGGCGAATACTTCGTCGAGCGCTACGGCGCGCGCGCGGCCGAAGCGACGCCCCCGGTGAAGAAGATGCTGGAGAAAGGCGTCAAGGTCGGCGCCGGCACCGATGCCACGCGCGTGGCCTCGTACAACCCGTGGGTGTCGCTGTACTGGCTCACCACCGGCAAGACCGTGGGCGGCATGCCGATGTACCCGCAGGCCAACCTGCTCGACCGCGAGACCGCGCTGCGGCTGTGGACCGAGGCCAACACCTGGTTCTCGTCCGAGGTCGGCAAGAAGGGCCAGATCAAGGTGGGCCAGCTCGCCGACCTGGCGGTGCTGTCGACGGATTACTTCAGCGTGCCGGGCGACGAGATCCAGGACATCACCTCGGTGCTGACCCTGCTCGGCGGCAAGGTGGTCTATGGCGACGGCGACTTCAGCAAGCTGTCGCCGCAGCTCCCGCCGCCGATGCCGGACTGGTCGCCGGTGCGGCATGTGGGCGGCTACCAGCCGCGGCCGCAGGCACGCACACTGGCGATGAACACCGCGTGCGGCTGCGCCAGCAGCTGCGGCGTGCACGGCCACGCGCATGCCAGGGCCTGGACTTCGAGCGTGCCGACCTCGGACGAAAGCACCTTCTGGGGCGCGCTCGGCTGTTCGTGCTGGGCGTTCTGATCCCGGACCTCACTTGCCCAAACCCCGACAGGAAGGCCGGCCATGCCCGAACCGACTACCACGCTGACGCCGGCTGCCTGCGGCGATTCGACCCACCGGTTGCCGCGCTGGCTGCACTGGCTCGCGCTGTTGCTGCTGTGCGCGGCCTACCTGCAGGGCGGCCTGGTCAAGCTGGCCGACTTCGGCGGCGCGGTCGCGGAGATGCAGCATTTCGGCCTGTCGCCGGCGGTGCCGATGGCGGTCGCCACCATCGTGCTCGAGCTCGGCGCCTGCGCCATGATCCTGCTCGGCTGGCGCCGCTGGCTGGGCGCCCTGGCGCTGGCGGCGTTCACGCTGGCCGCCACCTTCGTCGCCAACCGCTTCTGGCAGGCGCCGCCCGAGGCCAGGTTCATGATGGCCAATGCCTTCTTCGAACACCTGGGACTGGTGGGCGGCTTCCTGCTGGTGGCCTGGCATGACCTGCGCGAACGCGCCCGGCGCACCCAAGCTGCGCAGACCAACCGGTGACCCGCATGGCCGAACAAGCCCTCCGCCCCGCCCCCACGCCCGCCAATGGCGGCACCTTTGCGCCGCTGGCGCAGGCCACCTTCGCGGTGCTGTGGGCCGCGACCATCCTCGGCAACATCGGCAGCTTCATGCGTGACGTCGCCAGCGCCTGGCTGGCCACCGACCTGTCGACCTCTCCCGCCGCGGTCGCCACGATCCAGGCCGCGGCCACGCTGCCGGTGTTCCTGCTGGCGATCCCGGCCGGCGTGCTGTCCGACATCCTCGACCGCCGGCGCTTCCTGATCGCGGTGCAGGTAGGGCTGGCCATGGTCAGCGGCACGCTGATGGTGCTGGCCTGGCGCCAGGCGCTGACGATCGAGATCCTGATCGGCATGGCCTTCCTCGGCGGCATCGGCGCGGCGATGATGGGGCCCACCTGGCAATCGATCGTACCGGAACTGGTGCCGCAATCCGAGCTCAAGCGCGCCGTGGCGCTCAACGCGCTGGGCGTCAACATCGCGCGCGCGATCGGGCCTGCCGCCGGCGGCCTGCTGCTGGCGGCGTTCGGCGCGGCCACCACCTATGGCGTGGACCTGGTCAGCTATGTCTTCGTGATTGCCGCGCTGCTGTGGTGGAAGCGCCCGCAGCGCCCGGCCGATCCGCTGCGCGAGCATTTCCTCGGCGCGTTCCGCGCCGGCCTGCGCTTTACCCGCGCGCACAGCAAGCTGCATGTCGTGCTGGCGCGCGCCGCCGTGCACTTCGCCTTCGGCAGCAGCATCTGGGCCCTGTTGCCGCTGGTGGCGAAGCAGCTGCTGCGGGGCGGCGCCAGTCTCTATGGCGTGCTGCTGGGCGCGGTGGGCCTCGGCGCGATCCTCGGCGCGCTGCTGATGCCGCGCCTGCAGCGGCGTCTCGATGCCGACGGCATGGTGCTGCTGTCGGCCATCGTCACCGCGGTAGTGATGGCGGCGCTGTGCCTGGCGCCGCCGGTGTGGCTGGCGCTGCCGCTGCTGCTGTTCCTCGGCGCCGCCTGGATCACCGCGCTGACCACGCTGGGCGGCGTGGCGCAGGCGATCCTGCCCAACTGGGTGCGCGGCCGCGCGCTGGCGGTCTACCAGATGGTGTTCAACGGCGCGATGGCTGCCGGCAGCCTGGTGTGGGGCTTCGCGGCGCAGGCGCTGGGCATCTCCAGCGGGCTGCTGGTCGCCGCCGGCGGCCTGCTGGCCGCGGCGCTGCTGCTGCACCGGCTGCGGCTGCCGCGCGGCGAGGAAGACCTCGGCCCCGCGCAGCACTGGCCTGAGCCCGAAGGCGCCGGCGAGATCGCGCATGACCGCGGCCCGGTGATGGTGCTGATCGAGTATTGCGTCCGCGCGGAAGATCGCGATGCCTTCCTGCGCGCGGTGCACAAGCTTTCGGAAGAACGGCTGCGCGACGGCGCCTTCAACTGGGGCGTGATGGAAGACCCGGCCGATCCGGAGCTGCTGACCGAGTGGTTCCTGGTCGAGTCCTGGGCCGAACACCTGCGCCAGCACCGCCGCGTGCCGCACGCCGATGCCGACCTGCAGCGCGAAATCACGCGCTTCCATGCGCGCGAGACGCCGCCGCGCGTGCGGCACCTGCTGGGCGTCGGGCTGCCCGCAGCACCGGCAGCGCCGACGGCTGCGCACTGATCCGCCAACCTCATCCGGGAATTCCCATGAAGCTCTATCTTGTCTCCCTGGCCGCCGGCATCCTCGTCGGCGTCATCTACGCGCTGATGCAGGTCCGTTCACCCGCGCCGCCGGTGGTGGCGCTGATCGGCCTGCTCGGCATGCTGATCGGCGAACAGGTGGTGCCGCCGATCAAGCGCATGCTGGCCGGCGAACCGGTGACCGCCGCATGGTTCCATGCCGAGTGCATGCCCAAGATCACCGGTACCCCCGGCCCGACGCTGAACGCCGCCAGCAAGACGCCCGCCGACGATGCCGCGCACTAGCCTGGCCGACCGTGCGCTGCTGGGTGCGTGCTGCGCAGTGCTGTGCGCGCCTGCGCTGGCGGCCGGCAACCTCGCCGTCTACGGCCGCCTGAACACCTCCATCGAGTACAGCCGCGCCAGCACCGCAAGCGACGGCACCGATACCGGCGCAGTCGTGCGCCTGAACAACAACCGCTCGGTCTTCGGCCTGCGCGGCGAAGAAGACCTGGGCGGCGCGCTCACGGCCGTGTGGCAGATCGAAAGCGCGTTGTCGCTCGATTCCGGCCAGGGCCAGATCGCCAGCCGCAATTCGCGCATCGGCCTGCAGGGCAATCATGGCCTGCTGTTCCTGGGTCACTGGCACACGCCCTACACCGAGGCCACCATGGGCTACGACCCGTACTACCCGACCACCGCCGGCTATATGGCGCTGATGGGCAACGGCTCGGCCTCGAGCACGGACAATGTCGAGAACACCAGCGCGTTCGACCGGCGCCAGAAGAATATCGTGCAGTACCGCTCGCCGCGCTGGGCCGGCGTCAGCCTGTGGCTGGGCTGGGGCTTGCCCGAGGAAAAGGCCACCGTCGCGCGCGATCCCGCGCTGTATTCGGTGGCGGCGGTCTATGAGCGCGGCCCGCTCAACGCGACGCTGGCCTGGGAGCGCCACCAGCACTACCAGGCCGCCGGCCGCAACGACGACGCGCTCAAGGCCGGCGTGGCGTGGCAGCTGCGCCCCGGCACGCGCCTGGCCGCGGTGGCCGAACACCTGCACTACCGCACCGATACCGGCGACCTGCAGCGCAACGCGTACTATGCCTCGCTGGTGCAGCAGGTCGGCACCGGCAGCGTGCGCATCGGCGTGGCCTACGCCGCCAACGGCACCGGAGCGTCGACCGACACCATCGGCTTCTTTCGCAGCGGTGCGCAGACCCACGCCACCCAGGTCACGGTCGGCTACGATTATCCGCTGTCGCGGCGCACGGCGCTGTACGCGTACTACAGCCGCATCGACAATGCGGACAATGCGATCTACGACTTTGCCATCAACGATCTCGGCATCCGCGCCGGCGCCGATCCGCAGACGTTTGCGCTGGGGCTGCGGCACATCTTCTAGTGCCGCCAACGCAGCAAGGGGGGCGTGCGTGACCCCTGCCACCGCGCACGCCTGTTCGAGGAGTTCGCGTGAATGCCACGCCCGTGATTGCCATCGTCGACGACGACGCCGCCGTGCGGCACGCCATGGGGCGGCTGCTGCGCGCCTTCGATCTGGCAGTGGAGCTCTACCCCGGCGCGGCCGAGCTGCTGGCGTCGCCATCGCTCGACGGCATTGCCTGCGTGATCGCGGACGTGCAGATGCCGGGCATGAACGGCTTTGCGCTCAGCGCCGCGCTGCGCGCGCGCGGCCTGACGATGCCGGTGATCTTCATGACGGCGTTCGACAAGCGTGGGTATGAAGCGCGCGCGCGGGCGGCGGGGGCGGCGTGCTTTATCGGCAAGCCGTTCGAGGACACGGAGATCATCCGCTGTATCGAGCGGGCGCTGGGACTGCCGGGCGGCACGCGCTAGGCAGATCGTGCCCCCGCTGTCGACCCGACCGACGCGGCGAGGCCGTGCCGTGGCCGGGCCGGTCGCAGGAGATGGCTTGCGCCATCACCGCCCTCAGAAGAAATGCCGGACCCCGAGCCTGAACATCATCTGGTTCGATCCCGACGCCACATTGGCCGCGCCCGCGACGTAGGCGGCGTCGAGCACGCTGCCGGTCTTGTCGCCGCCAACGTGCTGGTACATCGCCTGCGCATAGACGTCGGTGCGCTTCGAAAAGATGTAGTCCGCCATCACGCCAACGGAATGGTAGACCGGGTGCTTCTTGCCCGAGGTCGCGTCGAAGGTGGCGCGGGTATAGGCATACATCGCGCCAAACCAGTACGACGGCGCTGCCTGATACTTGATGTTCGCCTCGAAGTTCTGGAAGCGCAGCCCACTGAGCGTTCCCGACGGCGGGGTGATGTCGCCGACGTAGGCGGAACTGCGTGGATCGGCCACTTCGGTCCTGGCGTACGAGAGGCCGACCGTGGCCTTGCCGAACGCATAGGTTCCTCCGGCACCCCAGACCTTGAGTTTGCTGCCCGGCAGGTTCTGGTCCCCGCCGTTGTTGATGGCGCCATAGGACGTGGCAGACGGGTTGTCCGCTTGCAGGTACGCGGCGGCCAGCACCAGGCCGCCCTGGGCGTACTGTCCGCCCGCGCTGAACACGCGGTTGTTCGAGAACTTCGTGTCGTCGCTGAACCCGTACATGCCTCCGAACTTCAGGCCGCCCAGCGCCGGGCTGGTGTATTTGACCGTGTTGTTGACGCGGAACGTATTGATCAGATTGTCATTGTCGTAGGGATGCGCAAACATGTAGCCGCCCCACGAGCCGCCCGCCGACGTCTGTGCCAGGTAGTCCACCACGGAGTCGTACTGGCGCCCGAGGGTGATGCTGCCCCAACGCTGGTCGCTCAGCCCCATGTACGCCTGCCGCCCGAACAATGCGCCGCCCTGGAATGCGCGGCCGTTGTCCACGTCGAAGCCGTTCTCAAGCTGGAAAACGGCCGTGGTGCCGCCGCCAAGATCCTCATTGCCCTTGAGGCCCCAGCGGCTGCCATGCGGGAACCCGCTGGCCATGGCCACCTGGCTATGGCCGCCGACGTTGCTGGTGTAGTTGAGGCCCTCGTCGAGCACGCCATACAACGTGACCGAACTCTGTGCCAAAGCCGCCGTGGAACCTGCGCACAGGACTGCCATGCACAGCCAATGTGCGCGCTGGTCTCTCTCCGATTTCATATCTTTCCATATTCCTCCGGGGGCGCCAGGCGCCCCCATACGCTATGTCGTCTGACTCGCCCCCTCGGCCGGCGCGCTGCGCTCGCCCTTGCCATGCGTCGCGAGCCAGCACAGGATCGAACCCGCGACCACCATTGCAGCGCCCTTCCAGAACGCGAATGACAGCGGCGCTTGCAGCAGCGCGGCGGCCAGGGCCGCGGAAAGCACCGGAATGAAATACGACGCTCCCGCCAGTACGGTCACGTTGCCGTGCAGGATGCCGACGTTCCACGCCGCATAGCCGAAACCCATCGCGCCGGCGGCCAGCGCCAGGTAGACCGCGCCCGCCATGCTGAACGCCATCGCCTCGCCGCCGGTGAACAGGTACTTGGCCCACAGCGCGAGCGCGGTCAGCATGAAGAACAGCGTGACGGCGTTCTTGCCCTGGGCGATCCGGGCCGTCACCGTGCAGTAGCCCGCCCAGATGACCGCGCCCGCGAAGGCGAGGCCGTAGCTGAGCGGGTTATCGCGCACGTTGCGCGCCATGCCCGCCAGGTCCAGGCCCTGCTCCCCGCCCAGTACCGCGCAGATCCCCACGATGGCCACCACGAAGCCCGGCACGATCAGCCAGCTGGCGCGCTGCCGGTTGAACAGGATCGCGGCCAGCATGGTGAAGGCCGGCCACAGGTAATTGACCATGCCCACTTCGATGGCCTGTCGGGCGCTGCTGGCGTAGCCGATCGACAGCGACAGGCACAGCTCGTACGACACGAACAGCCCGCTGCCCCAGATCAGATAGGCGCGCGGCAGCGCCCTCAGCCGCACCTTGCCCACCGCGATCCACAGCAGCGCGGAGGCAACCGTATAGATCAGGGCCGCGCCGCCGGTGGGGCCGAAGCTCTCGCTGACGCCGCGGATCAGGCCGACAATCGAGCTCCAGAGGAGCACCGCAACCAGCCCGACCAGCGTTGCCTGTTTTCTTTGCATGACTGCCATGGGGGAAATCTATCGAGGGAGCGAAAGGGGCCCTACTTTACTTGACCGGTGCCGGCACATCGATCCAGATCGTCTTGATCTCGGTGTACTGGTCATGCGCCCAGACCGACTTGTCGCGCCCGCCGAAGCCGGACTCCTTGTAGCCGCCGAAGGGCGTGGTGATATCGCCCTCGCCGAAGCAGTTCACGGTCACCACGCCGGCGCGGATCTCGCGCGACAGACGGATCGCCAGGTTCAGGTTGCTGGTGTAGACCGAAGCCGCCAGCCCGTAGACGGAGTCGTTGGCCAGCGCGATCGCTTCGTCGGTAGCGCGGAACGTCGTCACCGACAGGATCGGGCCGAAGATTTCCTCGCGGAACAGCCGGCTTTGCGCGGGCACGCCATCGACCACGGTCGGCTCGACAAAGGCTTCGCCCCGGGTGCCGCCGCCAAACGCCACGCGCAGCTGCTCGGCGTCGGCCTGCTCCAGATACGAACGCACCTTGCGGAAATGCGCCTCGCTGACCAGCGAGCCGATGCGGTGCGCCGGGTCGAGCGGATCGCCCATCTTCCATTCGCGCATGTGGGCGCCGATGCGCGCCAGCAGCGCATCCTTGATGTCGGCATGCACGATCAGCCGCGACGATGCCGAGCAGTTCTCGCCCATGTTCCAGAACGCGCCGTTGACCACGTGCTGGGCGACGGCATCGAGGTCCTCGACATCCTTCATCACCACGGCGGGATTCTTGCCGCCGCACTCCAGCACGATGCGCTTCAAGTTCGATTCCGCGGCGTACTTGAGAAACAGCCGCCCGGTCGCGGTCGAGCCGGTGAAGCTTACCATCGCGACATCGTCATGCCGGCCCAGCGGCTCGCCCACTTCCTTGCCGCCGCCGGGCAGCACATTGAACACCCCGGCCGGGACGCCGGCCTGGTGGGCCAGCTCGGCGACGCGCAGCGCGGTCAGCGTGGTTTCCTTGGCCGGCTTGACCACGATCGAGCAGCCGGCGGCCAGCGATGGGCCGATCTTCCACGCCAGCATCAGCAGCGGGAAGTTCCACGGCAGCACCAGTCCGACCACGCCGATCGGCTCGCGCACCACCAGCGACAACGCCGCCGAACCCACGGGGGCCGTGCTGTCGTAGATCTTGTCGATCAGCTCGGCATGCCAGCGGATGGTATGGATGGTCTCGGGCAGGTCGGTGTTCTGGCATTCGCGGATCGGCTTGCCGCTGTCCAGGCTTTCCATCACCGCGAGTTCGTGCGCGTGCGCCTCCAGCAGGTCGGCGAACTTCAGCAGCACGGCCTTGCGCTGGCCGGGCGCCTGGCGGTGCCAGCGCCCGTCATCGAAGGCGGCCCTGGCGCGCGCCACGGCGATATCCACATCGCGCGCATCGCAGGCGGCGATTTCGGCCAGCACCTGGCCCGTTGCCGGGTTGGTGGTGGCGAAGGTCTCGCCCGACACCGCGCCGACGAAGGCCCCGTCGATGAAGGCCCGTGCCGGCAGCGTGATCCGGTCGGCAATGGCGGCGTATTCGGAGGCGGTCAGTAGCTGTGCCATTACGCCTGCCCCCCGACGATGGCAGCCACCGTGCGCTTGAGTTCGGCGATGATCGCCTCCAGCCGGCGCTTGCCGGTGTCGTCCAGGTCCTGCAGCGGTGCGCGCACGCCGCCGGCGCGCAAGCCGGCGACGGTGCAGCCGTGCTTGATCGACTGCACGAACTTGCCGCCTTCCAGGAAGTCCATCAGCGGCATCAGCGCCGACATGATGCGCCGGCCCTTGTCGAAATCCTTCTCGATGACGCACGCCTCGTACAGCGCGATGTGCTCGCGCGGAATGAAGTTGGAACCGGCGCAGACCCAGCTGCGCGCGCCCCATGCGAAGAACTCCAGCGCCTGGTCGTCCCAGCCGCACGAAATGTCGATGTCGCGGAACTCGGTCGCCAGCATGTGCAGCTGCGCGGTCTGGCCCGAGCTTTCCTTGATGGCGACGAAGTTGCCGGAGGCCGACGTCACGGTGCGGAAGAACTCGCGCCCCATCGACACGCCCATCCGGCCCGGATAGTTGTAGAGCATGACCGGCAGGCCGGCGGCCTGGTCGATGGTCAGCGCATGAACGGCGTTCTCGGCCTCGGTCGGCAGCGCATAGGGCGGCGAGCCGACCAGGATGGCGTCGGCCTTGATCGCCCTGGCGCCGCGGGCAAATTCGACCGAATCCTCGGTGCGCACGGCGCCGGTGCCGACCACCAGCGGCACGCGCGACCCGATCACTTCCTTCGCCAGCGCGGCCAGGCCCAGGCGTTCTTCCGTGGTGTGCGCATAGTATTCGCCGGTGGAGCCGCCGATGATGATGCCGTGCACGCCGGCCTCGATCAGCGACTCCAGCACTTCGCCAAAGGCGGCGTTATCGATCTTGCCATCGGGCGTCAGCGGCGTGATGGCGGGCGTGTAGATGCCTTGGAACTTCATGGTGCCTCCGAAAATTCAGGGATTCAGGAAAGAAGAGCGGGGATGGCTAGCGGCCCAGCGAAGCCGCCTCCTGCAGGCTGAGAAAACGCGTCTCGGGCGCCAGCGCCAGCGATACCAGCAGGCCGACCAGCGTGACCCCGGCTGCGGCGTACATGGTGTGGCCGATGCCGATGGTCTGCAGCGAGATCGGCACGAGCCAGGTGCCGATGGCCGCCCCGATCCGCGACAGCGACGCGCCCATGCCGACCGCCGCCGAACGGATCTCGGTCGGGAACAGCTCATTGGGATAGACCAGCTGCAGCACCTGCGCGCCGCCGATGAACAGCGCATAGGCGCCGAACAATACGAGCACCAGCATCTGGTTGCCGTCCGAACAGGCACCCAGCGCCAGCAGGGCCAGGCCCGACCACAGGAAACTGTGGATCAGCATGCTGCGCCGACCCATGATGTTGATCAGCCGCGTGGCGACGATGCAGCCGACCACGAACAGCATGGTGATGGCGACGGACCCGTAGGAGGCCCACGCGCCCCTCAGGTTCAGCGCCTGCAGCACGGTCGGCGCGAACGCATAGACCGCGAACACCGGGATCACCGAGCAGCTCCAGAACACCGCGACGAACAGCATGCGCTTGCCGTAGCCGGAATGCAGCAGCGCCAGCAGCGACACCTTCTTCTCCGCCACCTGCTCCGGCAGGTTGCACAGCGAGAAGGCCGGGCCGTAGACCTGGCGGATGATGCGCTCGGCCTCCGCCGCCCGGCCCTTGCTGAGCAGCCAGCGCGGCGATTCCGGCGTGCCCAGGCGGACCGCCAGCAGCAGCACGCCGATCACCGCCGGGCTCGCCAGCACGATGCGCCAGGCATCGGCGCGGCCGGTGTCGAGCAGTGCGTTGCCGACGATATAGGCCAGGGCCGCACCCGCGAACCAGAGGATGGTCAGCATCGCCAGGCGGGGTCCGCGGTACTTCTTCGGCAGGAACTCCACCAGCAACGCGCCCGCCACCGGGTATTCGAAGCCGACGCCGATGCCGATCAGGAAGCGCATGAAGAACAGTTCCGCTCCCGAGGTGGCCCAGTATTGGGCGAGCGAGCACAGCACGAAGATGGTCGGCCCGACGAAATAGAGCGTCTTGCGGCCCAGCCTGCCGGTCAGCACGCCGCCCAGGAAGCCGCCGCAGAAGATGCCGATCAGCGCCGACGCGGCCACCATGCCCTGCCAGAAGCCGCTCAGTCCAAGCGCGGCGGCCAGCGGCACCATGGCGACGCCGATGATGCTCAGCACGTAGCCATCGAGCAGCCAGCCGCCGCCGGAGCGGATGCATAGCAGTTGATGGAAGCCATTGAGAGGAACGTCCTCGATTGACACATTGTTTGCCACCGTCTGTCTCCTTGTTGACCAATGTCGCGCGGACCTGCATCGGGTCCGGCTCTGATGGGAATGGATGGGCCGGTGCCGCCGGCACCCGCTTCAGATTTCCCTGCCGGCGCGGCGCTGGCCGAGCCAGAGATTGGCGTTGACGCCCATCGACAGGAACGGCTCGGGCGGATTGCGGTTGGGGCCCGGCGATGCCAGCAGGAAGTCGATCAGCGCATTGCGCTCGCCGGCCAGGTGCTCGGCCAGCAGATGGCCGGTGACGGTGCCGCGCGTAATCCCCAGCCCGTTGCAGCACAGCGCGCCGTAGACCTTGGGGGCGAGTTGGCCGAAATGGCCCATGTGGTTGCGCGACAGCGCCAGCGAGCCGCCCCAGGTGTATTCGAATTCGACGCCGGGCAGCATCGGGAAGCGGCGCTCGAACGATTCGCGATGGGTCCTGACAAAGCGCTCCAGGTACCTGGCATTGCTGCGGCCGTCGCGGTTGTAGCTGAAGCTGTTGCGCACCAGGATGCGGTTGTCGTGGGTGCGGCGCAGGGTGGTGCCGTAGGGATCGGCCGGGATCAGGCCCCAGAACGCCTTGCCGCCCAGTTGCGCCTGCTCCGCCGGCGTCAGCGGACGGGTCAGGCTGGCGTAGGTAAACACCGGCAGCATGGTGCCGCGCAGGAAGCCGAAGCGCTGGCCGAAGGCGTTGTTGGTAAGGAGCAGCGTATCGGCGGTGATGCTGCCGCCGCGATGGCTCAGCACGATCTTGTTGCCGTAATCCACCTCGGTGATCGCCGTGCGCTCGTACAACTGCACGTTCGGCGGCAGGCTGTCGGCCAGCCCTTTCACCAGCGCCGCCGGCTGGATCAGGGCCGTGCCCGGCGTAAACAGCGCCTTGCGGTAGAACGAGGTGCCGATGTGGTCCGGCAGGTCCGCGCCTTCGATCATGTCATAGGGCTGGCCGAGCTTGTCGAGGCCGCGGCGGTAGGCGTCCAGCACCGCGATGCCGCGCTCCTCGATGGCGGCCTGGTACTTGCCGGATGGCCGCAAGTGGCAGTCGATGCGGTACTGGTCGACCAGCGCCTTGAGCAGGCGCTGGCCGGTCAGGTTCAGCTCCATGCACTGGCGCGCCGTCGCGAGCTCGCCGATGTAGTCGTCGGCGCCGATGTCGTGCGGCAGGTCGATGGCAAAGCCGGCGTTGCGGCCGGACGAGCCAAAGCCGACTTCCTGCGCCTCCACCAGCACCACCGTGTCATCCGGATAACGCTGCGCCAGTTCGCGCGCGGCGGCCAGGCCGGTAAAGCCGGCGCCGATGATTGCCCAGCGCGCGCTGGTGTTGCCGCTATGCGCCGGCCGCGGCTGGCGCGGCCGGCTCAGATGGAACCAGCCGCACGTGGAATCGTCGGCCGGCGTCGAAGTTACCTTGGTCATCTTGCCTCACTTCGCAGCAGACCCCGCTGTTCCCGATCCGGTGTCCGCGCCTTTATGTCTATCATTTGTAGACAGAGAATATTTTGTAGATAGACAAACAGCTATCAGGGTTTACGCTTGATCGGACTGCACGTCGGAAAGCGCCGTCTGAGGCACAATGAAAGCCGAAAGGGCATCCGGCCCGTGCCGATGCCATAGAATGTCTACGATTGATAGACAAGGTGACCAAGATGGCGAGAACCAAGGCGGGTGCGGACGAGGTGTCAGCATCCGAGGCTTCGATGGACCGCAAGGCGCTGCTGGCCGAGGCCCTGCGCCGGCGCATCGTCAGCATGGAGCTGGCGCCCGGCGCGGTAGTGGATGAGCTGGCCCTGAGCGAGGAATTCGGCTTGTCACGCCCGCCCGTGCGCGAGCTGATGCGGCAGATGGCGGCCGAGGGCTATATCGAGCTGGAAGCCAACCGCGCGGCGCGGGTGTCGTCGATGAACCACCAGTCGCTGCGTAATTTCTTCCTGGCGGCGCCGATGATCTACATCGCGACCACGCAGCTCGCCGCCACCAACGCCACCGCGCGTGAAATCGATGAACTGAAGCAGATCCAGAAGCGGTTCCGCGAGGCCATCGAAAGCAACGATGTCGAGAACCGCGTGCTCAACAACGACCAGTTCCACCTGCAGATCGGCAAGATGGCGCACAACCCGTACCTGATGCCGAGCCTGCGCCGAATCCTGATCGACCACGCGCGGCTGGGGAAGATCTTCTACCGGCATCCCACCACCGCCGACATGGAAGAGGACCTGGGCAAGGCCGCCGACCAGCACGACGAAATCATCGACGCGATCGCGCGCCACGATGCCGAGGCCGCGGCCGAAATCGTTCGCTCCCATATGGACCTGTCGCGCCGGCGCATGACGGAATATGTCGCACCGGTGGGCGTGGATGTGCCGATCGTGCTTTAAGGAAAGCCCGCCCGGCGCGGCGCGCCTGATCAGTGCCGGCGCGCGTGCCGGCGGGTCACGCGCCTTCCGCCGTCGCGAGCCCGCGTACCGCTAGAATGCACGCAACGGCGCAGCGCCACGCGTTGTGCCGATCCCCTGGAGCCGGCATGGAACCCCTCTCTTTTGAATTCGTCACCGTCGAGGAAGCCAAGAAGATCCTGGACGGCGAGCCGGCGGTGCAGGTCGCACCGGACTGGAGCGAGTTGCGGCGTGCGCCGTCGCCGGACGATGCGGTGCTGTCGGACCTTGCCATGCGCTGGCTGCTGTCGCTGCCGGCCGCGACGCGCCCGCTGGCGCTGTCCCGGCGCTATCCGCGCATCGGCAACCAGCTGGCGGCGCTGTCCGCCAATCCGGCCGCGCTGCATGCCTTCCTGGTCGAGCTGCTGATCGACAAGCGCGGCGGGCGGCAGGGGTTCCCGGAGGGCATCGCGCTGGAGCTGTCGCGCTTGCATGAATACGTGGCGCAGCAACTGACCGGCGCCAGCGAGGCGCCGGGGCGGCCCGACCTGACCGACTGAGAAACGCCGGCAGGGCCGGACGCCCGGGGATGCGCGGCGGGCCTGCGCGCCGCGCCGCCGCTCAGATCACCAGTTCGATCACGAACGGTCCCTTGCGCGCGTTGGCCATGCGGAACAGGTCGGCGAAGCCTTCCATGTCGGTGGCCTGTGCCCCCTCCACGCCCATGCCGCTGGCCAGCCTGACCCAGTCCAGGTCCGGGTTGCCGATGTCGAGCATGTCGAGCGCGGTCTTGCCGGGGTTGGCGCCGACACCGGCCAGTTCGCCCAGCAGGATGGCGTACTTGCGGTTGGCCAGCACCACCACGGTGACGTCGAGCTGTTCGCGCGCCATGGTCCACAGCGATTGCAGCGTATACATGGCCGAGCCGTCGGCCTGGAGCGCCACCACGCGCCGGCCGGGCGAGGCCACGGCCGCGCCGAGCGCCAGCGGCAGGCCCGCGCCGATGGCGCCGCCGGTCAGCTGCAGCCAGTCGTGCGGGGCGGCGTGCACCGTGCCGGGATAGAAGGCGCGGCCGAAGCTGACGCTCTCTTCCACCACGATGGCCTGCTCGGGCAGCAGCGCGGTGAGCGTGCGCGCCACCGCCTCGGAGCTGACCGCGCCGCGCGCGGGCTCCACCGGCGCCGGCACTGCAGCGGCGGGCAGCCGGGCATGGCGCGCGCCGACTTCATCGGCCAGCCGGGCCAGCGCTTCGGCCAGGTCTTCTTCCGGACGGGCCAGCACATGCACCGCGGCATCCTCCGGATACGGGCGCGGCGACTTGCCCGGGTAGGCAAAGAAGGTCACCGGCGCCGGCGCGCCCACCAGGATCACGTTGCGGATGCCGGCCAGCTTGTCGCGCGCGGCATCGCCGGAATACGGCACCCGGTCCAGCGCCAGGCGGCCGCGCCCGCGCGTGACGCGCGCATTGGACATAGGCGAGATCAGGCGCGCACCGGTGGCCGCGGCGATGCGGTGCGCATCGGCCAGCGGCGCCTCGCGCAGCGCGCTGCCAGCCAGCACGATCAGGGTCGGCTGGCCCGAGCGCAGCACGCGCGCGGCCTGCTGCACGGCATCGGGCGACACCCTGGGCACCGGCAGCGCCGGCAGCGGCGCGGTCACCACGCCGCCCGCATCCCAGCACACGTCGGACGGCAGGATCAGGGTGGCGACGCCGCCCGGCGCGGCACAGGCGGCCTGCACCGCGGCCGACGCATCGGCCCCGACCGAAGCCGCCCGCGTGGCGGTGCGGGTCCACACCGAGACCGGCCGCGCCCAGCCTTCGGTGTCGGCGGTGAGCGGCGCGTCCAGCGGCCGGTGATAGGTGGCCTGGTCGCCGATGAGGTTGACCACCGGCGTCTGCGCGCGGCGCGCGTTGTGCAGGTTGGCCAGCCCGTTGGCCAGCCCCGGGCCGCAATGCAGCAGCGTGGCGGCGGGCTTGCCGGTCATGCGCGCATAGCCATCGGCCGCGCCGGTGACCACGCCTTCGAACAGCCCCAGCACGCAGCGCATGCCGGGAATGCGGTCCAGCGCCGCGACGAAATGCATCTCGCTGGTGCCGGGGTTGGCGAAGCAGGTGTCCACGCCATTGGCCAGCAGGGTCTTGACCAGGCTTTCGGCGCCGTTCATCGGTTGTGCGTTATCCATCTGGGGGTCCGGAGGTTGGAGAGGTTGGCAGGCATTGACGGGCCGTCATGCCGGATGCGGGCGGGCGGCCAGCAGGTCGAAATCGAGGCAGACAAAGTCGGTGGGAAATTCAATGCGGGCGAAATAGACGATGCGCTCGGCGCCCGCCGCCGTGGTCGACGGCACGCAGGCAAAGCGGCGCAGCTCAGCCACCGGCGCACCCACCGCCAGCGCCAGCGCGGCCGCCGCTTGCGCGCCGGCCGCGACGATCGACAGCCGCTGCCGCGCGGTGCTGACCGACAGGCCGGGAAAGCGGTCGAGCACCGGCACCGACGCGCCCTGGCGGAACGCCTCGGGGTCGCGCGCGAACACATCGGCCTCGATATAGACCTCGCCCACGGCAAAGGGTCGCCCGTCGAGGCGGTGCAGCCGGCGCAGGAAGTGGTAGGCGGGCGCGCGCTCGCCGGTGCAGGGCATGCCCAGGTCGTCGGGCAGCGGCACCTTGCCGGCGGACTCGACCATGGCTTCGGTATCGAGCTGCGCGCCGACGGCGACGGCCTCGTCCCAGCTGGTCGACAGCGACACCTGCCGCCGCGCCTGGCATGGCGCCCTGACGAAGGTGCCGCGCCCGCGCGAGCGCTCCAGCAGCCCTTCCTCGTCGAGCATCGACAGCGCATGGTGCATGGTCATGCGCGCCACGCCGTACTGGCGGCACAGCTGCTGCAGCGACGGGATGCGCGCACCCTGGCGCCAGGCGCCGCTTTCGATCTGGCGGCGAAAGATGGTGGCCAGCTGCAGGTAGACCGGCTGGCGGCTGCGGGACAGAAGTTCGCTGGATAGAGGGTCCGGCATGGGCTGGCGCCCGGTGCCGGGCACATTGAGGCGCCGGCGGATGCCGGCTGGCGGTGCCCGACAGTATAAAAAGTCTACAAAAGTAGACCACTAGGGTTAACCTTGGTCGCCACGGCTACGGGGCTGCCTCCGTCCCCGGACCAACCGCCAGGGCGCCTCACAAAAAAAGGCGCCCGGAGGCGCCTGCAAGACCGTCGTGCGGCGTCTTACCACCGCACATCCCGTTCCCACTCCTTCATCTCTTCCTCGGCGCGCTCCTTGGTATAGCCATAGCGCTCCTGGATGCGGCCGGCGAGCTGGTCGCGCTTGCCGTTGATCTGCGCAATATCGTCGTCGGTCAGCTTGCCCCACTTCTCCTTGACCTTGCCCTTGGCCTGTTCCCACTTGCCTTCGATCTGATCCCAGTTCATGTCGTGCTCCCGGTTCTGATGGCAAGGGGGCGCCGCCTGCGGCGTCCCCTTGCGAGTGGTGCGGTGGACGGTCCGCCCCTGACCGGGCCGGACCGTGCTGAAGCGGCTTACTTGCCGTACTTGGCCTTCACGTCGGCCTGGCACTTGTCCTTGGACTCGCCTGACATGGCGTCGCAGCGCTCCTTGTCGGCCTTGTAGGCGGCGTCCATGGTGTCCTTCTTCGCATCGGCGCGGGCTTCCGCGACGTCGGCGCGCGAACCGGTCGCCGCGGCCTTGTCGACCTTGGCGGCGGTCAGGGCCTTTTCATGTGCGGCCTTGGCGTCCTTCTTGCAGACGTCCTTGTCGTTGCCCTTCTTGTCGTCGCACATTTCCTTGGCCACGTCATAGTCGCGGTCGGCCTTGGTCTTCTCGGCCTTGGCCATCGACTTTTGCGTGCCGTCGCGGCGCGCTTCGGCCTGCGCCTTGGCCACGTCGCGGTCGCGCTTGGCCTCGGCCTTGCAGACGTCCTTGGCGTTGTCCTTCATGCCATCGCACTTGGCAGAGGCAGCCTTGTAGTCGGCGTCGGCCTGCTTCACTGCGGCGTCATAGTCTGCCCTTGCGCCGGTTGCAGCCGTTCCGGCCGTCGTTGCCGGTGCGGGTGCCGTCGTCTGCGCCAGGGCCATGCCTGCCGGGGCGGCAACCATCGTCGAACACACTGCTGCGGTCAGCCATTTCTTCATCATGTCGAGCTCCTTTCCGGGTGATTGCGTAAGGGTACGCATGAGAGGCCGGCGGCTATGCTGCTGGCCACGCCGTATGTACAGAGTAGGCCCGGGGGGATGGGGTCAGCAGGCGTTCGGTTCCGAAAGGAACGTCAGACTATTCCGACATAGATCCGCGCGCAGCACATGCATGGCCGCATCCGGTTGCGCAATGCTTGTGGATTGCGCCTCGCCATGAAAAACGCCGCCCCATCAAGGGGCGGCGCCATGCATCGCCATGTCTGCGATGCCAGACAGCCGGCGCGGCGCTGTCATCAGCCTGAAATCGAAGGCGTGATCCGATTTTCGTCAGGCGCCGCGGCATCCTCGTCCGGCCAGTTCCGGCCCACCATCCATTCATAGAGCGTCGGCAGCACGATCAGCGTCAGCACGGTCGCGGTGATCAGCCCGCCGATGATGACGATGGCCAGCGGCCGCTGGGTCTCCGAGCCGATGGCGCGCGAGATCGCCATCGGGAACAGGCCCAGCATGGCCAGCAGCGCGGTCATCAGCACCGTGCGCAGCCGGTCCATCGAGCCGGTCAGCACGGCCTGGCGCACCGGCATGCCCTCTTCGCGCAGCTGGTTGAAGTAGGTCACCATCACCACGCCGTTGAGCACCGCCTGGCCGAACAGCGCGATAAAGCCGATCGCCGCCGACACCGACAGCGGGATGCCGGTCAGCAGCAGCGCGAACACGCCGCCGATCAGCGCGAACGGAATGTTGGAGATGATCAGCGTGGCGCTCTTGAACGACTTGAACGCATTGAACAGCAGCAGGAAGATCACCAGCACCGACAGCGGCACCACGATCGACAGCCGCGCCATGGCGCGCTCCTGGTTCTCGAACTCGCCCGACCAGCTGATCTTGACGTCGTCGGCCTTCACGTTCTTCGCCACCAGCTTCTGCATGTCCTTGACCACGCTGCCCATGTCGCGGTCACGGATGAAGATGCCGATCGAGGTGGTGCGCTGGCCGTTCTCGCGGCTGATGTTCATCGCACCGGAGGCGGCGCGGAAGCTCACCAGCTGCGACAGCGGCACCTGCGCGCCGTCGGCGGTCTGCATGAAGATATTGGGCAGGTTGGGCAGCGCGCGTTCCGACGGCTTGAGGCGCACCGCCACGCTGAAATGCTTCTCGCCCTCCCACAATTCGGTCGCGGCCTTGCCCGCCAGCGCGGTTTCCATCAGCTCCTGCACGTCGGCCACGTTGATGCCGTAGCGCGCGGCCTGGGCGCGGTCGAATTCCAGCACGTATTGCGGCAGCTCGCCGTCGCGGTCGATAAAGGCGCGCATCACGCCCTTGACCGACTGCACGTTGGCGAGGATCTGGTCGGCGACCTTCTTGTTCTGTTCCAGGCTGTCGCTCTGCACCTTGATCACGATCTGGCCCTTGATCTGCGAGATGCTTTCCAGAATGTTGTCGCGCACCGGCTGCGAGAAATTGGGCTCGATGCCGGGCAACTGGCGCAGGTTCTTGTCGATCTCGCCGATGATGGCGCGCTTGCTGAGGCCCTCGCGCCATTGCTTCTCGGGCTTGAGGTCGACCAGGATCTCGACGGTGTTGATCAGCTTGGGGTCGGTGCCGTCGTCGGGGCGGCCCACCTTGGAGATGGTGGAGTTGACCTCCGGCGTCCGCCGGATCACGCTGCGCAGCAGCCGCGCCTGGTCGCGCGCCTCGTCGATCGACACCGACGCCGGCAGGTCGAAGCTGACCCACATCGAGCCCTCGTCCAGCTCAGGCAGGAACTCGCTGCCGAGGAACTTGCCCGCGCCCACGGTCACCACCAGCAGGCCCAGCGCCGCGCCCACCACCAGCTTCTTGTGGTCCAGCGCCCAGGCCAGCATCGGTTCGTAGAGCCGCTTGCAGTGGCCCACCAGGAAGTTGTCGTCGTGCGCGATATTCTTCTTGAGCAGCAGGTGGCACAGCAGCGGCACCAGCGTCAGCGACAGGATCAGCGAACCGATCAGCGCGCCCGTCACCGTATACGCCATCGGCGCGAAGATCTTGCCCTCGTGCCGCTGCAAGGTGAAGATCGGGATGTGCGCCGCGATGATGATGACCATCGAGAACACGGTCGGGCGGCCCACCTCGGTGGTGGCCTGCAGGATCGCATGCAGGCGCGCCCGGCTGTCCTGGACCTGCTGTTCCTTCAGTTCGCCCAGGCGCTTGAAGATGTTCTCGACCACGATCACCGCGCCGTCGACGATGATACCGAAGTCCATCGCCCCCAGCGACAGCAGGTTGGCCGGAATCCCGACCCAGGTCAGGCCGATGAAGGTGGACAGCAGCGCCAGCGGAATGATCAGCGCCACGATCGCCGCGGCGCGCACGTTGGCCAGGAACAGGTACAGCACCGCCATCACCAGCAGCGCGCCCTCGACCAGGTTGCCGAACACCGTGTGCAGGGTCTTGTCGATCAGCGTGGAGCGGTCGTAGTACGGCACGATCTTCACGCCCTTGGGCAGGATCTGGCCGTCGAGCAGTTCGATCTTCTGTTTCAGCGCCTCCAGCACCAGCGACGGGTTTTCGCCCTTGCGCATCACCACGATGCCCGAGACGATGTCGTCCTCGTCGTCCTGGCCCATCAGACCCTGCGGCGGCGCGCTGCCGACGCGCACCTCGGCGATGTCCTTGACCAGGATCGGGGTGCCGTTGTTCTCGGCCACCACCACGTTGGCGATATCGGCCGAGGTGCGGAAGCTGCCCAGCGAGCGCAGCAGGAACTGCTGGCGCCCGTGCGCGACCGCGCCGCCGCCGGCATTCGAGTTGGCGCGCTGCAGCGCGGTAAACAGCTGCGACAGCGAGATCCGCGCGTCGCGCATGCGCGCCAGGTTGGGGTTGACCTCATACTGCCTGATGGTGCCGCCGATGGTGACCAGGTCGGCCACTCCAGGCACCTGGCGCAGGTTCTTCTCGACCACCCAGTCCTGCAGCGTGCGCAGTTCCTGCGGCGTATAGCCCTTGCCGGTCAGGCGGAAGCGGAAGATCTCGCCGATCGCGGTGGACAGCGGCGCCAGGTCAGGATGCACGCCGTCGGGCAGGTCGACGCTGCGCAGCCGCTCCAGGATCTGCTGGCGCGCGGCCACGTCGGTAGCGCGGTCGTTGAAGGTCACCATCATGAACGACAGGCCGAACTGCGTATGCGAGAACACCCGCACCGCGTTGGGCGTGCCCGCCAGCGCGGTCTCGATCGGGATCGTGACCTGGCGCTCCACTTCTTCGGCGGCGCGCCCCGGGTACAGCGTGATGACGTTGACCTGGATGTCCGACACATCCGGGAAGGCCTCGATCGGCAGGTTCTTGAACGCGGCGATGCCGCCGCCGACGAAGAGAATCAGTCCCAGCCAGACAAAGAGCTTCTGGTGCAGGGCAAAGCTGACGATGCGCGAAATCATGGGGCGATCGTCCTCAGCGTTTTTCCGCCGCGCGCGCCGCGTTCACCGCGGTGGCATCGCGCAGGATGTCCTGCAGGTAGAGGTTGCCCTCGCTGACCACGGTCTCGCCGTCCTGCACGCCTTCGAGCAGCTCGGTGGTGCCGGGCAGCGTCACGCCCACGCGCACCAGGCGGCGCTCGAAGGTATTGGGTGCGGTGCGCACGAACACATAGTTGCGGTTGTCTGCCAGGAACACCGCCTTGGACGGCACCGCGATGCCCTTGAACGAGGCTGCCGGCAGCTTCGCGGTGACGAACATCTCGGCCTTCAGGCGGCGTTCGGGATTGGGCACGCTCAACCGCACCTTGATGCTGCGCGCGGTGGGATCGACATAGTCGGCAATCTTGACCACGCTGCCGGCAAAGGTTTCGCCGGGCCAGGCGGCGGTGGTCAGCTGCACCTCGACGCCGGGCTTGAACAGCTTCAGGTCGGCCTCGCCCGCATCGACCTGGGCCCACAGCGTGGCCGGGTCGGTGACCAGGAACAGCGGCGCAGCAGGGGGCTGGTCGGGGCGCAGTTCCATGCCGAGGTTGATGTTGCGCTCGACCACCAGGCCGTCGATCGGGCTGCGCAGGGCGAAGCGCTGGTTGACACCATCCGTGCCGGCCGCGGCCGCGCCGTACTGGCTCAGCGCCGCCCGGGTGCGCTGCAGGTCGGCCGCGGCGCGCGCGGCATCGGCCTGGGCCTGCTCCAGTTCCTTCTGCGCGATGATGCCGGCGCCGTACAGCTCGCGCTGGCGCGCCAGCGCCTTGGCCGCGACCGCGCTGTCGGCGGCGGCCTTGCGCGCATCGGCCTGGGCCGCGCCAAAATCCGGCGAGGTCAGCATCGCCAGCGGCTGGCCGGCCCTGACGGTGGCGCCGGGCTGGACCAGCACCTCGGTCACGCGCCCGGCGAACGGCGTCGCCACGCGCACGGTCTTGTCTTCGTTCCACACCAGCCGGCCGGGCAGGCTCAGCATGCGCTCGCCGCCAGTGGTGGCGACCTCGCCGGCGATGCCCGGCAGCGCCTTCACGCTGGCCGGAAACTGGATGGTATTGCCGCTGACCTTGGGATCGTCATCGGCCTTCGGCGCTTCGGACTTGCCGCACGCGGCCAGCGCCAGCGCGCACAACGACATCGCGAACAGAGCGGAAATGCGGGCCGGCAAAGCGGCGCCGGGGGATGACATGCGATGGGACATGCGTGACAGGAAAGACATGAGGGGGATCGCGGGAACGGCGGTTCAGGGACGCGGGGCAGTGGCGGCAGTAGGGGCCGGCGCCGCGGTGGTCGAGGTTTGCAGCGCGGCACGGTAGGCCGACAGCGCCTTGGCGTATTCGTCCTGCACCGCGACCGCATCGAGCCGGGTCTGGCGCAGCGCGCGGCGCGCATCGAGCAGGTCGAGCACACCGCTTGCGCCCTTGCCGTAGGCGAACTCGGCGTTGCCGGCGACGCTTTCCGCCGCGGGCAGCACCTCCTCGCGCATCTGCCGCAGCGACTGGCGCGCGGTCTCGAGCTGGCTGCGCAGCCGGTCGATCTCGTTGCCGGCTTCCAGCATCACGCGGTTGCGGTCGTCCAGTGCCGCGTAGTAATCGACCTCGGCGCGGCGCGCCTGGCCACCATTGCTGTGGCGCACCGGCAGCGGGATCGACAGGAACACGCCGAAGCTGTTGCCGGAGCCATAGCTGTTGGATGGCGAGGTCGGATAGTGCTCGGCCTGCGCGCCGATGGTCACGTCGGGGACGCGGCCGGCACGGGCCAGGTCGCGCGATGCCCCGGCAGCGGCCAGGCGCGCCTCGGCGGCGGTCACGTCGGGGCGGCGCTGCAGCGTGTCGGGGTCCGGTGGCGGCACCGCGGCATCGAGCGCCGGCCAGTCGGCCACCAGCCGGTTGTCGGCGAGCGTGCCCGGCACGCCCATCGCCTGCGCCAGCATGGCCTTGTCGCGGTAATGGTCGGTGATGGCCTGGCGCAGGTCGTTCTGGGCACGCAGCGCGTCGAGCTGCAGCCGGGTCACCTCGGCGCGCGCCACGTCGCCGGCCCTGAGGCGGGTCTCGCTGGCCTGGCGGGTGCGCTCGTACAGCCCCAGCATCTCGCGCAAGACGGCCACGCGCTCCTGGCTGGCCAGGGCATCGAAGTAGGCCTGCTCCACCATCCCGGTCTGTTGCGCCACCACGGCCTGGACCACCTCGCCGGCGGCGGCGCTGGCCTTGCGCGCGGCGTCGACGCGCAGGTTGCCCTTGTTGGCGGTCTCGATCAGCTGGTCCACGCGCAGCGTGGAATCGACGGTCTTGCTGCGCAGGTTGCCCGCGCCGACGCCGGCATGCGGGTTGATGTTCTCCACGCCCAGGCTCAGCACGGGATTGGGGCGTTGCGACGCGATCTGGACGTCGGCCTGGCTGGCTTCCACGCCGCGGCGCGCGGCGAGGATGGTGCGGTTGCAGCGCAATGCATCAAGGCGCACCTGGGCCAGCGTCAGCGCGGCGCCTGCGGGTGGCGGCGTGCACGCTCCGTCGGCGGGTGCGGCTTGCGCGGCATACGCGGAAGACAGCGGATCGGTGGGACCTTCGGCGGCCAGGCTAGCTACGGCCGCCGAGGCCAGCAGGGAAACTGCGGCAACACGGGATAAGGCAAAAGGCACGGTCGGTCAGGCTCGGTTTCTTAAACGGTCTGCGGTTAAACGACTGTGCCCGCCAAACGGTTCACCGGCGGCGCAAAAAAATCATCCTGCGCCACACCCCGTGATGCGGTTGCGCGGCGTGGCTGTCTTAATGCGCCCTCGCTTAATGCGCCCTCGCCCGCTGCCCTGATGCTGCCTACGCCACCCGGACACGATCTCCCCGCCCGCATTCAAACCGAACTGCTTTACAAACGGCTTTCATTCCCCTGACAGAAGCCTTTAAGTACGCGAAAACCCTGAGCATCCGCAAACAACGACAAACGGCACGGCCGTTGGCGACCGTGCCGTGTGGTCCCTCCTGACTGCGCCTATGCCTTCACCCGGTCATCCAGCCCCAAGGCGCGGCCGATGATCTCCTTCATGATCTCGCTGCTGCCGGCATAGATGCGCGAGATGCGCGCATCGGCATACATGCGGCAGATGCGGTATTCCTCCATATAGCCGGCGCCGCCGTGCAGCTGCACGCCCTCGTCGACCATGCGCCCCTGCAGCTCCGAGGTCAGCAGCTTGGCCGATGCCGCGGTCTCGACCGTCAGCGTGCCGGCATTGTGTTGCAGCACGCACTGGTCGACAAAGGTCTGCAGCGCGTCCAGCTGCGCGCGCAGTTCGGCCAGCTTGAAGCGCGAGTTCTGGAACGTGCCGATGGCGCGCCCGAAGGCCTTGCGCTCGCGCACGTAGTCCAGCGTGACATCGAACGCCACCTGCGCCGACGCCATGTAGCCGCAGGCCCCGATCAGGCGCTCCTCGGCCAGGTGGCGCGTCAGGTAGCGGAAGGCCTGGCCGGGCTCTCCCAGCACGTTCGCCTTGGGCACCTTGACGTTGTCGAAGAACAACTCCGACGTGTCCTGCGAGTGCAGGCCCAGCTTGCGCAACTTGCGCCCGCGCTCGAAGCCGGGCATGCCGCGTTCGACGATAAAGAGCGTGAGGCCATGGCTGCGCTCCGGGTCGGTGCGGGCCACCACCACCACCACGTCGGCCAGCTGGCCGTTCGAGATATAGGTCTTGGCGCCGTTCAGCACCCAGTGGTCGCCATGGTCCTCGGCGCGGGTGCGGATGCCGGCCAGATCCGAGCCGGTCTGCGGCTCGGTCATGGCCACGGCAAAGATCGACTCGCCGCGCGCGGCCGCGGGCAGCAGGCGCCGGCGCTGCTCTTCATTGCCGATGCGGCCGATGTAGGGCGCCACCAGTCGCGAGTGCAGCGTGCCGAAGAAGCCGGAGTCACCGTGGCGCGCGTTTTCCTCGATCAGGATCTGCTCGTAGCGGAAGTCCTGCACGCCGGCGCCACCGTATTGCTCGTCGGCCCACATCAGCAGGTAGCCCTGCTCGCCGGCCTTGCGGAACACCTCGCGGTCCACGCAGCCCTGTTCGCGCCAGCGCTCGCCATGCGGGCCGACCTCGCGCTGGTAGAAGCGGCGGGCGGATTCGCGGAAGGCGTCGTGTTCGGCTTCGAAGATCAGGCGTTGCATCGGGGTCTCCAGGTGTTTTGCGATGGACCGGGTCAGTGTCGGCCGGGCAACGCCCAGGAGATTCGTCGGAACAGATGAATTTTCTTACCGGCGGAACGGCTCGCCTGGCCCCCCAAAGCCAGTTCAATGCAATTTTATTGATATGAAGTGCAAATAACTTTCATTTACCTGCCGGCACGCTTTGTGCCAATACTGGAACCACGGATAACGATTCGACGGAGCGGGAACATGGAAGCCATCCTCTGGATTGGACTGGCGCTGGCACTGGTGGCGTTGGGGGGCAGGGTCACCTGGCTGATCGGGACGCGGGTACCGGAACCGGTCCTGACGCGCGCGCAGCAGCATGGGCGCTTTGCCGGCCTGGAACCACGCCCGCCGCGCCGGGGCGGTGGCGGCCGGGGGCGGCGCGTGCGGCAATGGCGCCTGGTGGCCGTGCCGGCCCCATCGGGCCAGCTGGTGCCGGTGCGCATCTGACCGGCGGCCGGGACCCGCTATTGCGGAAAGTCCCAGCGTTGGGACCAGTCGGATTCCTCACGCACGATTTCGCGCAGCATCTCCACGGCTTCGCGCGCCGGTCCCGCGGGCGCCTCCGCGCAAACCAGGAACACGGGATACGAAAACTCCGGCGCGCCGGCGACACGCGCAAGGGCCCCGCTGTCCAGGTAGCTTTGCGCCACCCGCGTGCGGAAATAGCCGCTGCCGCCGTACTGCAGGATGTACTGCAACGCCAGCGGCCCCAGGTTGAAGTACAGCGACGCGCGCGCATGCTCCGGCAACGCGCTGTCATGCTGGCGGCGAAACTCCGGGCCCCAGTCGACATAGATATAGCCGCCGTCGCGCTGCGTTGAACGGATCAGCACCAGCTTCTCTTCCATCAGCGCTTCCACGTGCATGCCGGGCGCGTATTCCGGCTGGTACACCAGCGCGGCATCGAGCGCGCCCGACTGCAGCCTGCGCTGCAGCTCCGCCCCTTCGCCCACTTCCGCCCTCACCGCCTGCGCCGGCATGCGCTGGCGCAGCCGCGTCGCCCACAGCAGCACCAGCGGGTTGCCCAGGCTGATTTCCGTGCCATAGCGGAACAGGCTGGCCAGCCCTGACGGCAACGGCAACTCGCGACAAGCCGCCTCCCAGGTCTGCACCAGCTGGCTGGCGTAGCCGAGGAAACGCTGCCCGTCCGGCGTCAGCCGCGCCCCCGCCTTGTTGCGCTCGAACAGGCGGCAATTCAGCTGCGCCTCCAGGCTCTTGATGCGCGCGGTCACTGCGGTCTGCGTGACATGCAGCTTGTCGGCGGCCGCCAGCAGGCTGCCGTCGCGCACGACTTGGAGGAAGGTGCGGGCGAGTTCGATGTCCATGGGGGCAGAGGGTTCGGGGCGACGTGGCGCATTGTAGACAAGCGTAGGCGATTGAGAATTTGGGCATACACACGAGGATGTACTTCCGCTTTCATGGTGCTATGCTTGTACCTACAGGGATGTACATGGAATCTCAATGCCTTTCACCCGCATCTTTCGCAACGGCAACTCGCAGGCGGTGCGCATTCCCGCGGAACTAGCCTATCCCGACACGGACATGCAGTTTGAAATCGAGCGGATCGGCGATGAGTTGCGCATCCGCCCCGCGCGACGACGTCTGACCGGACTGCTCGATGTGTTCGCCGCCTTCCCGGGTGACTTCATGGCACAGGGTCGCGAAGACCAGAGCCAGGCAGATCGGCAGGGGTTCTGATGGCCAGGTTTATGTTCGATACCGATATGTGCATCTACCTCATGAAGAACCAGCCGCCCCAGGTGGCCGAGCGCTTTGCTCAGTGCTTCGAAGGCGATGTGGTGTTGTCTGCCATCAGTCTGGCCGAACTGGAATACGGTGTCACGATATCGCTTGATCCACAGGGTGCACGGCGCGCCCTGCAGGCGTTGATCGGTCGCGTGCCGGTACTACCGCTCAATGCGGCCGCGGCGCGCGCTTACGGTCCGGTCCGTGCCGCCACGCGCGAACGCAAGGCCGATGCGCTCGACAAGCTGATCGCGGCGCATGCCATTGCCGAAAACCTGACCCTGGTCACGCGCAACGTCCGCGACTTTGCGGCGTATCCCGGCCTGCGCGTCGAAGACTGGACCGAGGGCCAGGCCGCCGCGCCGGACAGATGAGGGTCATTGCCGCGGGAAATGGCGAGGCGAGACGCGGTGCCAGGCGCCGATATCCCACTCCAGGCCCTGATCCTGCCGGCCACTTCGGTGCCGATCAGCGCGCCGGCTGTGCCCGCGCCCCCGCCGGCATGGCAACCGGCACCGCCATCGGCGGCGCCGCCACGCCGCGCGCCTCGCGTGGCGGCCGCAACGGGGCAATGCCTTCCGGATCCTGCCACGCCAGGCCATTGTCATAGCCGGTGGCGGCGGCCTCCAGGTAGCCGGGCGCAAACTTGCGCTCTGGCGTTACCGCCTGCACGGCGGGCGCCGCGGCGGCCTGCGGCATCTCAGACTGCGCGCAGGCGACGCTGTTCAGGCATAAGCCCAGCACGCGCAGCAGCGCCATGGCCTGGCGCGAACGGTGTCGGATGGCGGACGGGCGCGACGCGGCCTGCCCGTTCTGGCATGGGGTTCGGGTGTACATGGGGGTTCTCCGGCAAGCCATTGCTGGCAGGTGGCACATCGAGCCGCGGCGCCGCGCTCGCGGTCCATTGTGCAATCACCGTGCCACCGGGCTAATACCGGCTACGGCCGGCTACGGCCTGGATTGCGGCACATTCCTGAGGGAGAGTGGTGGGATCCGGCCGACGCCGGCACCGCAGGTGTCGGCCGGCATCCAACATCCCTGGCTCAGGGCTTGAGCGCCGCCGCCAGCACCGCCGGCATCGGCACCTCGAAGCCGCTGCCGCGCATGTAGCCGGCCACGGTGCCGCGCAGCACGGCGCGGATTTCGTCGCGAGCCTTGGGGGTCTGGGCGCGCAGCGTGGCGGCAGCGCGCACGGTGCCCTGGGCCAGCGCGTCGAACAGCTGGTCGGGCGTGGAGAAGCGCCAGACCTGCGGCACGCTGCGGCAAGTCGGCATGACGAAGCCGGCCTGCTGCAACGCGCTGCGGCAGTGGCCGGGATCGCTGAACAGGAAGAAGTTCGGCCCGACCGGGATATCGACATCCATCGAGCCATAGGCGCGGATCGCGGCATAGACCGCGCCGAAGCCCACCGCGCGCTCCGGCGTGTCCCAGACCGTGAAGGCGACGCGACCGCCCGGGCGCAGAACGCGGAAGGCCTCGGCCAGCGCCGCGTCCGGGTCGGACATATGGCACAGGCCAAAGCCATTGACCACGGCGTCGAAGCTGGCATCGCCGAACGGCAGCGCCTGCGCGTCGGCCTGCTCATACTGGACCTCGGGATGGAGCTTGCGCGCCAGTTGCACCTGCGCCTGCGCGAAATCGATGCCGACCGACTCGGCCCCGCGCTGCACCGCCCCGGCCGCGACGTAGCCGGAGCCGGAGGCGACATCGAGCACCCGCTGCCCGCCGGCCACCTGGGCGGCGTCCAGCAAGGCCTCGACCGATTGCCGGGTCACGTGCGACAGGTGCTCCTGGTAGCGGCTGACGACTTCCGGGTCTTCCCAGCCAGCCAGTTCAAAGGCGCGAAACGAATCTGCGGTGTGGTCCATGCCTACTCCTCGGCGACGATGTCCAGACGGGCGGGCGTGTCTTGGTGATGTTGGTGTGCGGACGCGGCGCAGAAGCGTCCTGAGAACCCGGTCAAGCCAAGTATAGACAGCGCCGCGCACAGGCAGCGGCCAGGCGTCCCGGCAAGCACCCCGGCGCCGGGCTTCACCCGTTCAGGCGAAGCGCAGCGTCGCCACGCCGGCGGCGATCAGGCAGGCCGCGCCCACGCGCGCGGCGCCGACGCGTTCCTTGAGCAGCAGCGCGGAGATCAGCGCGCCGAACAGGATCGAAGCTTCGCGCAAGGCGGCCACGGGCGCCACCGGCGCGCGCGTCATGGCCCACAGCGACAGCCCGTAGGACGCCAGCGTGCCGCCGCCGCCCACCAGCGCGAACACCAGGTTGCGCCGCACGTAGCCGCCCAGTTGCTGCCGGCGCGTCGCCAGCGCCCACGCCGCCAGCGGCAGCGCGGTCAGCACGAAGATCCAGAAGGCATAGGCCACCGGCGCGCCGGAGCGGCGCACGCCGGTACCATCGATGAGGGTATAGGTGGCGATCACCAGCGCGTTCAGCAGCGCCAGCCACACGCCCTCGCGGCTGCCCGGGAGACCACGGGGGCCGCGCGCGCCGCCCGCCATGGCCAGGATGCCGAGGCTGATCACGGCGATGCCGCCCCATGCCAGCGCCGACAGGTGCTCGCCCAGCCAGCCCACGCTGGCCAGCGCCACCAGCAACGGCGCGCAACCGCGCATCAGCGGGTAGGTCAGGCTCATGTCGGCGCTGCGATAGATGCGCGCCACCAGCGCGAAGTACACCACGTGCACGCCCACCGAGGCGGCGATGAAGGGCCAGCTGGCGGCCGCCGGCTGGGGCAGCGCCGGCAGCGCCAGCGCGGCCATCAGGCCAGCCGTGACCGCCACCATCACGGTGGACAGCAGCTTGTCGCCGCCGCCCTTGACCACGGCATTCCACGCGGCATGCAGGAAGGCGGCAAGCAGGACGACGGCGAAGACGGTGAGCGACATGGGCGGCAGCGAAGTCGGCGCCAGCAGGCGGGGCGGGATCGCGCCATTCTAGCCGCGCCGGCGTGTCGCGCCGCGGCCCGGCTATCTGGCGCCGCTGACCCGCCAGACCGTATTGCCGACATCGTCGGCCACCAGCAGGCCGCCGCGCTGGTCGATCGCGACGCCGACCGGACGCCCGCGCGCCTTGCCGTCGTCGCCGACAAACCCGGTCAGCACGTCGAACGGCGCGCCCTGCGGCCGGCCCTGGCTGAACGGCACGAAGATGACCTTGTAGCCGGCCAGCGGACGGCGGTTCCATGAGCCATGCAGGCCGACGAACATGCCTTCGCTGAAGCGCGCCGGCAGGCTGTTGCCGCCGGCGGCGGCCAGGCCGAGCGCGGCGGAGTGCGCGCCCACGGCGTAGTCGGGCACGAGGGCCCTGGCCACCAGGTCCGGTGCCGGCGGCTTCACGCGCTGGTCCACATGCTGGCCGTAGTAGCTGTAGGGCCAGCCATAGAAGCCGCCGTCGCGCACCGAGGTGATGTAGTCCGGCACCAGGTCGCTGCCGATCTCGTCGCGCTCGTTGACGGCGGTCCACAGCATCCCGGTGACCGGCTCCCACGCCATGCCGTTGGGGTTGCGCAAGCCGCTGGCAAAGATGCGATGCGCACCGGTCCTGCGATCCACCTCCCAGATCGCGGCACGGCCGACTTCCTTGTCCATGCCGTTCTCGCCCACGTTGCTGTTCGAGCCCACGGTCACGTACAGCTTGCCGCCATCGCGGCTGGCGATCAGGCTCTTGGTCCAGTGGTGGTTGAGCGGGCCGCCCGGCAAGTCGACCACCTTCTGCGGCGCGGCGCTGATTTCGGTCTGACCGGGCTGGTAGGGGAAGCGCAGCAGCGCGTCGGTGGCGGCCACGTAGAAATCATTGCCGACCAGCGCCATGCCGAAGGGCGAATTCACATCCTTCAGGAACACCGAACGCTGGTCGGCGACGCCGTCGCCATTGCTGTCGCGCAGCAGCGTGATGCGGTTGGCGCTGGGCGTGCCGGCGCCGGCGCGCTTCATCACCATCTTCATGATCCAGCCCTTGATGCCCTTGCCGTCGTCGGGCTTGGGCGGGGCATTGCTCTCGGCCACCAGCACGTCGCCGTTGGGCAGCACATAGACCCAGCGCGGATGGTCAAGCTGGTCGGCGAAGGCCGTTACCGCCATGCCTTCGGCCGGCACCGGGCGCTGGCCCGCGGCCCAGCCGATGGCCGGCGCGATCTTGACGGTGGGGATGGCGGTCTCGTTGGGCGGCGGCAGCTGCGGCGTGGGTCCGAAGCCGGCTTCGGACGGCAGCCTGGCGGATTCGCCGCAGGCGGCGAGCGTGGCGATCACGGGCACGGCGCCCGCCAGCATGGCGGTGCGCAACAGGCGCAAGGGGGTGGGCATCGGCATGGTCCGGGCTCCTCAGGCCGCGCAGGGCCGCGCGCCTGTGCCTGCACTATAGGACGTAGCGCGAGCGGCGCTGTAGGCGCCGCGGAAGGCACCGAGTAGGACGTCGCCCATGCCGGCGCGGCGCCCTGCCCCCGGCGCGCTCAGCCCCGATGCGGCGTATCCAGCCCCTTCACCACGGCCGGACGCTGCACGAACGCATCCAGCACGCGCCGCACATTGACGAAGTCCTTGAAGCCGACCAGGTGGCCGGCTTCGTAGAAGCCAACCAGGTTGCGCACCCACGGCAGGGTGGCGATGTCTGCAATGGTGTACTCATCGCCCATGATCCAGGCGCGGCCGTCCAGGCGCTGCTCCAGCACCTTGAGCAGGCGCCGGCTCTCCGCCACGTAGCGGTCGCGCGGACGCTTGTCCTCGAAGTCCTTGCCCGCGAACTTGTGGAAGAAGCCCACCTGCCCGAACATCGGGCCGATGCCGCCCATCTGGAACATCACCCACTGGATGGTCTCGTAGCGGCGCGCCGGATCGGCCGGCATCAGCTGGCCGGACTTGTCGGCCAGGTACAGCAGGATCGCGCCCGACTCGAACAGCACCAGCGGCTTGCCGCCCGGCCCGTGAGGGTCGAGGATGGCCGGGATCTTGTTGTTCGGGTTCAGCGACAGGAATTCGGGCGACAGCTGGTCGTCGGTATCGAAGCGCACCAGGTGCGGCTCGTACGGCAGGCCGGCCTCCTCCAGCATGATCGACACCTTGACGCCGTTGGGCGTGGGGAGCGAATAGAGCTGGATGCGGTCGGGATGCTGCGCCGGCCATTTGCGGGTAATGGGGAAAGCGGACAGATCGGGCACACGGGCTCCTGGTTCGGGCGCTTCCTCATGGCGGGGAAGCTGCCGGACAACGAAAGAGCCCGATCATAAACCGGTGTCGCCGCGCTTGCAGGGCGACGGCACGGCACCGCCGGCCGCCTCCGCCATGCAGCCGCCCTGCAAAAAAGAAGGGGCCCCGCGGGGGCCCCTTCGTTACGCCAGCTTGGCTGCGCGGCTTACACCGTCACGCCGTCGGCCACTTCCTTGAAGTCCTCGATCTGGTCGAAGTTCATGTACTTGTAGATCTTGTCGCCATTCTGGTTGATGACGCCAATATCGGCCATGTACTCGTCCTTGGTCGGGATACGGCCCAGGCGCGAGCAGATCGCCGCCAGTTCCGCCGAGCCCAGGTACACGTTGGTGTTCTTGCCCAGGCGGTTCGGGAAGTTGCGAGTCGAGGTCGACATCACGGTCGCGCCTTCGCGCACCTGTGCCTGGTTGCCCATGCACAGCGAGCAGCCCGGCATTTCGGTACGCGCACCAGCCGTGCCGAACACGCCGTAGTGGCCTTCCTCGGTCAGTTGCTTCTGGTCCATCTTGGTCGGCGGAGCCACCCACAGCTTGACCGGGATGTCGCGCTTGCCTTCCAGCAGCTTGGAGGCTGCACGGAAGTGGCCGATGTTGGTCATGCACGAACCGATGAAGACTTCGTCGATCTTGGCGCCGGCCACGTCCGACAGGGTCTTGACGTCGTCCGGGTCGTTCGGGCAGGCCACGATCGGCTCATGCACGTCGGCCAGGTCGATCTCGATCACGGCGGCGTACTCGGCGTCGGCGTCCGGCTCCAGCAGCTTCGGATCGGCCAGCCAGCCTTGCATCGCCTGGATACGGCGCTGCAGGCTGCGGGGATCTTGATAACCCTGGGCGATCATCCACTTCAGCAGCGTGATGTTGCTGTTGATGTATTCGATGATCGGGTCCTTGTTCAGGCGCACCGTGCAACCGGCGGCCGAACGCTCGGCGGAAGCATCCGACAGCTCGAACGCTTGCTCGACCTTCAGGTCGGGCAGGCCTTCGATTTCCAGGATGCGGCCCGAGAAGATGTTCTTCTTGCCTTGCTTGGCCACGGTCAGCAGGCCTTGCTTGATCGCGTACAGCGGAATCGCGTTGACCAGGTCGCGCAGGGTCACGCCCGGCTGCATCTGGCCCTTGAAGCGGACCAGCACCGATTCCGGCATGTCCAGCGGCATCACGCCGGTGGCGGCGGCAAAGGCCACCAGGCCCGAGCCGGCCGGGAAGCTGATGCCGATCGGGAAGCGGGTGTGCGAGTCGCCACCGGTGCCGACGGTATCCGGCAGCAGCATGCGGTTCAGCCACGAGTGGATCACGCCGTCGCCCGGGCGCAGCGAGATGCCGCCGCGGGTGCTGATGAACTCGGGCAGGGTGTGGTGCGTCTTGACGTCAACCGGCTTCGGATAGGCGGCGGTGTGGCAGAACGACTGCATCACCAGGTCGGCCGAGAAGCCCAGGCAAGCCAGGTCCTTCAGCTCGTCGCGGGTCATCGGGCCGGTGGTGTCCTGCGAGCCCACCGAAGTCATCTTCGGTTCGCAGTACGTACCCGGGCGGATGCCCTTGCCTTCGGCCAGGCCACAGGCGCGGCCAACCATCTTCTGGGCCAGCGTGAAGCCCTTGCCGGTATCGGCCGGATTCTGCGGCAGGCGGAACAGCGTCGACGGGGCCAGGCCCAGCGCCTCGCGCGCCTTGGCGGTCAGGCCACGGCCGACGATCAGCGGGATACGGCCGCCGGCACGGACTTCGTCGAACAGCACGTCGGACTTGACCTTGAACTCGGCGATCACGGCGCCGTTCTTCAGCGCCTTGCCTTCGTACGGGCGCAGCTCGACCACGTCGCCCATTTCCATCTGCGACACGTCCAGCTCGATCGGCAGCGCGCCGGCGTCTTCCATGGTGTTGTAGAAGATCGGGGCAATCTTGTTGCCCAGGCACACGCCGCCGAAGCGCTTGTTCGGGATGAAGGGGATGTCTTCACCGGTGAACCACAGCACCGAGTTGGTGGCGGACTTGCGCGAGGAACCGGTACCGACCACGTCGCCGACGTAGGCGACCAGGTGGCCCTTTTCCTTCAGCGATTCGATGAACTTGACCGGGCCGCGCTTGCCGTCTTCTTCCGGCTGGAACGCCGCGCCGTCGCGCTTGTTCTTCAGCATGGCCAGCGCGTGCATCGGGATGTCCGGGCGGGTGGTGGCGTCCGGAGCCGGCGACAGGTCGTCGGTGTTGGTTTCGCCGGGCACCTTGAACACGGTGATGGTCAGGCTCTGCGGCACTTCCGGGCGGCTGGTGAACCACTCGGCGTCGGCCCAGCTCTGCAGCACGGCCTTGGCATTGGCGTTGCCCTGGTCGGCCTTCTCCTTCACGTCGTGGAAGGCGTCGAACATCAGCAGGGTCTTCTTCAGCGCGTCGGCGGCAACGGTGCCCACTTCGGCGTCGTCGAGCAGCTCGATCAGCGGCGAGATGTTGTAGCCGCCCAGCATGGTGCCGAGCAGCTCGGTGGCCTTGGCGCGCGAGATCAGCGCGCACTGTTCCTTGCCCAGCGCCACGGCGGCCAGGTACGAGGCCTTGACCTTGGCGGCGTCATCGACGCCGGCGGGAACGCGGTTGGAGATCAGGTCCACCAGGTTCTGTTCTTCGCCGGCGGGCGGGTTCTTCAGCAGTTCGATCAGCTCGGCCGTCTGCTTGGCGGTCAGGGGCAGAGGGGGGATGCCAAGCGCGGCGCGCTCGGCCACATGTGCGCGATAGTTTTCAAGCATGGGAACCTGCTGAGTAATTAGGTTTAGAAAGACTCGGTACGTCGCGATTGTAGTCCGAAGCGGCTCCTTGGTCAAATGTCTTATATCTTATATAAGAGTATACGAAACAAATTCCATACTAATCAATGACTTGCCGAGTGGATGAGTTGCGATATTGCATGGAGCGCTACCCGAGTAGCGTAGTAGGGAATGCGCAAGACGCGGCCCCGGCCAGCCGCGTCAGGGCCGGCCGCGATCCCTGTCCGCACCGGTGACGACGCCCGTCATCCCGCCATCCCCTGCCCCGGCACCCTCAAGTTCCCGGATCAGGCTGCGTTAACCAGCCTGCAGGCGTGCAACACAAGGGCGCCCGCTCGCGTAGCCGTGCCTGCTCCCTTTCCGCTCAAATGGCCAAGCTGAAAGGGTTTCCCCCTTTTTTTCGGCCCTTTGCTGGCCTGCGATTCCGGAAGAATGGCAGGCATTCCGATACAGGCTTCTCATGGCGAACACGGCTTCCCCTCCCCGGACTGGCAACACAGGCAAGCGCGGCCGGCTGCTGCTGATCGGCGCCGGCGTGCTGGTTGTAGCACTGGGTGCCGGAGGCTTCGTGCTGGGCAGCGTGCTGAGCAACCGCCAGCCGGCGGCGCCCGCCGCGCCCGCCGCCCCGGTGGTCCCGCCGCCGATCTTCGTGCCGCTGGACGCGTTCACCGTCAACCTGCGCAGCGACGACGGCGACCGCTTCCTGCACACCGGGCTGTCGCTGAAGGTGGCTGACGCCGCCACCCAGGCGCGCCTGGCCCAGTACCTGCCCGAAGCGCGCAGCCGCATCCTGCTGCTGCTGTCCGCGCGGCAGCCGGCCGAGCTCGCCACCGTCGACGGCAAGCGCAAGCTGGCCGACGACATCCGCGACACCATCAGCAAGCCGTTTGCCAGCGGCCTGCCGGCGCAACACGTGCTGGACGTGCTGTTCACCTCGTTCGTGGTGCAGTAAGCAAGACGCCAGGGCAGCACGTTTCATCCATAACGCCGCACAAGGGGCAGGACACTAGATGGCCTACGACAAGTTCCTCTCGCAAGACGAGGTAGACGAGCTGCTCAAGGGCGTATCCGGCGAGGCCGATACGCCCCGGGCCAGCGAGACCGCGCCCGACGAGGGCGGGGTGCGCCCCTACAACCTGGCGACGCAGGAACGCATCATCCGTGGCCGCCTGCATACGCTGGAAATCATCAACGAGCGCTTCGCGCGCTCGCTGCGCACGGCGCTGTTCAACTTCATCCGCCGCGGCGCGGACATCTCCGTGGGCAGCGTCAGGATCGAAAAGTTCGGCGATTTCGCGCGCAACCTGCCGATGCCGACCAACCTGAACCTGGTCCACCTGAAGCCGCTGCGCGGCACCGCGCTGTTCGTCTACGACCCCAACCTGGTCTTCCTGGTGGTCGACAACCTGTTCGGCGGCGACGGCCGCTTCCACACCCGCGTCGAAGGGCGCGACTTCACCCAGACCGAGCAGCGCATCATCCAGCGCATGCTGGAGCTGACGCTGGCCAGCTACGGCAATGCCTGGCGCACCGTGCATCCGATCGAGACCGAGTACATCCGCTCGGAGATGCACCCCAAGTTTGCCAACGTCGCCACCCACAACGAGGCCGTGGTGACCACCGCCTTCCACATCGAGCTGGGCGCCGTCGGCGGCCAGCTGCACGTATGCCTGCCGTACGCGATGATCGAGCCCCTCAAGGACCTGCTGATGAATCCGCTGCAGGACGAGAAGGAGGTCGACAAGGGCTGGGTCACGCAACTGTCGACGCAGCTGCGCGCGGCCGAGGTCGAGCTGGTGGCCGAGTTCGCGCACCTGCAGAGCACGGTGGCTGAAGTGCTGGCGATGCGCGCCGGCGACGTGCTGCCGATCGAGCTGCCCGAGAAGGTGTTCGGCAAGGTGGACGGCGTGCCCGTGATGCAATGCGGCTTCGGCACCATGAACGGCCAGTACGCGCTGCGGGTAGAACGAATGATCAATCACCAGGACGGCGATTCCCACCTGGATACCGAGGACACCGATTATGACTGACGGCATCGAGGACAAGCCGGTCGACCCGATGGACGACTGGGCCAGCGCGCTGGCCGAGCAGACCAGCGCCACTTCCGCCGAGATTCCCGCCGCGGCCGCGCCCGCAGCGGCAGCCGCCACGCCCGCCGCCGCCACGGTCTTCCCGCCGCTGGCCAGGGAAGCGCCGAGCGGCTTCCGCAACGATATCGAGATGATCCTCGATATCCCGGTGCAACTGACGGTGGAACTGGGCCGCACCAAGGTGCCGATCAAGAACCTGTTGCAGCTGGCGCAGGGCTCGGTGGTGGAACTCGACGGCCTGGCCGGCGAGCCGATGGACGTGCTGGTCAACGGCTACCTGATCGCCCAGGGCGAAGTGGTGGTGGTCAACGACAAGTTCGGCATCCGCCTGACCGACATCATCACGCCGTCCGAACGCATCCGGAAGCTGAACAAATGACAGCCGCAACCCGCGCCCCGCTGGCTGCCCTTGGCGCCGTTGCCGCTCTTGCCGCGCTTCCCTGCGCTGCAACGGCCGCCGAAGTCACGCCGGCGCCCGCCATCAGCGGCGCGGCCAGCCTGGCGCAGGCCGGGCTGGGGCTGTTCGCCATCATCGCGCTGATCCTGGGCCTGGCCTGGATGGCACGGCGTGCCGGCCTGGTGCGCCACGCCACCGGCGGCGCGATGAAGGTGGTCGGCAGCACCATGCTGGGCGCACGCCAGCGCCTGGTGCTGGTCGAGGTGGGAGACGCCTGGCTGGTGCTGGGCGTCAGCCCCGGCGAAATCCGCCCGCTCCACACCATGGCGGCCGGCTCGCCTGCCGCCGGCCAGACCGTCGTCCACGGCGCCACCGGACCCTCTCAACCGCCCACCGGCGGCAGCTTTGCCGAAAAGCTGCTGCGCTCGATGCAGGCCCACTTCAAATCATGATGTCCCCGCTTGCCACGCCGTGGCGACCGCTGCTGCGCGCAGGCCGCGCCGCGCGCCCGGTCTCGTTGCTGCCCTCGTCGCTGCGCTCGCCGCTGTTGTCCGGGCTGTCCGTGCTGGCGCTGATGCTGGCCATTGCCGCGCTGGCGCCCGCGCAAGCCTGGGCCCAGGCGCTGCCCGGCGTGATCAGCAAGCCCGCCCCGGGCGGCGGCCAGATCTGGTCGCTGCCGGTGCAGACGCTGGTGCTGCTGACCTCGCTGTCGTTCCTGCCGGCGGCGATGCTGATGATGACCGGCTTCACCCGCGTCATCATCGTGCTGGGACTGCTGCGCAACGCGCTCGGCACGGCCACCTCGCCGCCCAACCAGGTGCTGGTGGGCCTGTCGCTGTTCCTGACCTTCTTCGTGATGGCGCCGGTGTTCGACCGCGTCTACAACGACGCCTACAAGCCGCTGTCCGAAAACAAGCTCAGCCTCGAAGCCGCCGCGGCCAAGGCCGCCGAGCCGCTCAAGGCCTTCATGCTGCGCCAGACCCGCGAGAAGGACCTGGCCATGTTCGCGCAGATGGCCAAGGCGCCGGAGATGCAGGGACCGGAGGAAGTGCCGCTCAGCATCCTGGTGCCGGCCTTCGTCACCAGCGAGTTGAAGACCGCGTTCCAGATCGGCTTCACCATCTTCATCCCGTTCCTGATCATCGACCTGGTCGTGGCCAGCGTGCTGATGGCGATGGGCATGATGATGGTGCCGCCGGCCACCATCTCGCTGCCGTTCAAGCTGATGCTGTTCGTGCTGGTCGACGGCTGGCAGCTGCTGCTGGGTTCGCTGGCGCAGAGCTTCATGAACTGACGCGGCCGCCCGCACCCGCACCCTCGCAGAATCCGAGCCATGACCCCAGAGACCGTAATGACCATCGCCACCCAGGCGATGAAGATGACCCTGCTGCTGGCCGCCCCGCTGCTGCTGGTGGCGCTGGCCGCGGGCCTGGCGGTGAGCCTGTTCCAGGCCGCGACCCAGATCAACGAGATGACGCTGAGCTTCATCCCCAAGCTGATCGCGCTGTTCGCCACCATGGTGCTGGCCGGCCCGTGGATGATCAACGCGATGGTCGACTACATGCGCGAGGTGTTCCAGAGCATTCCCGCGCTGGCGCACTGACGGCGACCGCCCGGGCCGCCATCCGTCGCCATCCGCCGCCGTTGCAACCCTCCGCCCGGCCCGCCCGCTGACCCCCGCCGTGATCGAGTTCACCTCAGCCCAGCTCTACGGCTGGCTTGCGGCTTTCCTGTGGCCGTTCTTCCGCATCCTCGCGCTGCTCGGCACCGCGCCGCTGTTCGGTGAATCGACCATCCCGCGGCGCGCCAAGATCGCGCTGTCGGCAATGATCGCGATGGTGGTCTCGCCCACCATCGCCCAGCTGCCGGTGGTGCCGGTGTACTCCTTAGGCGGGCTGATGATCATCCTCAATGAAGTCGGCATCGGCCTGGCCACGGGCTTTGTCATGCGGCTGGTCTTCGCCACCGTGCAGCAGGCCGGCGAGATCATCGGGCTGCAGATGGGCCTGTCGTTCGCGTCCTTCTTCGACCGCGCCGCCGGCGGCCAGACCATGGTGCTGTCGCGCTTCCTCAACCTGATCGCGGTGCTGCTGTTCCTGGCGCTGGACGGCCACCTGCTGATGCTGGGCGCGCTGGTCGACAGCTTCAACGGCCTGCCCATCGGCGGCACCCCGCTGTCCGCCGGCGGCGCCATGGCCGTGGCCCGCGCCGGCGGCATGGTGTCCGCTTCCGGCCTGCTGCTGGCCCTGCCGATGATCGCCGCCTTGCTGATCCTGAACCTGGCCATGGGCATCCTCAACCGCGCCTCGCCGCAACTGTCGATCTTCGCGGTGGGCTTCCCGGTAACGCTGTCGGGCGGACTGCTGGTGCTGATGCTGGTGATGCCGCAGATGGGCAGCTATATGCTGCACATGATCGAGGCGGGGCTGGAGGCGGTGGGGACGGTGCTGGGGCAATTCGGGCGCTAGCGCGCCGGGGTGGCGCTCCCGCGGCACATAACCTTAGACGTCGAATATTTCTTGACAGAGCGTGGCAAGGCGCTAGTATTGAGCCATGTACTTCGATCTCTAAGATTATTGAGGTACGCCACCAACCCTTCAGGAGCCCTCACATGTACGACCTCTATGCCACCGACAAGCTGATCGACCTCTGGCTGACCGAAGACATCGGTATCTGCGACCTGACTGTCCAGACCATGATCGAACCGGGCGAGACCGGCACCTTCTGCATGAACGCCCGCGAACCTATGATCGTCGCTGGTATCGACGTGGCGGCTCGCATCTTCGCCCGTTACGATCCAAGCTTGTCCATCGACGTGCGCGTGGCCGATGGCGACAAGGTCGGCAAAGGCGCGGCACTGCTTAACGTAAGCGGCAATGCGCGCAGCGTGCTGACAGCCGAGCGTACCGCGCTGAACATCATGCAGCGCTTGTGCGGCATCGCAAACCAGACCGCCACCTATGCACAAGCCATTGCGCATACCAAGGCACGACTGATCGACAGCCGCAAGACCACCCCTGGTCTGCGCGCGCTGGAAAAGCACGCCGTCACCTGTGGCGGCGGCCTGAACCACCGGCTGAGCCTGGACAACGGCGTAATGATCAAGGACAACCACATCGCCGTTTGCGGCAGCATCGCCGCCGCGGTAGAACGCGTGCGCCGCAAGCTCCCGGTGCTGACCAAGCTGGAAGTGGAGTGCGACCGGCTGGAGCAAGTACGCGAGGCACTGGCCGCTGGCGTCGACGTGATCATGCTGGACAACATGTCGGTGCCCGATATGAAGGAGGCGGTGCAGATCGTCAATGGCCGCACCAAGGTCGAGGCCTCGGGCGGTATCCGGCTGGAGACCATCCGGGCGGTGGCGGAAACCGGGGTCGACTACATCTCGACCAGCCGGATCACGCAGTCCGCACCGGCCGTGGATATCGGGCTGGACGAAGCCTGAGCTCCTGAATCGGGGCGCCCGCCCGCGGCGGTCCCGCACACCGGTTTCACGCCTTCTACCCGAGGCATTCACCCACGCCGGCCGCGCCGGCGGGGTCTTTTCATTCGCCGTGGCTGCCTCGGGCTACAGGTCCGACAGCAACCGCCCGACTTCCTGCGTGGACGGCACGCGCCGCCCGTTTTCCGCCGAGGCGATCTCGTCGGCGACCAGGCGCTTGGCGATGGTGATCAGGACCCGGCGCGTGGTCGCCACGTCCTGTTCGCTCACTCCCTCAACACTCAGCGCATTGACCTCGGTCGCCAGCGGCTCGAGCTTGCGGCGCAGCGCGCGCCCGGTCTTGCTGAGGAACACATGCACCTTCTTCTTGTTGCCGGGCAGGTGCGTGCGTTCGACGTAGCCAAGCGCCTCCAGCGCCTTGACCGCGGCAAACGTGGTGGGCTCCGTCACGCCGGCGCGTTCGCTCAGTTCGCGCTGCGACAGGCCGTCATGGCGCCACAGGATGCGCAGGATGGTCCAGTGGCCGTACGACACCGAATGTTCCGCCAGGCGCAGTTGCAGCGCCCGGATATAGGCGCGCGCGGCGTCCTTCACCAGATGGGCCAGCCGCTCTTCATCGGCTTCGTCCGGTGGCGTGATCGTAACCGGAGCATCCGGCTTTCTTGTGGCCATAGTGGTAAGCAAAAAATGAAACGTATCGGCGCGACACCGGATCCACGGTGCCCCGCAACAGCGCACATGATAGCGCCTCCACTGTGCGCGCGGCGCTGCCGGAGCGCGTCGGCGCGCCGCCCAATGTAGCGTTCACTCCATCGGTGCACCAGGCGCGCGTTCGCGGCACCAGACACCGCGGACGCGCATGCCGCGCCCCCGTGTTTTCCCCTATGGTCGCTCGCAATCCGCGTCGCCGCTGGCTCTGCGAACGCTGGCCCGTTGCTTGCATAACCTTAGACATCGAACTTTCCTTGACAGTCGCGGCGCCGGTGCTAGCATTGCCAAATAACTTCGACATCTAAGGTATTAGTCATGAACGCGAGCGGCACGTTCTTCTTTGTGGTGGGCCCCAGCGGCGCAGGCAAGGATTCGCTGATGGATGGGGCGCGGGCGGCGCTCGATGACAACTATGTATTCGCCCGGCGCATCATCACGCGGCCCGAGGGCGCCGCCGGCGAAGCGCATGAGGCCGTCTCGGAGGTGGAATTCGCGCGGCTCCAGGCCAACGGCGAATTCCTGGTGACCTGGGACGCGCACGACCTGCGCTATGGCCTGCCCTGCTCGCTGGTGTCGGAGCTGGAACGCGGTCGCAACGTCGTCGCCAACGGCTCGCGCGCCGTCATCGCGGAACTTGCCCGGCGCCTGCCGCGATTCGTGGTGGTGCTGGTGACGGCGCCGCATGACGTGCTGGCCCGGCGCATTGCCGCGCGCGGGCGTGAATCGGGCGCGGAGGTTGCCAGGCGTGTAGCGCGGACCGGTGCGCCGCTGCCGCCCGGAGTCCGGTGCATCACGGTGTCGAACGACAGCACGCTGGAGGTGGGCAGGGCCCGCTTCGTCCAAGCGCTGCGGCACGGCACGCGCGCATCCGGTGGCCAGGCGCCGGCCAGCCGCACCAACCTGATGGCCAAGCTGCGCGGCGAGCCGCTCGACGAAGCCGCCTACGTCGCGGTGCTGCAGGACGCCATGGCGGGCCGGTACACCGAGGCCGAGCTGACCGAATTCCTGGTGGCCGCGACCCGCTCGCTGGGCGACCAGGAGGTGGTGGCACTGGCACGGGCGCGTACCGCATTCACGCCCCGCATCGACTGGGACGAGCCGATCGTGGTCGACAAGCACTCCATCGGTGGCGTTCCCGGCAGCCGCATCACGCTGATCGTGGTGCCGATCGTTGCCGCGTACGGGCTGGCCATGCCCAAGACCTCGTCGCGCGCGATCACCTCGGCCGCGGGCACGGCCGACGCCATGGAGACCGTGGCACGCGTCGACCTGGCGCACGACGACGTGCGCCGCTGCGTGGCGCAGGCCCGCGCGTGCATCGCCTGGAACGGCCGCCTCAACCATTCGGTGGTCGACGACGTGATGAATGCGATCACGCGCCCGCTGCGCCTGGACTCGCGGCGCTGGTCGGTGGCGTCGATCCTGTCCAAGAAATACACCGCGGGGGCGACCCACGTCATCGTCGACCTGCCCTATGGGCCGCAGACCAAGCTGACCACGCGCGCCGACGCCGAGGCGCTGGGCGCGATGTTCGAGCACGTCGGCAAGGGGCTTGGCCTGCATGTGCGCGCGCTGGTGACAGAGGGCGGTCGACCCATCGGCCGTGGCATCGGTCCCGCCCTGGAAGTGCGCGATGTACGCCAGGTGCTAGCCAACGACCCGGATGCCCCCGCGGATCTGCGCGACAAGGCCTTGCGCTTCGCCGGCGAGATCATCGCGTTCGATCCGCGCGTGGGCTCGCCCGCCGCGGGCCGCCGCATTGCCGCCGCGCTGCTGGGCGAAGGCAAGGCCAGCGCCGCATTCGACCGCATTGCCGCCGCACAAGGCGCGCGTCCTGTTCCCGTGGCGCCCGGCCGGCATACCTGCGTGGTAAGCGCGTCCGTGCCGGGCCGCGTGGCGGCGATCGACGGACTGGGGATCTCCGGCGTCGCACGTGCCGCCGGGGCACCACGCAATGCCGGTGCGGGCGTCGACCTGCTGTGCGCGATCGGGGCCAAGGTGGCGGCAGGGCAACCCCTCTACCGCATCCATGCTGACAGCGAGGCCGCACTGGTGGCGGCCGCGGCGCTGGCGCGTGCGGGCGGCCCAGATAGCGAAGCGGTGCGTATAGACCCCGATTGACCGGTTCCCCCCCTCCCTTCACCCTAAACCGAAGAGGCAAATCAATGAGACCCTTATCCGTCGTCCGCAGTCTGGCATCCCTGCTCCTGGTCGCAAGCAGCCTGGCAACAGTGCCGGGGCGCGCCGAGGCAAACCTGGCCAGTACCTTCCCGCAGAAGCCCATCCGCATGGTGGTGACGTTCCCGGCCGGAGGAGGGACCGATTCGCTGGCGCGCCTGATCGGGGCTGACATCAGCAAATCGCTGGGGCAGCCGGTGGTGGTCGACAACCGCCCTGGCGCCAGTGGCAATATTGGTGCGGAATTCGTGGCCAAGAGCCCGGGTGACGGCTACACACTGCTGATCGTTAACAGCAGCTTCGCCATCAACCCGAGCGTCTTCAAGAAACTGCAGTTCAATCCGAAGTCGGATTTCAGCGCGGTCATCACCTTCGCTTCGGTGCCCTCGGTGATCGCCGTGCCAGCGCACTCGAAGCTGCGCTCGCTCGACGACCTGCTCACGGCCGGCAAGAGCGGCGCGCCGCCCAGCTACGCGTCATGTGGCAACGGCACACCGCAGCACCTGGCCGGCGAATTGCTGAAAGTGTCGGCGAAGATCGACATGCTTCACGTGCCGTACAAGGGCTGCGCCCCCGCCATCGCCGACGTCCTGGGCAACCAGGCCGACGTCAGCGTCAATACGTTGACCAACACCATTCCCTATCTGAAGAGCAATAAGCTGCGCGCGCTGGCCGTCACGTCGAAAGCTCGCTCGCCGTTGCTGCCCGACGTCCCCACTGTCAGCGAGCTTGGCGTGACCGGCTACGACGTCGACCAGTGGTTCGGCATCCTCGCCCCAGCCAATACACCTCCCGAAATCGTACAGAAGCTGAACGCGGAGATCGCCAGGGCCATCGCCAAGCCGGAGATCAAGGCATCGCTGACGCAACTCGGCTTTGCAACGACGACCAGCACACCCGCCGAATTCCAGAAGCTGGTGAACTCCGACATCGATCGCTGGCAGAAATTCACCGCCAAAATGAGCTTGGTCGTCGATTGAACATCCGGGCTTCGACCCACGCCAGCGCTATCCCTTCACGCACACCACCTGCCGCAGCGTATGCACCACCTCCACCAGGTCTGACTGCGCCGCCATCACCGCGTCGATATCCTTGTACGCCATCGGGATCTCGTCGATCACGGCGGCGTCCTTGCGGCACTCCACCCCCTCGGTGGCCTCCTTCTGGTCGGCCACGGTGAAGCGGCGCTTGGCCTCGCTGCGGCTCATGGTGCGGCCCGCGCCGTGGCTGCACGAGCAGAACGATTCCGGATTGCCCTTGCCGCGCACGATGAACGAGCGCGCGCCCATCGAGCCCGGGATGATGCCCAGCTCGCCGGCGTGCGCGCTGACCGCGCCCTTGCGCGTGACCAGCACGTCGGCGCCGAAGTGACGTTCCTTCTGCACGTAGTTGTGGTGGCAGTTCACCGCTTCGAGCTGCGCCTGGAACGGCTTGCGCAGCACCCGCTGCGCCGCGGCCAGCACCGCCTCCATCATCAGCTCGCGGTTGCGGCGGGCGTAGGCCTGCGCCCACGACACCGCGTAGATGTAGTCCTCGTAGTGAGAGGAGCCTTCCACCAGGTAAGCCAGGTCCCGATCCGGCAGGTTGGCCAGGTGCTGGCGCATGTCCTGCTGCGCCAGCGTGATGAAAGTGGTGCCGATCGCATTGCCGATGCCGCGCGAGCCGCTGTGCAACATGAACCAGACCGACTGCGCCTCGTCCAGGCACACCTCGATGAAGTGGTTGCCGGTGCCCAGCGTGCCGAGGTGATTGCGATGGTTGGCGCGCGCCAGGTGCGGATATTTGTCGGTGATGCGGCGAAAGGCCGGTGCCATTTCGGCCCACGCGGCGTCGACATGCGCCGGCGCATTGCCCCAGGCACCCTGGTCGCGCCGACCGCCCTGCGCGCTGCGCCCATGCGGCACGGCATGTTCGATCGCGCTGCGCAGCTGGGCCAGGTTGTCCGGCAGGTCAGAGGCGCTCAGCGAAGTCTTCACCGCCATCATGCCGCAGCCGATGTCGACGCCTACCGCCGCGGGAATCACCGCGCCGACGGTGGGGATCACCGAGCCGATCGTCGACCCCTTGCCCAGATGTACGTCCGGCATCACCGCCAGATGGCGGAAGATGAACGGCATCCGGGCCGTGTTCACCAGTTGCTCGCGCGCGGCGCCCTCCACCGGAACGCCGCGTGTCCACAGCTTGACCGGCTTGCCGGGGCCGGTGTCGAGTACGTCGTATTGATGCTTGTCCGCCATGTCGGCCCTGCCCCTGTCGTCACGCTTTGCTGCTTAGAGACCGGGGCTTGCCAAGGATTCCCTAGCAGGCGCCCTGCCCGACAAAGCCCGCAAACGCCCCCAGATCCACATTCCCCCCCGACACGATGATGCCCACCCGCTTGCCTTTCACATCGAGCTTGCCATGCAGCACCGCCGCCGCGGCCAGGCAGCCGGTAGGTTCCACCACGATCTTCATGCGCCCGGCGAAGAACTTCATGGTCTCGACCAGTTCCGCGTCCGACACGGTGGCGATATCCGTCACCAGTTCGCGGATCACGGCGAAGGTGTGGTTGCCCAGGTACGGCGTCTGCGCGCCATCGGCAATGGTGCGCGGGGTGTCGATGCGAACGATCTCGCCGCTGCGCAGGCTGCGCTGGCCGTCGTTGCCGGCCTCGGGCTCGACGCCATAAACCGCGCAGCCGGGCGACATCGCGTGTGCCGCAACCGCGCAGCCCGACAGCAGCCCGCCGCCGCCCAGGCACACCACCAGCATGTCGAGCGGGCCGGTTTCCTCGAACAGTTCCTTGGCCGCCGTGCCTTGCCCGGCCATCACGTGCGGGTGGTCGTAGGGCGGGATCAGCGTCATGCCGCGTTCGCCGGCAATGCGCCGGCCCAGGGCCTCGCGGTCGTCCTGGTAGCGGTCGTACAGCACCACCTCCGCGCCATAGCCGCGCGTGGCTTCGATCTTGATCGCGGGGGCGTCCTGCGGCATCACGATCACTGCCTGCACGCCCAGCAGGCGCGCCGACAGCGCGATCGCCTGCGCATGGTTGCCGGAGGAGAACGCCAGCACGCCGCCCGCCTTCTGCTGCGGCGTGAACTGGGCAATGGCGTTGTAGGCGCCGCGGAACTTGAAGGCGCCGATGCGCTGGAAGTTCTCGCACTTGAAGAACAGCTGCGCCCCGGTGGCCGCGTCGGCGGTGGCGGAGGTCAGCACCGGGGTGCGGTGGGCGGCCGCGCGGATGCGTTCGTGCGCGGCGGCAACGTCGTCGAAGGAGATCGGCAGGGTCATGGCGGTGGCAACGGGGGAGTCAGGACCGGCCAGTTTACCCGCCCGGGCGCCTGCGTGCAGCCAAGCCCGCCGGCGGCTATGCGGTGGCAGGCCGGTGCGCCACGCGCCGCGCCGAGGCCAGGGTGCCGGCACCCGGCGGCGTGGTCCCCGCTTCGCCGGGCAGGCGGAAGAACGCCACCACCTCGCTCCGTTCGCGGCCCTGCTCTTCCAGCGCGCGCGCGGCATTGGCCGCCTCGCTCACCAGCGACGCGTTCTGTGCGTCACCTGGTCGATCTGCACGATGGCCTGGTTGACCTGCTCGATGCCGCGGGTCTGCTCCGCCGATGCCGTGGCGATTTCCTCGACGATGCCAGTCACGCGCGCCACCGCCTGGGTCACCTCGGCCATGGTCTGGCCCGCCTCGCTGGCCAGCGACGAGCCATCCTGCACTTGCCGGCCCGACGCCTCGATCAGTTCCTTGATCTCCTTGGCCGCGCTCGACGAGCGCTGGGCCAGCCCGCGCACCTTGCTCGCCACCACCGCAAAGCCGCGCCCTGCTCGCCGGCGCGCGCCGCTTCCACCGCGGCGTTCAGCGCCAGGATATTGGTCTGGAAGGCAATGCCCTCGATGATCCCGGTGATCTCCGCGATCTTGCCCGAGCTGGCGCTGATGTCCTGCATCGTGCCGACCACGCGCTGCACCGTGGTGCTGCCACGCTGCGCCACATCGGCGGCATTGCGCGCCAGTTCGCTGGCCTGGCGTGCGTTCTCGGTGTTCTGGCGCACGGCCTCGGTCAGTTCCTCCATGCTGGCCGCGGTCTGCTCCAGCGAGGCCGCCTGCTCCTCGGTGCGGCTGCTCAGGTCGGCGTTGCCGCGCACGATCTCGCTGGTGCTGATGGCGATATTGCCGCTGCCGGCGCGCACCCGGGCGACGGTGGCGGTCAGGCGCTCGTTCATGTCGCGCAGCGCCGCCAGCAGGCGGCCGGTCTCGTCATCGCGGTCCACCTCGATGCGCGCGCCCAGGTCGCCGCCGGCATTGTTCCCTACTGGAGTGGGGGATGAGAGGGTGATCCTCTCCATGCCGCGCTGTCCGTGCACGGCGACGCACTTGCGGGTGGTCAGGTTGCCTCAGTCCGCGCGGATACCCCGCTGCCGGATCAACGCGCCCCACTTGTCGGTCTCTTTGGCGAGGTGCTCGCGCAGCACCGCCGGCGAACTGCCGATCGGCTCGGCGCCGATCAGCGCCAGCCGTTTCTGCACCGCGGGCTTGCGCAGCGCCTCGAGCATGGCGCGGTTGAGCGTGTCGATCACCGGCTGCGGCGTCTTCGCCGGCACGAAGGCGGCGAACCAGGGCGACAGCTCATAGCCCGGCAGGCCGGCTTCGGCGACCGTCGGCACATTGGGCAGCGCGCTGGAACGCTTGCTGGTGGTGACCGCGATCGCCGTCAGCTTGCCCGATTCGATATGGGGACGGGCCGAGGTGATGCTGTCGAACATGTAGTCGACCTGCCCACCGAGCAGATCCGTCATGGCCGGGCCGCTGCCCTTGTAGGGAACATGCAGCATGTCGACGCCGGCCATCGACGTGAACAGCTCGCCCGCGAGGTGGATCGAAGTGCCGTTGCCGGCCGAGGCGTAGGTGTATTTGCCCGGCGCTGCCCTGGCATGCGCGACCACTTCCTTGATGGTGCTTTCCTGGCGCCGCGCCTTGTTGGCGACCAGCACGTTGGGCACCACCGCCAGCAGCGACACCGGCGCAAAGTCCTTGACCGGGTCGTAGTTCAGGCGGCCGTACAGCGCCGGATTCACGGCCATGCCATTGGCGACGATGATCAGGGTGTAGCCGTCGGCGGGCGCGCGCGCCACCAGTTCGGCACCGATGTTGCCGCCGGCGCCCGGACGGTTTTCCACCACGATGGACTGGCCGAGCGTGCGCGACATCTCTTCGCCAAGCGTGCGGGCGATATTGTCCATGGCGCCGCCAGCCGGGAATGGCACGATCCAGCGGATCGGGTGATCCGGGTAGGCCGCGTGCGCGGCCGGTGCGGCGAACGACAGGCTGGCCGCCAGGGCCAGCGCCCCGGCGCGGCCGGTACTTGCCAGCCGCTGGAATAATGTCTTCATGGTCTCCTCACTGCGTGATGCGCCGGCGCGGGCAACGCGCCGGGCGCAGGAATCGCTGCGCCGGCTCAGCGGCGCCGGTAATGCGCCAGCTTGTCTTCGTCCAGCACCAAACCCAGGCCAGGCCCTTCGGGCAGGTGCAGGCTGAAGTCGCGATACTCGGGTCGGTGCTGCACGATGTCGTCCTTGAGCAGAAGCGGACCGAACAACTCGGTGCCCCACGCCAGTTGCGGCAGCGTGCAGAAGCCGTGCGCCGCGGCGATGGTGCCGACGCTGCCTTCGAGCATGGTGCCGCCATACAGCGCGATGCCCGCGGCATCGCCGACCGCGGCGGTGCGCAGCATGCCGAAGATGCCGCCGGCCTTGGCGATCTTCAGCGCGAACACATCGGCGCCGCCGATGCGCGCCAGCTCCATGGCATCCTCGGGGCCGCACACCGCTTCATCGGCCATGATCGGCACCACGAAGCGCGCGGCCAGCCGCGCCAGCGCCATGCGCTGCTCGCGTGGCGTGGGTTGCTCGACCAGGTCGATGCCGGCGGCTTCCAGCATGGCGATGCCGGTGGCGGCGTCGGCCTCGTTCCAGGCCTGGTTGACATCGACGGTGACGCGCGCGCGGTCGCCCAGCGCGCGCTTGATCGCGGCCACGTGCGCCACATCGTCGCGCACGCTGCGCCGGCCGATCTTCAGCTTGAAGGTGTGGTGGCGGCGCTCGGCCAGCAGTTGCTCGGCCTCGGCGATATCGCGCGCGGTGTCGCCGCTGGCGAGGGTCCACAGCACCGGCAGCGTCGCGCGCACCGCGCCGCCCAGCAGCGTGGCCAGCGGCACGCCCAGGCGCTTGCCCTGCGCGTCCAGCAATGCGGTCTCGAGCGCGGACTTGGCAAAGCGGTTGCCGCGCGCGACCTTGCCCAGGCGCGCCATGGCGCCATGCACGTTGGTGGCATCCTGCCCGGCCAGCGCCGGCGCCAGGTAGGTATCGATGGTCAGCTTGATGCCTTCGGGGCTCTCGTCGCCATAAGACAGACCGCCGATGGTGGTGGCCTCGCCGATGCCTTCCACGCCATCGCTGCAGCGCAGCCGCACGATCACCAGCGTCTGCTGCTGCATCGTGGCCATCGCCAGCTGGTGGGCCCGGATGGTGGGCAGGTCCACCAGGATGGCTTCCACCGAAGTGATTGTCGCGGTCATACCTTATTAATGCAGTTTGAAGTTGCAACCAAGTATGCAGCTTGACTTTGCCGCTGTCCAAGACCGATGATGTCTCGATCAATACCTTTCAGGTATGGAAAGGACACCCATGGAACTCCGGCACCTGCGTTATTTCCAGGTCGTGGCGCAGGAACTCAACGTGACCCGCGCCGCCGAGCGGCTGCATATGGCGCAGCCGCCGCTGTCGCGCCAGATCCGGCAACTGGAAGAGGAGATCGGCGTAGCGCTGTTCGACCGCATCGGCCGCGGCTTGCGCCTGACCGAGGCGGGCCGCTTCCTGCTGGAGCAGAGCACCCAGTTGACGCAGCGCGTGGAGGAAACCATCGAAGGCACGCGCCGCATCGGGCGCGAGGAAAAGCGCTGGTTCGGCATCGGTTTCGTGCCGTCGGTGCTGTACGGCGTGCTGCCGGAACTGATCCGCGAACTGCGCGAATCGGACCGCGGCGGCCAGCAAGTGGAAGTCGGACTGGCCGAGATGATCACCGTCGAGCAGATCGAGGCGCTCAAGGCCGGCCGCATCGACCTGGGCTTCGGCCGCATCGCGCTGAACGATCCCGCGATCCGGCAACAGGTGGTGATGGCCGAACCGCTGGTGGCGGCGCTGCCCGCGCGCCTGCCGGCACCGCGCCGCAAGGCGCTGACGCCGCAGGCGCTGGCGGCGCGCCCGTTCATCCTCTATCCGGCCAGGCCGCGCCCCAGCTACGCCGACCACCTGCTGTCGCTGTTCCGCGCGCAAGGTTTGCAGCTGCGCGTGGCGCAGGAAGCCAACGAACTGCAGACCGCGCTCGGACTGGTCGCCGCCGGCGTCGGCATCACGCTGGTGCCGGCGTCGATCCAGCGGCTGCATCGCGACGATGTGCGCTATTGCCCCATCGATGCGCCGGGTTTCGTCTCGCCGGTGATCATGAGCTATCGCGACGGCGATACCTCGCCGTTCCTGGCCCGTGCGGTGGACTGGGTAATGCAGCGGCGCCAATAGCCAATCGCCGCCGCTGCGTCACACAAGCCCGCTCAGGTCCGGGTAAAGCGCGGCTGGCGTTTCTCCTGCCAGGCCAGCGCGCCTTCGCGGATATCCTGCGAGCCGTTGGCCGCGACGATATCGGCGGCCAGCGCCGCGGCGTCCAGCCGGCCGTGGCTGATTGCGTTCAGGTGGCGCTTCATGCCTTGCACCGCCAGGGGCGCCAGCCCGGCCACGATGCCGCTGAGCTGCTCCGCGCGCTCGCGCAGGCCTTCGGCGGGCAGCAATTCGGTCAGGAAGCCGCAGCGGAACATTTCGTCGGCGCCGATGCGCTCGGCGGTCAAGAACAGGCGCTTGGCGTGGTTCAGTCCCAGCCGGCTGATATAGCGTTCCATGCCGCGCTGGTAGAAATGCAGGCCCAGCCGCGCCGCGGGCATGAACATGTCGACCGCCGCGGTGCCGAGCCGGAAGTCGCAAGCCAGCGCCAGGTCGGTGCCGCCGCCGTAGACGCCACCGTGGATCTCGGCAATGGTCACGGCGCGGCAGTCTTCCAGCGCGTTGACCAGGGTTTCGAAGCCGGCGCCGCGCTGCCCGGCCGCGAGCCGGCCGATGTCGAAGCCGCTGCAGAAGTATTTGCCGGTGCCGCGCAGCCGCAGCACCCGCACGTCGCTGGCATTGACCGCCTCGACCTGGCGCTGCAGTTCGGCCAGGTCGTCCGGCCCCAGCCGGTTGGCCACCTCAGGGCTGCGCAAGGTGATGGTGGCGACATGGCCGGCAATATCGAGAGAAGGAAGGGAACCATCAGTCTGCATGGGCAATACTCCAGTGGGAATCAATGGGGCTCAGGGGATCAGCACGGCCGAACCCGTGGTGGCACGGCCCTCCAGGTCGCGGTGCGCGTCGCGCACGGCAGCCAGCGGGTACCGGTGGTTGACTTCCAGCCGCAACTGCCCGGCCGCGACCGCGGCGAACAGCGTGGCCGCGGCACCGGCCAGCGCCTGCGGGCTGGCAATATAGGTGCGCAACGTGGGCCGCGACACGATCAGCGAGCGCGCGTGCAGCAACTGCAGGTCGAAGGCCTCCACGTCGCCCGACGCGGTGCCGTAGTTGATCGCCATGCCGCACGGCCGCAGGCATTGCAGCGACGGCACGAACACGTCCTTGCCGACGGCGTCGTAGACCACGGCCACGCCCTCGCCGCCGGTCAGAGCCAGCACCGCGTCGACGAAGCTGCCCTCGCGGTAGTTGACGACGTGGTGGCAACCGTGTGCCAGCGCTATCGCCCGCTTGGCCTCGCTGCCCACGGTCCCGATCACGGTCGCGCCCAGTGCGCGCGCCCACTGCGACAGCAGCACGCCCATGCCACCCGCCGCCGCGTGCACCAGCACCACGTCGCCCGGCTGCACGGCGTAGAGCCGGCGCAGCAGGTACTCGGCGGTCAGGCCGCGCAGCAGCGTGGCGCCGGCCACCTCTTCGGCAACCGACTCCGGCAAGGGCACGAGCCGGCCCGCAGGCACGTTGCGGGTCACCTGGTAGGCGCCCGGGTGCATGCAGGCGACACGCTGGCCGACCATGACACCCTCTACGCCAGGACCGATCGCGGTGACCGTGCCCGCTCCGACCGAGCCCAGCGTGATGGGAAACGGGGTCGCGGCATGGGGGCCATGCGCGCCTTTGCGCTGATAGATGTCCGCGAAGTTCAGGCCGATCGCGGATTGGCGCAACTGGACTTCGCCGGGGCCCGGTGACGGCACGGGAACCCGGCACGCCTCCAGCACCTCGGGCCCGCCGTTCCTGTAAATACAGAAAGATTCTGAAAGCATACAAACCTTAGTGAGGTGGAAGGAGCTGGGTTACGCGGCGCGTTTGCGCAGCCGGGCGGGACAAAACGGCCTCTTGGGTCACGGCCGCGGAGCAAGGACCACGGCAGCGTACGCCATCCCAGCCCGCAACGCATCGTGGAAAGTCCGTATACGTATTTTTATATCTTCCATTTGTATACTAAATGCCGCCACCCATCGCTGAGGATTTGCCATGACGTTCGTGCCACCCGCCCCTGAAGCCGGCGGGACTTCCGCCCCGGGCGCAGACCTGCCGCTGTCGGGCATCACCGTGCTGGATCTCTCGATCGCGCGCGCCGGCCCCGCCGCCGTGCGTCTGCTGTCGGACTGGGGCGCCGACGTCATCCGCGTGGAGCCGCCGCCGCCGCAGGATCGCGGCTCGGTGACCGGGCGGCGGCGCGGCTCTGACGAGCAGAACCTGCATCGCAACAAGCGCAGCCTGTGCCTGGACCTGAAGACGCCGCAGGGCGCCGAGGTGATGGAGCGCCTGGTGCGGCGCGCCGACGTGGTGGTGGAGAACTTCCGCTCGGTGGTCAAGGAACGCCTGGGACTGAGCTTCGCGCGCCTGAGCGCGATCAATCCGCGCGTGATCCTGGCCAGCATCTCGGGATTCGGCCAGGACGGGCCCTACTGCGAGCGCCCGGGGCTGGACCAGATCGTGCAGGGCATGTCGGGACTGAGCTCGGTCACCGGCGCACCGGGCCAGGGGCCGTTGCGCGTCGGTATCGCCATTTCCGACACCACCGCCGGCATGTTCCTGGGCCAGGGCATCCTGCTGGCGCTGCTGCACCGCGCGCGTACCGGGCGCGGGCAATGGGTGCATACCTCGCTGATCGAAGGCATGCTCAACAAGCTGGATTTCCAGGCCACCCGCTACACCGTGGACGGCGAAGTGCCAACGCAGCAGGGCAACGCGCACCCGACGCTGGTGCCGATGGGCACCTACCGCTGCCGCGACGGCGTGGTCAATATCGCCGCCAGCACCGACCGCATGTGGGCCAACTTCTGCCGCACCGTCGAGGCCGGCTGGCTGCTGGACGAGCCCGCCTTCCAGACTGCCCCCGGCCGGGCCGCCGAGCGCCATCGCCTGGACGCGGCCATCAACCAGTGCACCGCCGCCTTCACCGCCGCCGAACTGACCGCGCGCCTGAATGCGGCGGGCGTGCCCTGCGGTCCGGTGTTCGATATCGGCCAGGCTTTCGAGGACGCGCAGGTGCGGCACCTGCGCATGACCCGGCCCGCCGAGCACCCCGTGCTGGGGCCGCTTGCGCTGCTGCGTTCGCCGATCAACCTGTCGGCCGCGCCGCACCCGGAGCAATTCAATCGCGCCGCGCCCGATCCCGGCGAACACACTGACGAGATCCTGCGCGCGTTGGGCTACGACGACGCCGGCATCGCGGATTTGCGCGCAGCCAGCGTGGCGTCCTGAGGCTCGCAAAAAATATAACCGCGACAGCGAACACACCAAGGAGACAACCATGACCCACGCTATCGGGCGCGCTGCCATCGGCGCGGCCCTTGCCGCCCTGGCGGCGTTGCCCGCGCTGGCCGGCGCGCAGGAATACCCGGCCCGGCCCATCCGCCTGCTGGTGGGCTACACGCCGGCGGGCGCGGCGGACTATGTCGCGCGCGTGTTCGGCGAAGCGCTCTCCCGGGAACTCGGCCAGACCGTGGTGGTGGACAACAAGCCCGGCGCGGGCAGCACGCTGGCCTCGGCCGCGCTGGCGCAGGCCGCGCCGGACGGATACACGCTGGGCCTGGCCACGGCGACGCTGTACGGCATCGACCAGCAGTTGTACAAGGCCCGCTACAAGGCGACGGACTTTACCCCGGTGACGCGGCTGACGGTGTCGCCGCTGATCCTGGCCGTCAACAAGAACCTGAATGTCAGCGACGTCAAGACGCTGGTGGCCAAGGCCCGGGCGCAGCAAGGCAAGTTTAACTACTCGTCGTCCGGCATCGGCGGCTCGCCGCATATCGCCGCACTGCAGTTCGAAAAGGCCACGGGGGCCAGGATGACCCACGTGCCCTACAAGGGCGGTGCCCCGGCACTGCAGGCGGTGGCCGCGGGCGAGGTGGAACTGTCGTTCGGCACGGCGGCGTCGGTGCTGCCGCTGGGCACGCAAGGCGTGGTGAAGATGATTGGCGTGACCACGCCCAAGCCTTCGGCGGTCGCGCCAGGCCTGCCCGCGCTGGCGGAGACGGGCCTGCCGGGCTTTGACTTTACCTTCTGGTTTGGATTGTATGGGCCGGCCGGGCTTCCCGACGGCATCCGCGACAAGCTCTTCGCCGCCGCGACCAAGGTGATGGCTGACCCGCAACTGCGGGCGAAGCTGGCTTCCAATGGCAGCGAGGTCGCGACCTCGGCGTCGTCCGCGGAATTTGCCAAATGGGCCGCGGCGGATGGGAAATCGGCTGTGATGCGGATTGAGCAGGCTGGGGTCAGGTTGGAATAAGGTAGGTGATGTTGGTAAGGCTGGGGTAGCGAGGTTGGTTTGTTGGTCGTGCTTGGCGGGCGCGGCTGTTTCGCCGGCGTAGCCGGCGACCTCCTTTCTGTCCGAGCGACAGAAAGGAGGCAAAGAGCGCGTCGCCTAAGCGGCTGGCTAAGGCGGCGTTGGTGGTTCGAATGGCAGTGACTTGCGGGTCGGCGTTCGGTGGTTCGGCCCTGCTGACGCTACCTGGAGGTGCCTGGCGTTCGAGGTCGGATGGACGAACCCGACTTTAGGTCGGTGGCAGCCTGCTAACGACGTTTTTGGTGGGACGCCTACGGCTGCGCTGCGCGCGCTCCCAATCTCAGGTCTTAGGCTCGGGCACGGAGTGCATCGCTGCGCTCGCACAGCGCTGTCGCCGGCGGTCCCAACAGCGTTTTTCTTCCTGCCTGTTTTCTCCCCTCTCCCGCGTACGGGAGAGGGGCGGGGGTGAGGGCCGGCGCATCCACGAAGTCAACCACATCAATCCCTGCGCATCCACATCATCCCCCGTTATTTGGCGATGAACCTGGAATAAGCCCACCCGGTCGCCCCGCCGCCGCCTAGCGGCGGCCGCGACGGCCGCCGGCCTCGTCGTCGGGCATGGCGGCGATCAGGTCCGCGTAGACATCGCCGCCGGTGGCGATATGCCGGACCATGGCGGCCGCGGCATCGTCTTCGTTGCCGCGCGCGATCGCGTCCATCACCGCTTCATGCTCGGCCAGCGAGGCCAAAATGCGGGCCGGCTTTTCGAAGCGCAGGTCGCGCATGCCGCGCATGCGCGCGCGCATGGTGCGGATCTGCCGCGACAGGATGTCATTGCAGCAGGCGGCGTAGATGACGTCGTGGAAGGCGTCGTTGGCTTCGCGGTAGCGATCGGAATCGGCGCGCTGCCCCGCCGCGCGGCACGCATCGAACGCCTGCTGCAGCGCCATGCGCTGCGCCGCGGAGATGCGCCGCGCCGCCAGCCGCGCCGCCAGCGCCTCGAGCTGGACCAGGATCTCGTTCATGGCAACGTATTCGCGCAGCGTGATCGACGAAACGATCGCGCCCTGGCGCGGGACCAGGTCGACCAGGCCGGCCGACTCCAGCTGGATCAGCGCCTCGCGCACCGGCGTGCGCGACACGCCGAAACGCGCCAGCAACTGCTGCTCTTCCAGTTGCGTGCCGCTGGGAAGTTTTCCAGAAAGAATCTCCTGCTCGATCGCGGCGCGGATGGTTTCGGACAGGCTCTTCTTTTCTTCGGACATGGACTGCGGCACGCGGGAGACAGGGATGGAAGATTTTAACCTGCCTGCGTATTCACAGGCTTGCGCTATGTGCACAGGGCCGGTGCCCGCGCCGGCACCGGCCCCTGCCTCCCGTTCCTCTTGCCCTTATGCCAGCATCCGCACCTGCGGCTCGCGGTCCCACTGCCGCGTCTTCGCCGCCGCGATAAAGCGCGCCGTGTCAGTGGCGGGCACGATGCCAGGGTCGGGCTGCAGTTGGGCGTGGGCCAGCAGCACGTCCCCGCCCGCATCGGTGGCGATAGCCTTCAGGTGGGCGTAGGCGAAGCAGACGAAATCCAGCGCCGCGCTTTCCTTTACCAGCATGGCGGCGCCGTCGGCCGACAGCACCACGGCCACGGCATCGAACATCACCGACGGCGTCCCTGCCAGCTGGCCATCGGCTGGCAGCTTGGTGCCATCGGCCAGCACCGCGCCGCCAACCTTGGGCGCGACGATCTTCACCGTGGCGCCGGCGGCGCTGCCCGCCTGCCGGATCGCCTCGACCGTGGCGCCGTCCGAGCCGTCGGCGACCAGGATGCCGACCTCGCGCCCCTGCAGCGTGTCTTTCATCTTGCCGATAATCTGCAGCGCCGGCGACGGCGGCAGGTCCTGCACCGGCGCGGCGGTGGGCAGCGGCTCGGGCACCTGGTCCAGCGCCAGGCCATCGGCCACTCGGCCGCCCAGGTCGGGGTCGATATTGAGCAGGTGGGCCACCATGCGCTCGCGCACATGGACGTGCTCGACCTTCGACAGCTCGAACACCAGCGCCGAGGCGATATGCGCCTGCTCGGCGCGGGTCTGGCTGCGGTAGAACAGGCGCGCCTGGCTGTAGTGGTCGGCAAAGGTCTCAGGGCGGATGCGGCCCTTGTCGCCCTGCTCGGGCACCTGCGCGTGGCGGAAGCCCAGGTCGGGTGCCTCGCGCGGCGAGTCATCGGACAGCGAGTTGGGCTCGTAGGCGACGCGTCCCTTGGGCTGCTGCATCTGCATATGGCCGTCGCGCTGGTGGTTGGCAAACGGGCACTTGGGCGCGTTCACCGGAATCTGGTTGAAGTTGGGGCCGCCGAGGCGCAGCAGTTGCGTGTCGAGGTACGAGAACAGCCGGCCCAGCAGCAGGGGATCGTTGGAGAAATCGATGCCGCGCACGATATTGGCGGGGCAGAACGCCACCTGCTCGGTCTCGGCAAAGAAGTTGTCGGGCCAGCGGTCCAGCACCATGCGGCCGATGATCTTCAGCGGCACGGTCTCTTCCGGGATGATCTTGGTGGCGTCGAGATGGTCGAACGGGAACTTGGCCGCATCGGCTTCGGTGAACAGCTGCACGCCCAGTTCCCACTCGGGGAAATTGCCGGACTGGATCGCGTTGAACATGTCGCGGCGATGGAAATCCGGATCGGCGCCGGCGATCTTGACGGCCTCGTCCCACACCGTGGACTGCAGCCCCAGCTTCGGGCGCCAGTGGAACTTGACGAAGGTGGAGCGGCCCTGGTCGTCGAGCAGGCGGAAGCTGTGCACGCCGAAGCCTTCGATCATGCGCAGCGAGCGCGGGATGGTGCGGTCCGACATGATCCACATCACCATGTGCATCGACTCCGGCGTGAGCGAGATGAAGTCCCAGAAGGTGTCGTGCGCGGTGGCCGCCTGCGGGAAGGCGCGGTCGGGCTCCATCTTGACCGCGTGGACCACGTCGGGGAACTTGATCGCGTCCTGGATGAAGAACACCGGGATGTTGTTGCCAACCAGGTCCCAGTTGCCTTCCCGGGTATAGAACTTGACCGCGAAGCCGCGCACGTCGCGCGGCGTGTCGATCGAGCCCGCGCCGCCGGCCACGGTGGAGAAGCGCGCGAATACCGGGGTCTTGACGCCGACCTCGGTCAGGATGCTGGCGGTGGTGAACTGCGCCAGCGAATCGGTCAGTTCGAAATAGCCGTGCGCCGCGGTGCCGCGCGCATGGACGATCCGCTCGGGAATGCGCTCATGGTCGAAATGTGTAATTTTTTCACGCAGGATGAAATCTTCGAGCAGGGTCGGGCCGCGCGGATTGGCCTTGAGCGAGTTCTGGTTGTCCGCGATAGGAGCGCCCTGGTTGGTGGTCAACGGGACATGGTTGCCGCCGGCAACCTGGTGCAGCTCTCCGCCCGCGCCGCGCTGGGCATCGCCATAGCCCGCTGCAGCGCCCTGCGCAGGGGGGGTGGATGTGGTGTTTGACGTGGGCGTGGCCTTGGCGTCGGACTTGTCGGGCATAACGGTCTCCGGTGTCGGGTTGAACGGATGAACGGCTGGCAACCCGGCAGTGCCTGCAATTGCCACGCCCGCTGCGAGACACTTTTGGTTACAAAGGCAAATCGCCGAAAGTGCGCCCTGTCAAACATCTGACATTTGATCCGTCAACAATCGCCCGCTGTCGCGACAAGCCACGGCCATGCTCCGCAGCAACCGGCCAGACCCACGCTTGTCATCCGCCGCGGCGGAAGTCCGATGCGTGCAGCCGTCTGTCGGCGCAACGGGCGCGGCCATCGTTCTCTCCCTCAACCAGAAGAAAAGGCCCTGCACCAATGAGACCCACCTTGCTGTCGCATTCCGCCCGGCCATGGCTGGCGGCCGGCACCCTCACCCTGGCATTGATGCTTGCCGCCTGCGGCGGCGACGACTCGCCCGGCGCGGGCGGCGGCACCCTGCAGCCCACTGCCCAGGGCAACGCGCCGGACGCGAGCGCCAAGCCCGGGCACACCGGCAAGCCCGACACCTGCGCCACGCGTTGCGCCCCGTGATCCGGGGCCGCTTTCCGAACCAGCGACAGACCGACCCAAGCCACGCCATGACCTTCAATCCGTCCAAGCGACAGTTCCTCAAGACCAGCCTCGGCGCCGGCGCCGCCGCCGCGGCGCTGGCCAGCTTTCCGCCCAGCATCCGCCGCGCCCTGGCGATCGAGGCCAACAACGCCACCGGCACCATCCAGGACGTCAAGCACGTCGTGATGGTGATGCTGGAAAACCGCTCGTTCGACAACTACTTCGGCACCTTCAAGGGCGTGCGCGGCTACGGCGACCGCTTCGCGATCCCGCTGCCGAACGGCAAGAACGCGTTCTACCAGACCGATGCCAACGGCAATACGCTGACCCCCTACCACCTCGACGAGAGCCAGGGCAACGCGCAGCGCGCCGGCGGCACGCCGCACACCTGGCCCGATGCGCAGGCCGCGTGGGACCACGGCCGCATGGACCGCTGGCCGGTGGCCAAGAAGGCGCTGTCGATGGGCTACTACGACAACGCCGAGATCCCGTTCCAGCGCGCGCTGGCCGACGCCTTCACGCTGTGCGACGCGTACCACTGCGCGATGCACACCGGCACCATCCCCAACCGCCTGTTCTACTGGACCGGCAGCAACGGCCCCACCGGCGACAACGTCGCGGTGATGATCAATGAATTCAACGCCGGTGCCGACGTCGGCCCGTCCACCGAAGGCTGGACCTGGAAGACCTACGCCGACCGCCTGCAGGGCGCCGGCGTGAGCTGGAAGGTCTACCAGAACGTGCCGGACAACTACGGCTGCAACCAGATGATGAGCTTCCGCCACTGGCGCGCCGGGATGGAAAAGATGCCCGAGGGGCGCAAGCTGTCCAACACCGCCGGCACCGGCGTCAACCCGCCCTACAACCCGGACATCGACGACCAGTACAGCCCGTTCGCCAAGGGCTTCTGCAACACCATGTCAGACGGCGGTTTCCTGCAGTCGCTGCGCGACGACGTGCAGAACGGCCGCCTGCCCGAGGTGTCGTGGATCATCCCGCCGGCGGAGTTCAGCGAGCACCCCGGCCCGTCCAGCCCGGCCAAGGGCGGCTGGTACGTGCAGGCCATCCTCGATGCGCTGACGGCATCGCCCGAGGTCTGGAGCAAGACCGTGCTGCTGATCAACTTCGACGAGAACGACGGCTTCTTCGACCACAGCCCGCCGCCGACCGCGCCGTCGCGCAACCCGGACGGCACGCTGGCCGGCAAGTCGACCCTCGACGAGGCGCAGATGGCCTACGAGTACTTCAACTTCCCGCCCGCCACGCCCAAGCAGCCGCCGCAGGATGGCAAGCCGTTCGGGCCGGGGCCGCGCGTGCCGCTGTGGGTGGTGTCGCCGTGGAGCCGCGGCGGCTGGGTCAACTCCGAGGTGTTCGACCACACCTCGATGCTGCGCTTCCTGGAAGCGCGCTTCGGCGTGATGGAGCCGCAGATCAGCGCCTACCGCCGCGCCGTCTGCGGCGACCTCACCAGCGCCTTCAACTTCGCCACGCCCAACACCGAGACGCTGCCCGTGTTGGCGGGGCGCACCACGCGTGCCGACGCCACCAGCCTGACCGCGTGGCAGCAGGCGCAGCCCGCCATCCCGGTGCCGGCCACGCCCGCGCTGCCGGCGCAGGCCACCGGCTCGCGCCCGTCGCGCAAGCTGCCGTATGAACTGCATACCAGCGCGCGCGTCGATGCCGCCGCCCGCACCGTGCGCCTGCTGTTCGCCAACGGCAGCGCGCACCAGGCCGGCGCGGTGTTCCACGTCTACGACAAGCTGCACCTGGACCGCATTCCGCGCCGCTACGTGGTCGAGGCCGGCAAGGCGCTGGACGATGCGTGGGACGTCAATGCCGATGGCGGCAAGTATGACCTGTGGGTGCTCGGGCCCAACGGCTATCACCGCGCCTTCACCGGCGACGTCAACGAGACGGCCACCACCTCCACCGAAATCCAGGTCTGCTACAACCCCTGCAAGAAGCCGACGATACAGGTCAAGCTGCATAACGACAGCGATGCCGACGTGACCTTCACCGTCAAGGCGCGGGCCTATCGCGACGACGGCCCGTGGACGCAGCGGGTCAAGCGGGGCAAGGTGGAAACGCTGGAATGGCCGGTGGCCGAAAGCGGCAACTGGTACGACTTCGTCGTGACGTGCGAGGCCAGCCACGCGTTCGCGCGGCGCTTTGCCGGCCGCATGGAGACCGGCGAGGATACGGTCAGCGATCCGGCGATGGGCGTGATCTGACGATCTGCCCGCACGGGCGCGGGACCTCCCAGGCATTACCCGCGCAAGGCCAGGGCTGTTTTGTCCGCAAGGAACGAAACAGCCCGTCATTCTCGTTGTTGCGAGACTGCCTTGCCCCCGCTTCCCCCTGTTATCCCTCCTGGAACGCCTCTTCGCGCTGGGCCTTGATCGACGGCAGCGCCACCACAGCCACGCAGCGCATGGCGCGCTGCGCTGGTGCGCCGCGCCTTACGCCTTGCGCCAGACCGGCGAGGCCGACACCACTACCTTGCGCGGCAGGATGCCCTGCGCGGCGAAGGCATCGGCAATGCGCTGCTGCTCGGCCAGCGCGGCCGCGTCGACGGTGCGTACCGCATAACTGCGTCGCGCGTTCGCGGCCTCGACCGTGGCGGCATCCAGGCCGATCAGCGGCGCGTGCCAGCGCGCGGCCTCGGCGGGATTGCGCTTGACCCAGTCGCCCGCGTCGCGCAGCGCGTCGAACACGACCTCCAATACCTGCGCATGCGCGCGCGCGAACGGCGTCGCTGCCAGGTAAAAGCGGCGATAGCTGGACAGCCCTTCGCCGTCGCGCAGCACGCGCGCATTGGACTGGCGCTGCACCGCGGCCAGGAACGGGTCCCAGATCACCCACGCCGCCACGCTGCCGCGCTCGAACGCCGCGCGCGCATCGGCCGGGGTCAGGTAGGCCGGTTCGATATCGCGGATCGACAGTCCCGCGCGCGCCAGCGCTTCGAGCACCAGGTAGTGCGCGCCGGCACCCTTGGCAAACGCCACGCGCTGGCCCTTGAGCTGGGCCACCTCGCGGATCGGCGAATCGGCTCGCACCACAATCGCCTGCGCCTGCGGCGACGGGGTCTCGGTCGCGTAATACGTGAGCGCCGCGCCTGCGGCCAGCGCGAACGGGGGCACCGCATCGGCCACGTCGGCACTCAGGTCGATATTGCCGAGGTTCAGCGCTTCCAGCAGCGGCAAGCCCGAGGTGAATTCATACCATTGCACCGCCACGCCCCCGGGCGCCAGGGCTTGTTCCAGCGTCTGCCGCGATTTCAGCAGGATCATCAGCGTGGAGGACTTCTGGTAGCCGATGCGCAGCGCGGCCAGCCCTTGTCCGCGGCCGACACCAGGCAGCGCAGCGGCGGCGGCCGCAGCCGCTCCAGCCAGAAGCCGGCGGCGACGGGCATTGTGGGTGGGGGTCATGGCGGTGCTCCAGGATGCAAGTCGGAGCGACAGCTTAGTCGCGGGACCGGGCAAGGCCAACGAAGATTGCCGCGATTGATTATGCGGCGTCGCGCGGCAAGCCGGCGGCAGCGCTATCATCCGGGATTCCAGCGCCACCCCGAACCGAACACCATGGACCTGTCCGCCGGCATCCCCATCCTCCGCATCTTCTCGGTCGACAAGGCCAAAGAGTTCTACCTGGATTTCCTCGGCTTCACACTCGAGTGGGAGCATCGCTTGGAAGACGGGTTGCCGCTGTACGCGCAGGTAAGGCGCGGCGGCCTGACACTGCACCTGAGCGAGCACCATGGCGACGCCACGCCGGGCTCGACCGTATTCGTGCCGGTGATGGATATCGATGCACTGCAGCGGGAGCTGTCCGCCAGGAACTATCCGTATGCCAGGCCCGGTGTCGAAGATGTGGGCTGGGGCCGGATGCTGCAGGTGGCCGATCCGTTCGGGAACCGGCTGCGGTTTTGCGAGGTGACGGAGGCTTAGGCCGCGGTTCGAGGCCCGGATCCGCCGGCACCCTCGTGGCGCGCTCGGCTGCCTATGCGCAGGGCCATGCCTCGAATGCCGGCAGCCGCTCCAGCGCGGCGGTCAGCGCCGCCAGCGCCGGATGCGACGCCGGATCGACGGCACCGGGAAGCATGAATTGCGTGAAGGTCCATGCCACCGCGGCGGTCAGTTCGGGCTGGCCGACCTCCGCTTCGCGGGCGGGGACCGGGCGCGCGGCAAACTCGGCTTCCAGCAGCGCAAAGGCGCTCGCGCGCTGGGCATCGACGCGGTCCAGCCACGGCTGGTGCAGCTTGCCGGCCGGACGCTGGCTGCGCTCGTAGAAGTTCTGCACCACCTTCTCGCAGGCGGCCAGCGCCAGCCCGACGATGCGCAGCGCGGTCTGCCGCGACGCAGTCTCGGCCGGCATCAGGCTGCGGCCCGCGAGCGACTCGGCATAGTCGATGATGAGCGTGGAATCCATCAGCACGACGCCGTTATCGCACACCAGCGAGGGAGCCTTGACCACGGGATTGACGGCGCGGAAGCGCTCGACCTCCCGAAAGACGGACACGGACTCATGCGTGAACGGCAGGCCGAGCAGGCGCAGCGAGATCGCCGTGCGGCGGACATAGGGAGAGTCGAGCATGCCGACGAGTTTCATGGCTTGGCTCCGGTATCGGGATGGGGCGGGGATGGGTCGGGACGGGATCTCCGCCATCATCCACCAGCCCTGCCGGCCGCGCCACAGCCGGGACGTGTAAACTGCTGGATTTTTCGAATCCCGCGGAATGTTACAAGTGCCCCGGCGCACGGGCTTCAGCGGACCGACGCTGGTCCGCCTGCTGGCCCGCCTGGCTGACGCCGATGCCCCCGCCCCTGCAAGCTCGCTTTCCAGCCAGCTGAGCCAATGGCTTGGCTGGGCGGATGCGATCGCGTTGTCGGCGGCGCTGAAAAATGCGCCCGCCATCGCGGCAAGTGCCGCAGGCGGCACCGAAGCGCAGGAATGCGCGCGCGTGCGCGCCCGGCTGGCCGACGCCATTGCCGAGGACGCCGCGCCAGCGGGCCGGCGGCGCGGGCCGCCGCGCCCGTCGGCGTTGCCCGACCCGGTCGATGCGCAGGTCGACTACGCGGTCCAGCGCCAGCGCTACCTGACGCTGCAGCAGACCATGGAAAGCACCATCGGCAGCCTGCGCGCCGCGCTGCGCGCGGCGCTGTCGGCCCGCTCGCCCGCCCTGGCCAAGCTGGCCATGGTCGACGCGGTGATGGAGCGCGTGCTCGGCACGCGCGAGCAAAGCCTGCTGGGCGCTGTGCCGAACCTGCTGGAACCGCATTTCCAGCGCCTGCGCCAGGCCGCGGCCGCCGCGCTGGAGCACCCTGCGCAGGCAGCCGGACAACCCGCGGCGATCCGCCCTGGCACCTGGCTGGGCGTGTTTCGCAAGGATATGCAGAGCGTACTGCTCGCCGAACTCGAGATCCGCTGGCAGCCCGTCGAAGGCTTGCTGGCGGCGCTGCAAGACAGCTAACCCGGACATCATGACCCGATACCTCACCCATATTGTTGCGTTCCTCGCGGGCCTGGCGGTTGTCTGCTGGATTGGCGCGGGCTATGCCGGCACCAACTTCCTCGCGCTGGTCGTCACCCTGCTGATCGGCGGCTTCTACATCGCCGGCGCGCTGGAACTGCAGCGCTACCGGCAGGCCACCGCCACGCTGGCACAGGCGCTGGCGGACCTGGCCGAAGCGCCGGCCAGCTTCGGCGGCTGGCTGGAACGCCTGCACCCGAGCCTGCGCGACAGCGTGCGGCTGCGCGTCGAAGGCGAGCGCGTCGGGCTGCCCGGCCCCGCGCTGACGCCGTACCTGGTCGGGCTGCTGGTGCTGCTGGGCATGCTCGGCACGTTCCTCGGCATGGTCGCCACCCTGCGCGGCACCGGCATCGCGCTCGAAGGCGCCACCGACCTGCAGGCGATCCGCGCTTCGCTGGCGGCGCCGGTCAAGGGGCTGGGCTTTGCCTTCGGCACCTCGGTCGCGGGCGTGGCCACCTCGGCCATGCTGGGGCTGCTGTCCGCACTGTGCCGGCGCGAGCGTATCCAGGCCGCGCAGGCGCTCGATGCGCGCATTGCCACCGCGCTGCGCAGCTACTCGCGCGGCCACCAGCGCGACCAAGCCCTGCGGCTGCTGCAACGCCAGGCCGACGTGATGCCGGCGCTGGCCGAGCAGATGCAGGCCATGATGCAGGCCATGGCACAGCAGAACGAGGCCCTGGCGGAACGACTGGCGGCCAGCCAGGCCGCGTTCCACGCCAACACCGAAACCGTCTATGCCCGCCTGGCGTCATCGGTGGAGCAATCGCTGAAGGACAGCATTGCCGACAGCGCCCGCGCCGCGGGTGCCGCGATCCAGCCCGCGGTGGACGCGACCATGGCCGGCCTGGCGCGCGAAACCACGGCCCTGCGCGGCACCGTCACGCAGGCGGTGCAACAGCATCTGGACGGCGTTTCGGGCCGGTTCGAGAGCGCCACGGCCGGTGTCGCCGATACCTGGAACCAGGCGCTCGCCGGCCATCAGCGCACCAGCGAGGCGCTGGCGGCGGACCTGCGCACTTCGCTCGATGGCTTCAGCCAGACCTTCGAACAACGCTCGGCGAGCCTGCTGGACGGCGTCGCCAGCCGCTTCGGCTCCGTCGCGGCCAGCACCGCCGACGCCTGGCGCGAGGCGCTGTCGCAACAGCGGCAGGCCGGCGAAAAGCTGGCCGGCGACAACCAGCAAGCGCTGGCCGCCGCCGCGGCCGCGTTCGGCGAACACGCCGCGGCGCTGGTGCGCACCGTGGACGCATCCCATGCCGGCCTGCAGGCGCAACTGGCCGCGCAGGACGCGCAGCGCCTGTCGGCCTGGGCCGACACGCTCGGCGGCATGACGGCCACGCTGCGCCAGCAGCTGGAACAACTGAACGCGCATACCGTCAGCCGCCACGACGAAATCAGCGCCACCCTGGCGCAGAACGTACGCGAGGTCTCGGCGCAGACGCAGGCGCATGCCAGCAGCACGCTGGCCGAAATCGACCGCCTGGTGCAGGCCGCTGCCGAAGCGCCGAAGGCCGCCGTGGCGCTGCAGGCCGAACTGGCGTCGCGCGATGAAGCGCGCTTTGCCACATGGGCCGATACGCTTGGCAGCATCACGGCAACGCTGCGCCACGAATGGCAGCAGCTGAACGCGCACACGGTCGCGCGCCAGGACGAAATCAGCGCGACGCTGGCGCAGAACGTGCAAGAGATCTCCGCGCAGACGCAGGCGCATGCCAGCCGCACGCTGGCGGAGATCGACCGCCTGGTGCAGGCCGCCGCCGAAGCGCCGAAGGCCGCGGTCGCGCTGCAGGCGGAACTGGCAGAGCGCGATGAGGCCCGCTTCGCCGGCTGGACCGAGACCCTCGCCAGCATCGCCGCGACGCTGCGCCAGCAGTGGGAGCAGTCGAGCACGCACGCAGCCGAGCGCCAGCAGGAAGTCTGCGAAGCCCTGGCCCAGACCGCGCGCGCGATTTCGACCGAAACGCAGGCGCACGCCAGCACCACCCTTGCCGAGATCGACCGCCTGGTCCAGGCCGCGGCCGAGGCACCGAAGGCGGCCACCGCCCTGCAGGCGGAACTGGTGGCGCAGGACGCGCAACGCCTGGCGGCCTGGACCGAAACCCTGAACGGCATGGCGGCGTCGCTGCGCCAGGAATGGGAACAGGCCAGCACGCACGCCACCGCCCGCCAGCAGCAGATCTGCGAAACGCTGGCCGTTACCGCGCGCGACATGGCGGCGCAGGCCGAGGCCCAGGCCACCGGCACGGTCGCCGAAGTCTCGCGCCTGCTGCAGGCGGCGAGCGAAGCGCCGCGGGCCGCCGCCGAAGTCATCGCGGAACTGCGCGAGAAGCTGACCGAGGGCATGGCGCGCGACCACGCCATGCTGGAAGAACGCAGCCGCATGATGGAAACGCTGGGCACGCTGCTTGACGCCGTCAACCATGCCTCTACCGAACAGCGCACCGCGGTCGACACGCTGGTCGCCACCACCGCCGACCTGCTCGAGCGCGTCGGCACCCGCTTTACCGACAAGGTCGAGTCCGAGACCGGCAAGCTCACCGAGATCGCCGCGCAGCTCACCGGCAGCGCGGTCGAGGTGGCCAGCCTGGGCGAAGCCTTCGGCGTGGCGGTGCAGCTGTTCAGCGAATCGAACGGCAAGCTGATCGATCACCTGCAGCGCATCGAGGCCGCGCTGGACAAGTCGATGACGCGCAGCGACGAGCAACTGGCCTACTACGTGGCGCAGGCGCGCGAAGTGGTCGACCTGAGCATGCTGTCGCAGAAGCAGATCCTGGAAGACCTGCAGCAGCGCGCAGCAGGCCGGCCGGCGCCCAGCGCAGAGGCGGCATGAGAGAAGAACTCGACGCCGGCGTTGAGCCCACGGTGCCGGCCTGGGCGGTCTTCGGCGACCTGATGTCGGTGCTGCTGGGCGCCTTCGTGCTGGTGCTGCTGGGGGTCATCGGCGTGCAGATGGAGCTGTCGGCACGGCTCGAAGCCGAGGTCAGGCAGCGGCAGGAAGAAGCCCAGCGGCGCGAGACGCTGGAAAAGGCGCTGGCCGGGCCGCTCGCCGCCGGCCGCGTGACGCTGGTGAACGGACGCATCGGCATCAGCGGCAGCGTGCTGTTCGCGCTGAATTCGGCCGAGCTGCAGCCCGAGGGCCGCGACCTGCTCAGGAGCCTGGCCCAGCCGCTGTCGGCCTACCTGCGCAGCCGCGACGAGATCCTGATGGTCAGCGGCTTTACCGACGACCAGCAGGTGCGCGAGGGCAACCGGCGCTTTGCCGACAACTGGGAACTGTCGGCGCAGCGCGCGCTGACCGTGACCCGTACGCTGATCGATGCGGGCATCCCGCCCTCGTCGGTGTTCTCGGCCGCGTTCGGCTCGCAACAGCCCGTGACCCCGAATGCCGATGCCGCGGGCCGCGCCAAGAACCGGCGCGTGGAGATCTCGCCGGTGCCGCGCGTGACCACCGGCACGGTGAAAGCGCATGGCTGAGCTCGACGCGGCGGCCGACGCCCGCGCACGACTCGAGGCCTGGCAGGCCGGCGACGCCGACCGCATCGATCCGGTGCGCTTCCGCCTGATGCAGGCACTCGCCGGCCGCGCGGCCGCACAGGGCGGCGCGGCACGGTCGGTGCTGGAAGCGCGCCTGCAAGAACTGGTCGCCGCCTATGCCGCCATCGTGCGGGGCAACGCCGATAAGGTCGGCGCGACCATGGGCCCGTCCGGGCCGGCGCCGACGCCAGCCGTGAGCGCCCTGGGCGCACTGGTCCACGACCTCGCCGCGCGCGCCAGGCCCGCCATCGCGGCGGCTCCGAACGAGGCCCGCCCGTTGTCGCCGGCACCGGCGCAGGCCGCGCACGCGCCGCTGGTCGACACCCTTGCCGACTACTTCCGCGAAACCTGGGCCCGGGTCAGCGTCGAGCAGCAGTTCCGCCAGTCGCTGGAACGCGTGCCGGAGAACGCCGGGCCGCTCAATACCGACCATCTGGTGCATCGCGCGCTATCGCTGATGCGCGAGACCTCGCCGGAATACCTGCGGCATTTCCTGTCGTATGTCGAGGGCATGGCGTGGCTGGAGCAGCTCGGCGCCGCGGCAGCGGCGCAGAAGGAAGCGGCCCGCGCCGCCGCCAGGAAAAGCACGCGCGGCAAGGCCCGCAAATAGCGCGGTTGCAGGTAGCCGGGGCTCCAGCCCCGGCGCCCTTACGCCTCTGGCACTTCCAGCGCAAACCCGTACAGCGCCGCGGCGTTGCGCCATCGCAGCGCCTCGGACAAGGCCGCATCATCCCGCGCTTGCCAGGCGGCCAGAGTGCGGCATTCATCCAGCCGGACCGGCGCCTCGTGGTTGGTCCAGGGCCAGTCGCTGCCCCACAGCAGCCGCTCAGCGCCAACGATCTCGCGCCATGCCCGGGCCAGCGCGGGCCAGTGGTGCGGCGCTGGCAGCCGGTAGGGCGCGCTCAGCTTCACCCACACCGGGCGGCACGCGCGCACGGCCGTGGCGACCTCGAAGACCGCATCGGCAAGGCCCGCGGTACCGGGGCGGCCGAAGTGATCCAGCACCACCGGCGTGCCGGCATCGCCAAGGGCCGCGTCGAGCCGGGCCAGCACCATGCCGCCGTCGCCGTTGTGGGTATGGAGCTCGACATGCCAGCCGAGCGCGTCGATCCGGCGGAACAGCGCGCGCCAGGGCGCGCTGGCAATGCGCTGCCAGTCCGGATCGCCGTACAGGTTGAGGCGGATCCCGCGCACGCCCGCGAGCTGCAGCGTTTCCAGTTGCATGTCCGTCACCGACGGGTCGACCACCGCCACGCCGCGCAGGCGCTCGGGCCGGGCCCGCAGGGCGGCCAGCAGCGCTGAGTTGTCGGTACCCAGGAAACTGGTTTGCACCACCACCCCATACAGGTCTCCCTGGCCGCCCAGCGTTGCCCGCCAGTCGTCCAGGCCGGCGGCATAAGCCGGCCGGTAGCGCGCCGAAGGCGTGGCACCGCCGTGATCGAAGACGTGGAAGTGGGTATCCACCAGCGGCAAAGCGCGCCTGCTCATCATCAGCCCTCCGTGGGGCGGGTATATCCGGATATGGCGTCCGGACCCGCGTCAGTATTCTAGTCCTCTAGAGGACATCGGCAATCAATTTAGCACGGCTTCGGCATGCCAGACAACGCGCTGCACCCCACCACTCCCTCCGCCGCGGGCCTGAGCCGCTACGGCCAGATCGCGGCGGCACTGCAGGCCAGGATCGTTGCCGGCGCCTGGACGCCGGGCAGCGCGATCCCGGCCGAGGGCGCGCTGGCCAGGGAATTCGGCATTGCGCTGGGCACCATCCGCCAGGCCATTGCCGTGCTGGTCCAGCAGGGCTTGCTGGAGCGCGTGCAGGGCAAGGGCACCTTTGTGCGCAAGGGACTGAGCGGCGCCAGCCTGATGCGGTTTTTCCGCTTCGGCGGGTCCGATGGCGCGCCCGTCGTGCCGCGCTCTGAAATCCTGTCGTGCCGCACGGTCCGGCTGGACCAGGCCATGGCCACCCGCTTCGGGCTGGCCAGCGGCGCGCGCGGGCTGGCGATCTCGCGCCGCCGCTGGCTGGACGATACGCCGCGGCTGCTGGAATCGATCTGGCTGCCGCTGCCGCGCTGCGAAGCCCTGCGGCAGTTGCCGCCGGCGCAGTGGGGCGACCTGCTCTACCCGCTGCTGGGCAGCGCCTGCGGCGTCACCGTCCATCGCGCGCTCGACGAGGTGACCTTCCGCACGCTGGCGGCCGACGAGGCCGGATTGCTGGCGCTGCCCGATGCGCATCCGTGCGCGGTCGTGACCCGCCACGCCTTCGACCTGGCCGGCGATTGCATCGAATACCGGCTGACGCGCGGCGACGCCTTCGCCTTCCGCTATACCGCCGACGTCCGCTGACGGACCGTCACCAAGGAGACCGACCCATGCACCCACGCCACGCGCTCGCCGCCACGGCCACGGCCGTGCTCGCCATGACCACGCCGGCGCAGGCCGCCGACCCCGCCTCGGCCTGGCCCGCCCGGCCCATCACCATCGTGGTGACGTACCCGCCGGGTGGCGGCGCGGACCTGATGGCACGGCTGATCGCCCCGGCTCTCGGGCGCGAGCTGGGGCAGACCGTGGTGGTCGAGAACCGGCCCGGCGCCGGCGGGCAGATCGGCGCCGCCTATGTCGCCAAGGCGGCGCCGGATGGCTACACCCTGATGGTCGATGCCTCGTCGTATGCGGTGAACCCCAGCCTCTATCCGCGCCTGCCCTACGATCCGGACAAGGCGTTCCGGCCGGTCGGCGTGCTGGCGCGCTATCCCAACGTGCTGGTGGCCACTGCCAGCTTTCCGGCGGGCAAGGTCAGCGATGTCGTGGCCATGGCCAGGCAGAAGCCGGGCTCGGTGGCCTTTGCCTCGTCGGGCAACGGCTCGGCGCAGCATCTGGCCGGCGTGCTGTTCGAGCAGCGCGCGGGCGTCGACCTGCTGCACGTGCCCTACAAGGGCGGCGGCCCGGCCATGACCGACGTCATCGCCGGACAGGTGCCGCTGTTCTTTGCCAACGTGGCCTCGAGCCTGCAGCACATCCAGGCCGGCAAGCTAAAGCCGCTGGCGGTGACCAGCCGCGCGCGCACGCAGGCGCTGCCCGACGTGCCGACCATGCAGGAAGCCGGCGTGGCCAGCTACGAGGTCTATGAGTGGAACGCCGCCTTCGTTCCGGCCGCGACCCCCGAGCCGATCGCCACCAGGCTTGCCGATGCGCTGCAGAAGGTCATGACCAGCGCGCAGATCCGGCAACGCGTGGCCGAGCTCGGCGGCGAAGTGGTGGCGGCGCCCCCGGCGCAAGCGCGCCAGTTCATCGACGGGCAGGCGCGGCTATGGGCCAAGGTCATCCGCGACGGCAACATCAAGCCCGAGTAACGCTTCAATACCCCGCTTCAATACCCTCGCCACTGCCACGCCACGGCCTGGCTACCGCAATTCCAGGAGACAAGCATGACTGCAGCCAATCCCTTTCGCCGCCAACTGCTCAAGGCCGGCGTCGCGCTCGGCGCGTGCGCGCTGGCGCCCACGCTCGCCCGCGCCCAGGCCTGGCCGGCCAAGCCGGTCCGGCTGGTGGTGCCGTTCGCGCCGGGCGGCAGTTCGGAGATCGTTGCGCGCTCGACCGCCGCGGAGCTGACCAAGCTGCTCGGCGTGTCGGTGTTCGTCGAGAACAAGCCCGGCGCCGCCGGCAATATCGCGATGGGCGAAGTCGCGCGCGCCGACGACAACCACACCGTGATCCTCGGCCATATCGGCACGCTGGCGGTCAATCCCTTTATCTTCCCGAAGCTGCCGTACGACCCGGTCAAGGACTTCCGCGCGATCTCGCTGCTGTCCAAGGTGCCGAGCCTGTATGTGGTCCATCCCGACGTGCCCGCGAAGAACCTGAAGGAATTCGTCGCGCTCGCCAAGAGCAAGCCCGGCAAGCTCAACTATGGTTCAGCCGGCAACGGCAGTGCCGGCCACCTCGCCTTCGAATACCTGAAGGCCGCCAGCGGCACCTTCATTACGCACGTGCCGTACCGCGGCAGCGGCCCGCAGATCACTGATCTGCTGTCCGGCCGGCTGGACGCCGCCGCGGTCGGCGCGCCCGCGATCCTGCAGTTCATCAAGGCCGGCAAGGTGCGCTGCATCGCCACCGGCACGACCCAGCGCATTGCCCAGCTGCCGGATGTGCCCACGGTGGCGGAACAAGGCTATCCCGGCTTCGAGATGACGCAGTGGTACGGCCTGCTGGCGCCGGCATCGCTGCCGCAGGCGGCCGCCGACAAGCTGGCCGACGCCACCATCAAGGCGGTAAAGAGCCAGAGCTCGGTCGAGCGCCTGAGCGCGGACGCGGCCATCGTGGTCGGCGGCACGCCGGCGGAATTCTCACGCTTCATCGCGCAGGAGCAGCAGCGCTGGAAGCCGATCATTGCGCGCGCCGGGATCAAGCCGGACTGACCGTATCGGCTCGCCCCATGGCTTAGGGTCAAGGCTCGCATCAGCACGCCTCGACGCGCAAGCCGGTCTCTCTACACGCATCATTTACAAACAATGTGACTCAACCACACCACAGCAACGCGCCGCCACGGTGGTCCGGAACCTGCAAGGGCTTGCTCCCCTAGTCCACCTGGCAGGAGCCCGCCATGAGCATCTTCAAGGACATCCTCAACAAGCTGCTGGGCAAGCACAAGCCCGCAGCCACCACCACCGCGAGCACCACCCCACCCGCCGCCGGTTCGCCGGCTTCCGGGGGCGCGCCGGCCGGCACCGCGCCAGCCCCGGGTACCGGCACCGCGCCCGCGGGCGGCAACGTCCAGGGCGCGACGGCTACGCCGGCCGGGACCCAAGCCACGCCGCTGTCGGGCGTCGATGTCGAGGCCATCATGGACCGGATGGTGCAGGACAGCGGACAGACGCTGAACTGGCGCACATCCATCGTCGATACGATGAAGGCGCTCGGGATCGACAGCAGCCTGGAACACCGCAAGGAACTCGCGCGCGAGCTGCACTACAGCGGCGACATGAACGATTCCGCGGCGATGAACGTCTGGCTGCACAAGCGCCTGATGCAGGAGCTGGCCGCCAACGGCGGCAAGCTGCCGAAGGAACTGTCCTGAGTGATGGGGTGAAGCGCGGCGCCGGGCTGGCGCCGCGCGAGTTTCAGCCCGCGATGCCGGCCCAGCTTAGATGGCGGGCCCAGTCGCCTGCGCTGATCACGCCGGACACGCCCTGCCGCTGGCCATCGGCGCGATAGAAGTAGGTGCGCGGCATCTCGCCCATCCACTCCGGGTCGACCGCATAGCGCAGCCGCTCCTGCGGCTCGGACCCGAACACCCACGCATTGCGCGTGAGACTGACGCGGGCCAGCACCTGCCGCACCTGCGGCAGGGACTCGGCATTGTCCGTCGCCAGCGTGACGACGCGCAGGTCCGGATGCTTCGCACGCAGCTTGCCAAGCGCGTCGAAGTTGCGCTTGCAATAGACGCAATCCAGCGACCACACCACCAGCACGAAGGGCTTGCCGCGCTGGCCGGCGGCAATGCGCGCGGCGTTGGCAGAATCGAACACCGCGACGCGGTCGGCGGCCTGGCCGGCGGCATGGGCGGTGCCGGATAGCAACCCCAGTGCGGCGATGGTGGCGGCGGCGGCGGCGAGCAGTTGGCGGCGCGATCGCATCATGCGCCCTCCTGCGCGAGCGCGAAGACCTGGAAGCCCTCGGCCTCCGTGCGCCATAGCACGTAGGCGCGCCCGGCGTGCTGCAGCAGGTGCGGCTGGTCGGAATCGCGCTCGGTACCGGCAAGCCTGCGCGTCTGCCACGACTTGCCGCCGTCGTGCGACAGCATGGCGGAGAGCCGCGTCTGCTGGCCGTCGAACGATTTCCACACCACCGCGATGTCGTCGTCGTTCAGCGCTACGATATCGGCATGCTGCGCGCGCGCATCCTCCAGCGGGCGTTGCGCCTGCAGCTTGCCGTCGCGCCAGCGCCCCACCGACACCGTCGGCTTGCCGGCGCGCACGCTGAACCAGACCATGTGCACGGTGCCGTCAGGTGCCACCGAAGCCCCAGGACCGTGGTGCGGGCACGCGTCGATGCGCCAGTCGTCGAAGGTGGCGCGCTGCATCGGCGTGGCCTTGCCGTCGGCGCCAAGCAGCGCCAAAGCGTGGTCGCGCGCGTTGGGCGGAAACACATGGCGCCACAGCGCCAGCATGCGGCCATCCGGCGTGGGCGACAGCGCGATGCGGCAGCATTCGCACGACTGGTCGGCGATCTTGTAGTCGCCCTGGAAGGTCTTGCCGTGGTCGGCCGATACGGCATAGTAGATCGCGGCGCCGGCATACGGCTGCTTGCGCGCCTCGGCGGCGGCCACGTCGCGCTTGTCGATCCAGCTGACAAAGACGCGCCCGGCCGGGTCCACCGCGATGGCGTCGAAGCGGTGCGCGATCTGGTCGCGGTTGGCATGCACGGTCAGCGGTTCGGCAAAGGTCTTGCCGCCGTCGGCGGAACGCGCAAAGCGGATAAACCCGGTCCACGGCGTGGGCAGCGGCTGGGTCCACGTGACGTAGATCTCGCCATCGCGGCCGGTGGCCACCTTGGGGCGGCTTTCATGATCGGCGGCGACGGCCTCAGGCGCGCCATTGACATGCCGCGCCGGGCCGAAGCTGCGGCCGTAGTCGGTCGATGACCGCACCGCGACATACTGGCCGTCCTTGTAGGCAATCCACAGCTTGCCATCGCGGTCGAAGGCGGCGCCGGTGCCTAGCTCGCTCGTTTTCGCAGTCCTGGCCTGGCCACCATGGCCGGCATGATTGCCGTGCGTCTGCGCGGTCGCGCCAGCGGCCGCCAGCGCGGCGCAGGCGACCAGCCCGGCAAGGATGACGCGGATGGCGGGACGGGCGCCGGGCAGGGTAGGAGTCAGCGTGTTCACGGGCTCAGAAGGAAAGTTTTGCCTCGGCGTAGAACGTCCGGCCCGGATACGGGTGGTAGACGTAATAGCGCTGGTCGGTGAGGTTGTCGATGCCAACCCCGAGCCGCACATTGCGCGCTGGCTTGTAGGTCACCTTGACGTCGAAGGTCAGGAAGGTGCTGGTGCCACCGAAGGTGTCGGGGTTGGTATCCGAATTGTCGAGCGTATTGTACTGCCGGCCCGAATAGGTCATCGCCAGCGTGCCGGCCCAAGCCGGCGTGAAGCGATAGGTGCCCGCCAGGTTGGCGCGCCACTTCGGGATGCGGTAAAAATACTTGCCCACCGAGGCCGGGTTGTTGGCGTTCTCCAGCGTCTTCGAATGGTTGTAGGCGCCGCTGGCCGACAGGTCGAAGCCGCGCACCAGCACGTCGCGCCCGTCATAGGCCAGCTCGATGCCGCGCGTGCGCACCCGGTCCACGTTCTGGAAACTGGTGACGGTGGGGAATACCGTGGTGTTGGTCTGGCTGACCAGCGCATCGCGGATATCGTCCTCGTACAGCGAGACCCGGAAATTCGAGGCATCGACCGTGCGCTCGAAGGTCAGGTCCTTCGAGAACGATCGTTCCGGCCGCAGGTTGGGGTCGTTGTTGATCAGCGCCGTGCCGGTGATGCGGCCCTGGAACAGCTCGCTGACGGTGGGGTAGCGGTAGGCCTGGCCCAACGACAGCCGGCCCAGCCAGTCCTGCCCGAATGCCTTCTCCAGCGCCAGCTTGGGTGACCAGTTGGATTCGCTGCGCACCGGATAGCCGATCGCCACGCCGGCCTGGCTGCGGCTGCCGTCATAGGCGCGCCAGTGCTCGTAGCGCACGCCGGGAATCAGCTTCCAGTCCTCGGCAAAGTACCAGGCATCCTGCGCATAGAGCGCCTGGGTCTCGGTCTTGCCGGTGAAGGCATTGTTGAAGGCGGTGATGGTGGCCGCGCGCCAGTCCGAGGTGTCGTAGGTGGTGTTGCTCAGCCGGTAGTTGTCATAGTGGTAGCCGAAGGTGACCCAGTGTCCGCCTTGCAGGCGCTGCGGGCGGTAGTCGGCCTTCAGGTCGAGCGTGCGCCAGCCGGTGCCGTCGCCATAGGTCACCGTGCCCGGGCCATTGCCGACGGTGCTGGCGCTGCGGCTCACGTCCTTGCTGACATCGAACAGCGAGGCCACACCGGAGAAGTTCCAGCCGGTCTGGTTGCGCGTGCGCAGCGACAGCCCATAGAGCCAGCGTGCGTCCTCGCCGTTGCCCGGCGCAAAGGCGTTGGCTGGAATCACGTATTGGTAGCCACCGATATTCACCGGGCCGGCCGAGACCACGTTGCCGCCGGCATCGCGCAGGTAGCTGCCGGTGGCATTGGAGCGGTCCTGCTGCCAGTAGGCCGCGGTGAACTGGGCCTGCAGCGTGCTGGTGATGTCGTAGCCGAGCTTGAGCTTGAGCTGGTCCTGCACCGTGTGCGTGACGCCCTCGCTGTTCACGCCCATCACCACGCGGTCGCGGCCGCTCTGGTCCTGGTCGAAGTAGGCGCCCGAGACCGGCGTGTCCGCCGCACCCGCGGGCCGGCTCGAGCGCGACGCGGTATAGAAGCTCAGCGGCTGGCTCTTGCTGTCCTGCCGGTCCACGCTGACCAGCCACGAGAACGCGCCCGCGCGGTCGCCGACATAGGCGTTGGCATGCACGCCGTTGAAGTTGTCATGGGTGCCATACAGGCCGAAACGCTGCGTGAACAGCTGCACGCTGGCATCGCCCTCGAACTGCTCCGGCGTGCGGGTGGTGATCAGCACCGTCGCGCCCAGCGAATTGCCGGGATACAGCGCCGAATACGGGCCGTACAGCACATCCATGCGCTCGATCTCGGCGGCATTGACCAGCGACCAGCGCGGCGGAAAGCTGAAGTCCGAACCCAGCAGGTTCGACAGCAGCAGGCCGTCGGCATAGACCAGCCCGCGCGCCGACTGGCGCGAACTGGTGCTGCGCACCGAGATGATCGAATTCATATCGCCGATAAAGCGCTTGCGCACGGCAAGATTGGGGGCGTACTTGAGCGCGTCTTCCGTATTGACCACGTTGAAGTCGGCCATGCGGGTACTGCGGATGCCGTAGGCCGGCGACGGCGTGTTGGGCGGGATCGCCGGCGTGTCGCCGCGTTCCGGACTGGCCGATACCACCACCTCCTGCAGAGGCGCGGGCGCCTCCAGCGGCTCGGCGGCGGCCACGGCGGGGCCCATCAGCACCGCCCAAACGGCCAATGCCATGCGATTTTTCTTCACTGGAAACCTTGTTGTCGTCTTTCTGGCTCGCTGTCCTGCGCAGCATCAGGCGCACCTCCCGTACCTGGCCGATAGCGAGCGCTGACATTTTATGGGGCGAGGGCGATCCGCGCCGATGCGACATAGCGACGCGGGCCGCCGGCAATCTCAGTGTTAACCCGCATATCCAATGCTCGGCCTTGTCACTACATTGCCCCGACTGGCATCCAGCCAGCGTGATGCAGGGAGAGACTGTCGCGGCGCCCGCCGCGCACGGCGCCGAAGGAGCAACCGCCCCGGAAACTCTCAGGCAAAAGGACCGGCATCACCCGTCAGTGCACTCTGAAGAATGCCGGACGCTATCGTCCGCCCGGCATACCGAAGGAGCAAGCGTGCCCGCCCCCCCCCGCGGCGAGGCGTCGTGAATCTCTCAGGTCCAGAACAGAGGGGGCGTCCTTCACGCATATTGCGTGCGGACTCCTACCCTTCGACGTTCCCGGATCCTCCAGATCATGAAGACAATCGCTGTCATCGGCGGTGGCATCACCGGTGTCACCACCGCCTACGCGCTGGCCCGGCGCGGATTCTCCGTCACCCTGTTCGAACGGCACCGCTATGCCGCCATGGAGACCTCGTTCGCCAACGGCGGACAGCTCTCCGCCTCCAACGCCGAGGTCTGGACCCACTGGTCCACCATCGTCAAGGGGATGAAGTGGATGCTGCGCAACGATGCGCCGCTGCTGGTCAATCCCCGTCCCACTTGGCACAAGCTGTCGTGGTTCGCCGAGTTCATCGCGTCGATTCCCCACTACCGCCGCAATACCATCGAGACCGCACGCCTGGCCATCGCCGCGCGCGCGCACCTGTTTGCATGGGCGGCGCAGGAAGGCATCGGCTTCGACCTGAAGCGCGCCGGCATCCTCCACATCTACCGCGACCGCGCCGGCTTCGAGCATGCCGGCCGGGTCTCCGCGCTGCTGGCGCAAGGCGGCCTGGAGCGGCGCGCCGTGACGCCGCAGGAGATGCGCGCGATCGAACCGACGCTGGCGGGCTCCTACTACGGCGGCTACTTCACCGAAAGCGATTCAACCGGCGACATCCACAAGTTCACCAGTGGCCTGGCGGCCGCCATCGCCCGCCTGGGCGTGCGCTGCCTGTACGGCCAGGACGTGCGCGCGGTGAAGACGGACGGACGGCATGCCACCGTTACCGTGCAAGAGGGCGCGGACACCGCCAGCTCCACCTTCGACGGCGCCGTGATCTGCGCCGGCACCGCCAGCCGCGCGCTGGCCGCGGGACTGGGCGACCGCGTCAACATCTATCCGGTCAAGGGCTATTCGATCACGGTCAACCTGACCGATGAAGCCAGCCGCGCCGCGGCACCGACGGTCAGCCTGCTAGACGATGAAACCAAGCTGGTCACCAGCCGCCTGGGCGACGACCGCTTCCGCGTCGCCGGCACCGCCGAGTTCAACGGCACCAACCGCGATATCCGCGCCGACCGCATCCGCCCGCTGGTGGACTGGGTGCAGCAGTGCTTCCCCGGCGTCAGCACCCGCAGCGTGGTGCCGTGGGCCGGGCTGCGGCCGATGATGCCCGACATGCTGCCGCGCGTGGGACGCGGCCGAGCGGCCTGCATCTTCTACAACACCGGCCACGGACACCTGGGGTGGACCTTGTCAGCGGTAACGGCGGACATGGTGGCGGGGATAGTGCACCAGGCACTGGGAAGCGCCCCGGCGCTGGTGCCTGGCGCTGCCCTGACGCCGGTGCGGGCCTGATGCTGCGGAGGTAAAGGGCTCAGCCCGCACGCGCATTTTCAAGAGTCAGCGATTTCTCAATCCGCTGCCCGGATCCAAACTTCGCGCGCCCCTGGAAATGCGACATCTCTCATCGATTCCCCGGTAGCCACAGGAAATACTGGTGGCGTCATCGGACCACCGATGATCGGGTGTGGAAAGCCCGGATGTCTGACGCGGACGGGCGTTGCATTTGCAGCAAGCAACGCCTGTGTGATCGCATGGTTCCCCCATGGCGGGCCAAGCGAGGCAGCCGCAAGGCTGACCGGTTCCCCACGTCAGGCCGGCTTTCCACCCTCGTTGACTGGCCCGCCGCCCTCTCGATATGCAGTAGATGCCCGGTGGTTCGCCCAGCTACATATAACACCCCCCAATGGATGGGTGTCCAGCCGGCGCAACAACTGAGGGCGTGGCACTGACGGCATGACGCAAAGGGCCGCATCTTTGGCAGAATGTTTTCAGGTCGGCGTGGGTATGCAGCCGGCAATGATCACGGCACGATGAATGTGACCAGTGACACTAGAAAAACATCGACTATAAGAAGGGTCTTCGCCGTGGGTCGCATCAAAAGCAGCCTGGCACTTGGCGTGCTGGGCTTCATCCTGTCCGGGTGCAGTGCCGTTGCACCACCTTATCCTCCATCGCTCGACAACGTCCAGACGCTTAAAAACAGCGGCGCGGCGCCCACGCGCGTCGGCACGTTCACTGAGAGCGGGCCCGGCGTAAAGCACCCCATTCCGCTGCGGGCCAACAGCCTGGTGTCACCGTATGGCAGCACGTGGTCGGCGTACCTTTCGGAGGCCGTGACGCGTGAGTTGACGATGGCCGGCAAAATGTCGCCGAACGCCGATGTCGTGATTTCCGGCACGCTGCTGCGCAACGAGATCGATCCCGCGATCGTCACTGCCTCTGGTGACGTCTCGGCACGTTTCATCGTCAAGAAGGGCGAGACCGTGCGTTACGACCAGGTCAAGTCGGTCCATCGCGAATGGGAATCGTCGTTCGCTGCAGCCGTGGCAATTCCGAAAGCCGTCACCGAATACGGCTACACGGTGCAAGCACTGCTCGCCACGCTCTACGCCGACCCCGCCTTCCTCGACGCCCTGAAGTAACGCCGATAACGGACACAACAAGGAGATATACGATGCGTGCCTGGTTCACGATTGCTGGCCGCTGCGCGGCTGTTGCCGCGCTGATCGCGCTGGCTGGCTGTGCCCACCCGATTCAGATCGCGACCGACAAGTCCGCGCCAGCCACACCCGCGCAGAAGAAGGTCGTCAAGAACATCGGCTTCGTCATCCCGGACCCGCTACTGGCCAAGGAAGTCACCACGCCAGGCGGCGGTGGCGACAAGGTTAGCTACCTGCCATACCGCGACCTCGAGGTGCCGCTCTACAGCACCTTGTCCAACGTGTTCGCCAATGCTACCAAGCTCAAGGCACCGGATGACCGTGCGGCAATCGACAAGGCACAACTCGCCTATATCCTGACGCCCGAAATCTCGACCGATTCGTCGTCAGATAGCGCCCTCACCTGGCCACCGACCCGTTTTACGATCAACCTTACCTGCACCGTGACCGACCTCAGCGGCAAGGTCGTGTTCAAGCAGGTGGTTTCGGGCCAGGGCAACGCGGAGTTCTCGGAATTCAAGAGCAACTTCGCGCTGTCGGCCCACCGTGCCAGTGAGAACATGCTCAGCAAGCTGCAGAAGGCACTCAGCGAAGCCCCCGAATTCAGCGCGACGCTGCCGGCGGCAGCAGCCGTCGCCACGGCACGCTAACCTCTCGCGCGGTATCGGATGCCAGGGGGCGTCATGTCTCCGTTTTGCGTTTCGCATGCCACCCCGGCAACAGTAGCTACCTCGCCGATGAGGCCATCGACGTGCAGGCGTTCGGACGCGCATTATCAAAATAGAGGGTACGTAATGAGGAAATTGTTCTTTGCCGCAATCCCTTTGTGGTTGCTGGCAGGCTGCGCCGGCACGCATGTGCGTCCTGATGCCAATTACGCGAAGCTGGAACCGAGCGTGACGGCGCGCTTTGCCTTCGACCAACAAGGGTGGATCTACCCACTGGACGAGTCCCAGATCCCGTGGGCAACGGTGCAATTGAGTCGGTTTGGCGAGGCGGTCGGGTTGTATGCATTCCGCCTGGATCTCGTAAAGAACTCCGAAGGACACACCCCATACACCGAGGCAGAAAGAGTGCGGCGCGAGCGGGAGGCGACCGCCCACCTGAACAGCCGGCTTGCGGATGGCGACACCCTCCTGATCCTGGTCCACGGATTCAACGAGAACTACGCCAACGCACGGTCTCACTACGACGAGTTCATCTCGGCGCTTGCTCCGCTCCCTCCCACGACAAAGGTTGTAGAAGTCTTTTGGGATGGTCTGGAAGGATCTGATGCCGACCCCCTTGGGGCGGTTCGCGTCAGCTTCTGGCGCAAAGCCTTGCTCAATTCGAATCTGGCAGGCCATGTCGGCCTGCGGCCTATCCTGAACGGCATCAACAAGAGCGTGAATGTACGCTTCCTGACTTTCTCGCGCGGTGCTGCCGTTTCGCTATCCGCCGTAGTTGATCCAAAGTATGACGTCGGACTTGATCCCCTTCCGAAGCCGGCACCGCTCGATAACGCGAAGTTGCAGTCGATCAAGATCGGCGCCATCGCCGCTGCAGTGGGGGATGGGCACGTCAACGACAAGGCTGACGCGCTGCTCACGCGTCCGGTGGACGTGATCTCGGGAATCCACACCAAGGACTTTGCCACCAGCAAATTGTTCTTTCCTGCCGATTTCTGGGGGGACACGCGCCTCGGCTCGACGCCTGCCTACGTCGCCGATCGCATGTCGCGACCATGGTCGAAGCTGCGCCTTCAGGGGGTCAGCTTCCAAAGCCCCAAGGCGCATCACAACCTCGGCAGGTACCTCGAAAATCGCGACGCAACCGATTGCTTCTTCCAGCTTCTCGACCTGAAGCAGGGTGCGTGTGCGCCAGAAGTGCTTGTGCGGACCGCGAGCGCACCTGAGTAGGCCGCGTCGGGGATGGCAAGGCTGGATACGACCCTGCAGGCCGGGAGGTCCGCTGAGGTCGGTAGTCGCCCCTGGCGACCGAGCAACGGTGGACCGGTGGGCAGGTGTCGGAGATCGGCCACTGGACTAAACCGCTCGCGCGGTAACTCTCCGGCCAAGCGCGAAGTGACTTGACCGCCAGCGCTGTTTCCTATGTTGAGGATTGAGGCAATTCGCCTCGAAGCCTCGACAAGAGCACAGCCATGTCAGTCCCGACGCCGACCATCAGCCCGCTACGCCAGCGCATGATCGAAGACATGCGGATGCGCAAGCTCGCGGACAAGACCCAGACCCACTACATCCGCGCCGTGCGTCAGTTCACGGTCTTTCTCGGCCGCTCTCCCGACACGGCCAATACCGAAGACCTACGGCGCTATCAACTCCATCTCGTCGATCACGGCATCTCTCCGGTTTCGCTCAATGCCGCGATCACCGGATTGAAGTTCTTCTTTGAAGTGACCCTCGGCGATGCCCAACGCATGGCCAAGATGCGTCCGGTGCGAGTGCCACGCATCCTGCCGGTGGTACTCAGCCCCGTTGGCCGAGTGCTGGCCGCTGCTGGGAACCTGAAGCACCAGACCGCATTCGCGGTCGCCTACGGCGCCGGCCTGCGCGCAAGCGAAGTGGTGGCGTTGAAGGTGACCGACATCGACAGTGAACGCATGACCCTGCGGATCGAACAGGGCAAGGGCCGCAAGGATCGCTACGCCATGCTCTCGCCAGTGCTGCTCGAACGACTGCGCGTCTGGTGGCGTGTCGCCCATGCCCAGGGCAAGATGCTCGACGGTGGCTGGTTGTTCCCGGGCCTCAACCCAATCGAGCCGCTCAGCCCCCGGCAACTCAATCGCGCTATCCATGCCGCCGCCCAGGATGCACAGACGCCCAGGATGCACAGATTGATAAGCGCGTGGCCATGCATACCCTGCGACACAGTTTCGCCACCCACCTGCTCGAACAGAAGGCCGATATCCGCGTCATTCAGTTACTGCTTGGGCATAAGAAGCTGGAGACGACAGCGCTTTACGCCCAGGTCGCCACGGATCTGCTGCGCGAGGTCGTCAGCCCGCTGGAGAATCGCCGCTCCACCTAGGCAGCGTCATCGAGCCTCTCGTGCTCGAAGTCGCGGATATCTTCCGCCTCCATGGGCCGGCCTGGCGACAGACTGCACACCTTAGCCTGGCGCAATTGCAAGTCATGTCGGCCATCGAACAGTGCCGCACCGGGCCGCCGGGAGGCCATGTGCTGCGCTGTTCCGGCTGCGCCAAGCTTGAGGTGTCCTATAACTCCTGCCGCAACCGGCATTGCCCCAAGTGTCAAGCCAGCGCTGCGCAGCGCTGGCTCGAAGCGCGCAGTGAGGACCTTCTCCCCGCGGAGTACTACCACGTCGTGTTCACGCTGCCCGCGCCCATCAGCGCCATCGCCTGGTACAACAAGGCGGTGATCTATGGCCTGCTGTTCGATGTCGCCGCCGACACCCTGCGGACCATCGCCGTCGACCCGAAGCACCTCGGCGCGCAGATTGGCGCCACCCTGGTGCTGCACACCTGGGGATCGGCCCTCACGCATCATCCGCATGTGCATGGCATCGTCCCCGGCGGCGGCCTGTCGCTAGATGGCAAACGGTGCGTAGCTTGCCGCCCCGGCTTCTTCCTGCCGGTCCGCGTGCTCTCCCGCTTGTTCCGACGCCGCTTCCTCGAGGCACTCCAGGCCGCGCATGGTCAGGGTCAGTCGCAGTTCTTCGGTGACTACAGCGCGCTCGCCGATCCGGCTGCCTTCGCGCAATGGCTCGCGCCGCTACGCACTTCCGAATGGGTTGTCTACGCCAAGCGACCATTCGCCGGGCCAGAGGCGGTGCTGGCCTACCTGTCACGCTATACCCACCGCGTAGCCATCTCCAATCAACGCCTGCTCGCCCCGGATGAGCGTGGCGTGACCTTCCGCTGGAAGGACTACCGGGCCAAGGGACGCACCCGCTACAAGACCATGACGCTGGATGTGGATGAGTTCATGCGGCGCTTCCTGTTGCACGTGCTGCCTGCCGGCTTCCACCGCATCCGGCACTATGGCCTGCTTGCCAATCCGGGTGCGCCGCGCGAATCTGGCCAAAGCACGCGAACTGTTGAATGTCGTGCCTACGGTGACCGCTCCATCTGACGGCAGTGATCTCGCTGCACCGACGCCCTTCCTCTGCCGGCATTGTGGCGCACCGATGCTCATCATCGAGATCATCCCACGCAGTGTCCGTATCCGCGCACCGCCGCCGCAGCGAGTCCTCGCATGAGCCCACTTACCCTACGCATCCAAGTCAACCGTCGGCTCTCCGGAGACCGGAGCCGCAAGCGGACAGTCGTGCTCGGTGTCTCAGGCCGCCTCATCGCACACTTGCAGCGTTCCAACGGTCCTGAGCTGCTGCCACCCCCAAGCCATGCCTGGCTCCGCTTCATGCCACGCTTCCGCCGAAATCGCATGGCTCAGCTGGTCGAGCAAACGCTTCAATCGCCATAGCCCAGCCGCATCGCTGCACCCGCGGTTTCCTCCCTCGAGGATTGTTCGACGCCTGCCCACAGGCGCCACCGCCGCTCACTGTCCTGCAGTCGAGGGTAGGAATCAAACAATCCTTAACAGTTTAGGTCGCACGGCCAAGCCACGGTCGATGACCGAAGCCGGGCCGGAAGCGGACAAGCGGCAACTGTCAGTCAATCATTGCCGCCAAACCTTATAGTTGCTGAGCTGTAACTATGGCTTCGTCACAGACCACCACGGCAACGCCGCAGATCGCCCCAAGCACGGGGTGGCCACAATCCGACGCCGCTGATTCCGCTCCGCACATTGTGGATTCGTGGCTCGCCGCCTGGCCCCAGCGATATAGCCACGCGGGAGACGCCGTGTTCGCCAGAAATTCCTTGACGACTTCGGTGGGTTGGGTGCTCCTGATGCAGGTTCCTTTCGTGGGTTGGGGGCAGAGCCGGCCCGCTGCCGGCTTCATGGCGTGAACGGGGCTGGGGCGCTGCCCCCGCCCTATCTGACGATACCGGGTTGGCCGAGGCGTCATGCGCTTCGGCCAACAAGGCGGGATGCCGGTTCAAGCGATGCTGGCACCAAGGGCAGGGAACACATCACTAAACAACAACCCGATCAACTGCTGCCCATTGGGGGTGGACCAGTCCTGCGCGATTTCCGCGAAGAGCGTATTGGTAGCGGTCAGTACGACGCCAGCATCGCGCATCCTTTGCCGGGAAAATTCCTCGGATAGGTCGCTGGGCGAGCCCGAGGCATCCCTCACAGCCTGCACGGCAAAGCCTTCGAGCACAGCATCAATTGCCGGGAAGATCAGGCAAACATCGGTGGTCACGCCCGCCATGATCAGGTTCCTGCGGCCGGTGGCGACCACCGCATCGCGGAAGGCTGGGTACGCCCAGGCGTTGACCACGCCGGGGCGCTTTACCCGTGCCGCGTGCGCTTCGGGCAGGATCCTGGCGATTTCCGGGAGAATCGGGCCTTGAGCGTGATCCTCCTGGCTGGACGTGATTACGGTCGGTATGTTCAGGATCCTTGCCATTTTGGCCAGCGCAATCGACTGTTTCACAGCCAGTTCGCGGTCGATATTCTTGATCAGTTGCATCGTGCCGACCTGGTGATCAGCAGCGCGGTGTTGTCGCCAGTGAAACGTTCGACAGTCATGATGAGACTCCTTTGTGGTCAGGTGCAGTGGAATGCAGCGGCCGGCCAGCAAAAAGCATGACCCTGGCGCTGCCGGGGAACGCTTGAATCGTGATGGCGTGGGAGCTGTCCTGCGCCGGGAAAACAGGAAGCTTGAGATCGTTGTGCGTGAAGTCCTGGCCATCCACGCTGGCCGTGCCGTAGATTGGCATCACGAACGCGCAATAGCCTGCTGCGACAGGTACGGCCAGTTCGGCTCCTTCCTCCAGCGCAATGTCGAGCAGCGTCACTTCGGTGGGCGGCTTCAATGGGGAGCATGCTTCCCGGAAGCTCCCGACGGGCACGCGCACCTTGGCGCCCGGCAGATGCACCACGGGCACGTCCTCTGGTTCCAGGGGCAAGGCGAACGGCTCGATGTCCTTTCGCTCCGAAGCAAGGTTGACGAAGATCTGCAGCGAATGGACCGTCTTGCCGGCCTCTGCCGGCACTTCGTCGTGAACGATGCCGCTCCCGGCAGTCGCCCAGTGCAGGCCGCCGGGCCTGATCAAGTTGCGGGTGCCAAGCGAGTCACGGTTGTCGATGCCCGTTTCCGAATCAAGGAACACGTACGACACCGCTGAAAAGCCGGCATGGGAATGCGCCGAAAACGTCGGCGCGCTCATCCAGGCGTGATCGACCCCCAGGAAGGGATCGACCAGCGCGCCGCGCAAGCCGTAGGCACGGAAGTGGCTGCCGTGGTTGGCACGCTGCAGTGAGGCAATGATGGGCGTGATGTTCATCTCAAACGCCCTGGGCTACGCTCAGGGTTGGGTAGTCCGTGTAGCCCTGCGCCGTACCGCCGTAGAAGGCATTGCGGTCCGCCTCGTTCATCGGCGCGCTGCGCTTCAGCCGGGCGACGAAATCCGGGTTCGCAAGGATCATCTGGCCATAGGCCTCCAGGTCGGCCAGCCCCGTCTCCAGGTCGGCCCCAACCTGTTCACGCGGGCGGCCCGGCCGGTTCAGAATCAGTGTGCCGTGCCAGAGCTTGCGGATGTCGGCCAGCAGCGGTTCGTTGCCCTGTTCCATGATGTGCAGGTAGGCCAGGCCCAGCTTGTCGAGTTCGGCGACCAGGTAGCGGTACAGGTCCGGCCCTTCGGCACCTTCGTCGATGCCCCAGATCGTCGTGCCCGGCGAGAGCCGGATTGCGGTGCGGTCCGCGCCGATCTCTTCGGCAATCGCGCTGGCGACTTCGATGGCAAAGCGGGCGCGGTTCTCGATTGAGCCACCGTATTCATCGGTACGCGTGTTCGCACTCGGGGCGAAGAACTGATGGACCAGGTAGGCGTTGGCGCCATGGATTTCGACGCCATCGGCACCGGCCTCGATCGCACGGCGGGCCGCGTAGCGGAAATTCTGGACGGTCTGGCGTACCTCCTCGCTCGACAGGGCACGCGGCGCGGGAATCTCCTGCATGCCCTTGGCCGTGAACATCGAAGCGACCGGCGCGATGGCCGACGGCGCGACGCCTTGGCGATGATGCGGTGTGTTGTCGGGGTGAGACATGCGCCCAGCGTGCATGAACTGGATAAAGAGGTGGCCGCCCTTGGCATGCACGGCATCGGTAATCTTCTTCCATCCGGCGACATGCGCGTCGGTATAGATGCCCGGCGTAGTCAGGTAACCCTGCCCGTCCTCCGAAGGCTGGGCGCCTTCAGTAACAATCAGGCCAATGCTGGCGCGCTGAGCGTAGTACTCGGCGGCCAGTTCTCCCGGCGAGCCGTCGTGCTGGGCACGGCTGCGAGTCATTGGGGCCATCACCAAACGGTTCTGCAGGGTGTAGCGGCCGACGCGGATGGGATCGAACAGTTTGCTCACGATGAACTTCCTTGGTTGGGAGGGACGAGAGCATCATCGCGCGATCCGTATGCGGGATAAATATGGTAATTTGGATAACATTGATCCCCTCATGGAGCAATTCGCATGGAACTGCTGAATGACATGGCCTTGTTCGTCGAGGTCGTCAAAGCCAAGGGCTTTCGCAGTGCCGGGGAAGCGATGGGAATGCCGAACTCGACCCTGTCGCGTCGGATTAGCGGATTGGAGAAGGCCATCGGGCTGCGCCTGCTGCATCGCACGACACGGAAGATCGAACTGACGGAGGCGGGCCAAATTTATTTCGAGCGCTGCAAGCGCATCGTCGATGAAGCCCGGCTGGCACACGAGCAGCTCGGCGAAATGCTGGCCCAGCCGAGCGGCGTGCTGCGCGCATCAATGCCGGTGGATTTCGCCGTGACCTATTTGGCACCACTGATCGCGGAGTTTGCTGGCCTCTATCCCGGGATCACCTTTGATTTCGACCTGACGGCGCGACGGGTCGACCTGGTCAGCGAGCCTTTTGACGTGGCGATCCGCATCGGGGAGTCGGACAGCTCGCAACTGATCGCACGCACCCTCGGCTCGCTTACGCCTTACCTCTATGCCTCGCCCGGCTATCTCGAACGCTCGGGCGAGCCAGCCAAGCCCTCCGACCTGGCAAGACATGAGTGTTTGGGCATCCTGAAAACCGGGTCGTGGACGTTGCTGGACGGAAAACGGACCGTCACGGTGTCGGTGGGTGGCCGCTTCACACTCAACAACATTGGCATGATCCGCCGGCTGGCGACGCACGATATGGGCGTGATCCTGATGCCCGAGGAAATCGCCGCCGATGACCTGGCCAGTGGGAAGCTGCAACGGATCATGCCGGCATGGCATGGCACGCCGTTGCCTGTCTATGCCATCACCGAAACCCGGTTGCTGCCGGCGAAAACGCAGCGCTTTATCGAGTTCCTGCGGGAGCGCTTAGGCGGTAGGTCGCACGGCTGACAGGATATTTTCAGCGATCGCGAACGTCCGTTGCTTGGTGCCAATACGGCCGTTCAATCGCCCCTGCCCAACGGCCGTGAAGGGTCGATCGGAGATCTTAGAATGCCCCGTCGCCGAACTACCTGAGCATGGATATGACAACATCACGTATCCACCGGTGTGACAGTGACGGGTCCCAGCGCGAGTGCCATGCAATCGAGTACATGCGATTCGGCAGTTCGGCGGGCAGCTCCAGCATGCTCAGGTCGAACTGGCTTGCCAGAATCCTCGCCACACGCCCCGGCAGCGTGATTGCCGCGTCGCTGTCGCGCATGGCGAACGGCGCCAGGGACAGCGTCGACACGTACATCGGGAATTTGCGCTTCGGCAGCCCATGCTCCTTGAGCAGGTTGTCGACGTCGTTGTCGCGGCCGAGCATGTTGATCGTACTGATGAACCGCATGTCGGCAAGATCGGCAAGTTCCAACCGCTTTTCGGCAAGCGGATGGTCGCGCCGCACCAGGCATACGCGCCGCTCTTCGAACAGCGGGAAGAACGTCACGTTGCGCGCCTGTCGGTCGAAGCGGCCGATTGCGATGTCGATGGCGCCGGTTTCGAGATCCTCGACAGGCGTGACATCGCCATAGGCCTGGAAGAAATACGCGCCTGCATTGGGCGCGGCGGTTTCCAGGAATTTGTGCAGCAATGGGGCCAGCAGGAGTTCGACGGCACTCGTGGTACCGATCTTGAACACCTGCGTCGACTCGGACGGTCGAAAGCCCCCGCCCTCCTCCAGCGCGTGGTCAACAGCTTCGAGTGCTCGCCTGACCGTTTCACGGAGACTGCGCGCCAACTCGGTGGGCTCCAATTTCCCCCGGACCCTGACAAACAACGGATCGGACAACTCTTCCCTTAGCCGGGCAAGGTCCCGGCTCACACCCGGCTGGGTACGCGCAAGCTGTTCCGCGGTCTTGGTGACGCTGCCCGTATCCATCAGGGATTCGAAAACCACCAGCAGATTCAGGTCGAAGCGTCGGAGCGACAGGAGATTCATGTTTCGGTCTGGAATATGGCCGGCCGTATGCCCCTGGCATTCTTCAGGCGGCGCGGCCACGGGCGCGTCAAACATACCGGATATGGTATGTCATAGAAGATAAATATGATGAAAAGTTGAGGTTTCCCGGGTCCATACTTCTCGCACAAGCAGGTGTTGCAGATCGCAGCATCCGAGATTTGCGGAGACTAAAGATGAACCGTGTTTTCCTGGCACTGACGTGCTGCAGTGCTGCGGCCGCCACCTGTCTGGCCGCCAGCGCATACGCTCAGGACAACTTTCCGGCGAAACCGATCCGGCTGGTGGTGCCGCTTCCGCCGGGAGGCGGTGCGGATGGCCTTGCGCGCATCTGGGGGGATTACTTGGCGCGGCATCTGGGCACGACAGTCGTGGTGGAAAACCGCGCCGGCGCAAATGGCTCGATCGCGGCGGCATACGTTGCGAGCCAGCCGGCGGACGGCTACACGATCCTGCTTGGCACCCAGTCCAATCTCTCGCTGAACCGCTTCTCGTTTGGCAAGCTGAACTACGACCCCGACCAGAGCTTCGCCGGCATCAGCATTCTTGCCACCACGCCGCAGGTCCTGCTGGCTAACAACGCGCTGCCGGCCAATAACGTCGCCGACCTGATCCGACTGGCCAAGGCATCGCCGGGCAAGTACTCATACAGCACGGCCGGCAAAGGCAATTCGACCCACCTGAACATGGAGATTTTCGCCAGGCAGCTTGGCGTGGATCTGCTGAACGTGCCCTACAAGGGCAGCGCCGCCGCCCTGCTGGCCGTGGTGGGCGGCGAAACCCAGTTGACCAGTGCAGTGGTCTTCTCCGCCATCCCGTTCATCAAGGGAAAGAAGGTCAAGCCTCTGGTCGTGTTTGCTGACAAGCGCATGCCCGAGATGCCTGAGGTCCCCACGCAGGCGGAAGTTGGTATTCCGAAATCGCTGGGCGGCGGCTGGTACGGCCTGGTGGTGCCCAAGGGCACACCCGACGCCGTCATCCAGAAACTCAACGTGGCCACCGCGAAGATGTGGGCGGACCCCGAGTCCCGACAGAAGCTGGGCAGGATCTACATGATCGAGCCGTCCGACAAGGCGACGTCCGCCGTGGCGAAAGCCACCCGGCAGGACGCCGAGCAGTGGGGCCCGTTGATCAAATCGCTGAATCTCGCCGCGCAGTAAGACCTCTGAAGGAAATTCGAATGCAAGCAGTGCAATACTTTCCATTGGTGGACGTGACCGGCGGCCCCTACAACCGAGGACTCCAGCACGGGCGGGCAGTGCCCGAACGCATTGCGGCGGGCGCGGCGCTATACCGCGCGCAGCTTGGCCGTCGCGGACTGGACGATGCCACGATCGACCGTCTGGCACGCGCCATGCTGCCGCAAATCGAAGCGTTCGACCCCGCTTACCTGGAGGAAATGCAGGGCATCGCGGAAGGTGCGGGCACTTCGCTGGAAAACATCGTCGTCGTCAATTGCCGGACGGAGATGCTCTATGGCTTCTCGACCATCGGTGGCAATGCGCCAGCCGAAGACGGTAATGAGGACGGTGATTGCACCGGACTCGTGGTGTTGCCAAAGCGCTCCGCCACGGGCCGGCTGCTGCACGCCCACAACTGGGACTGGCGGCAGGAATGCGTCGACACCTGCATCGTGCTGCGCATCCGCGCCGAAAGTGTGGCCGACAGCGGCCCCGATATCCTCGCCTTCACCGAAGCCGGCGCCCTGGCACGGCACGGCTTCAACAGTCACGGCGTATCGCTCACGGGCAATGCGTTGTCCTGCCATGAGGATTACCAGCACGGTCCAGGTGTTCCGGTCGTGCTCTTGCGCCGGCGACTACTGGAGTCCACCAACCTTGCACACGCGATGCGAACCGTATGGAACGCGCGCCGCTACTGCTCGAGCAACATGATCCTCGCGCAGAGTAGCGCCACCGACGGCGCGTGCGCCAGCCTTGAAGCCGCGCCCACCGACGTGTACTGGACCCTCCCCCAGGACAATGTGCTCGTGCATGCCAATCACTGGCTCTCGCCCGTGGCAGTGTCGAGACTGCGGGACCCGGGCCTTGCCGCGCGGCCCGACAGCCTGTATCGGCAGCATCGCGTGGAGAACGGATTGCTGTCCATTACAGACCGAGGCATCGATTGGAACGACGTCCGCACCATCCTGGCCGACGATTTCGGTTTCCCCGACGGGGTCTTGCGCACCCCGAAGCCCGGCGATTTCAGCAGCATCTCGGCGACAGTGGCCACAACGCTGATGGATGTCGCCAAGAAGGTCATGTGGATCGCGCGCAAACCGTATGAATGCCGCGAATTCCAAGAATACACGCTCTAGGGCACGAGGCCGTCGTCGCCTGTGCAGCAACTAGAGAGATGTCGTCATTCCGGAGCTATTCGTGCCATTCAGCGCATTGGACCTTTTCAAGATCGGTATCGGGCCATCCAGCTCGCACACCGTCGGCCCCATGCGGGCAGCGCGGCAATTCGTGCAGACACTGGACCGCCACGGCTCGCTTGGCAGCGTAACGCAACTGCGGAGCGAACTATATGGATCGCTTGGCGCAACCGGGAAAGGACATGGCAGCGACACCGCGATCCTGCTGGGCCTTTCCGGCCATGATCCCGATACAGTCGACGTCGCCCGCATCCCGGAATATCTGGCCGAAATCCACAACACAGGCACGCTGGCGCTGAACGGCGGCCAATCAATCGCCTTTGACGCGCGCAAGGACGTCGTCTTCTACCGACGCAGCTTGCCGTTGCACGCGAACGGGATGCGCTTCGTCGCGATTGCCGCTGACGGCGCGGTACTCAGGTCGTCGATGTTCTACTCGATCGGCGGCGGATTCGTCGTGCCCGAGCCAGCGATGGACCGGGAAGGCATGGAGTCTCGCCAGGAGGTGGCACTGCCACTGCCATTCGACAACGTTGAAGACTTGCTGGCCATCGCGGGGAGACTCGGGATCTCGATCGCCGAGATCATGCGCCGGAACGAGGAAACCTGGCGGCCCGCCGCAGATACCCGTGGCGCAATGCTGACCATCTGGAAGACGATGCAGGACTGCGTGGCGCGCGGTTGCCGCACCGAAGGCGTCCTGCCCGGCGGCTTCCAGGTTCGCAGGCGTGCGGCACCCCTCTTCAGCAAGTTGAGCACGCGTGGCGCCTTGGGGCACATGCTAGATGCCATGGACTGGGTGACGCTGTTCGCCCTGGCCGTCAATGAGGAAAACGCAGCGGGCGGCCGCGTGGTCACGGCGCCAACGAACGGCGCTGCCGGCATCATTCCGGCCGTCCTCCACTACTACATGAAGTTCGAACCCGGCGCCTGCGAGGAGGGCATTGTCGACTTTCTGCTGACCGCCGCAGCCATCGGCATCCTCTTCAAGAAAAACGCTTCCATCTCGGGCGCGGAAGTTGGATGCCAGGGCGAGGTCGGCGTCGCGTGCTCGATGGCGGCGGCCGGATTGTGTGCGGTACTGGGCGGAACCGTCGAGCAAGTCGAAAATGCCGCGGAAATCGCCATGGAACATCACTTGGGGCTGACCTGCGACCCCGTGGGCGGGCCCGTCCAGATCCCGTGCATCGAAAGAAATGCTATCGGCGCGATCAAGGCGATTGGTGCCACTCGCATGGCGCTTCATGGCGACGGCAGACATCACGTCAGCCTGGACAAGGTCATCAAGACGATGCGCGAAACCGGTGCCGATATGAAGACCAAGTACAAGGAAACTGCGCGAGGTGGGTTGGCGGTCAACATTATCGAGTGCTGAGATTGCTGGGGTCGTAATAGCCCAATTGCAAAGCCGTTCGGCGCCGATAACTTCCGACCAGCCTTTGCCACCCTGTCAACAACCGCCAGGCGAAAACCATCTGGTACACGGTGAAGCGGGGGAAATGCGCGTAGGAAGCCGCCCCCCGCGCGTGCTCGCGCGGGGAATTCTCCACCAAAGGTAGTGTTTGAGAGCTGAGCTACCGTGCCGGGCCAGACCTGAAGGGCCCCTCCCGGCCAAGTCCTGCCGTTGCTCCTTCCTTCAGACCCGTCACTTAGGCGACCGCTGCGCTCCGACAGCGGCCGATCTCCCAATTTCAGCCCGGGTGAGGCGCGAGACGTCCTGCGCTTGGCATCCGTGCTACCTTCTCGGAAGGTGTCATGACATTGGCCGCACCGCCCGCCTGCGTCATCCCCGGATATCAATGCATCGCGGCGGCAAGCACGGCAATCGAGCTTGAGAGAAATACGATGAAGGCACTCCGACGCCCTGCTCACTGGCTGCTCTCGTATCGCCGCGAGTGGCTGCGTGGCGATGTGGTAGCCGGGCTGACCGCGGCCGCAGTGGTGATCCCCCAGGCCATGGCTTACGCGACCATCGCCGGCCTCGGCGTTGAAGCGGGCCTCTATGTCGCCCTGGTTCCGATGCTGGTCTACGCGTTGCTCGGAACCTCGCGGGTACTGAGTGTGAGCTGTACATCCACCATCGCCATCCTGACCGCGCATCAGCTCGCGCTCGCCTCTGCAGGGAAGGGGGCCGAAGCCCTGCCGCCCATCGCAGCCACGCTCGCATTGATGACAGGCGCGTTCCTGCTGCTCGCCGGCGTAGCACGGCTGGGTTTCATCGCCAACTTCATCTCGGACCCGGTCCTGAGCGGGTTCAAGAGCGGCATCGGACTGGTAATCGTCCTCAGCCAGTTGCCCAAGATGCTTGGCGTCCACGTCCACATGACCGAGTTTTTCCGCAACATTCTCAGCATCGTCGAGCATCTGCCGCAGACCCATCTCCCGACCTTGCTGCTTTCGGTAGCAACCCTCGCGCTCCTGCTTGCCCTTAAACGCTATGCCCCCGTGTGCCTGCGGCGCTCATCGCCGTAGCCGGTGGGGTCGCGGGCGCCGGCCTGTTCGACTTGCAGGGTCTGGGCATCACACTCACCGGGCGCATTGTGCCGGGCATTCCAGCGCCGGCGCTGCCCGATCTGGCACTAGTGCGCGAGCTGTGGCCCGGGGCCCTGGGCATCGCCCTCATGTCGTTCACGGAGTCGATCGCCGCCGGGCGCGCCTTTGCGAGCGAGGACGAGCGGCCTCCCTCGCCGGGACGCGAGCTCCTCGCGCTTGGCGCCGCCAATGTCGCCGGAAGCTTCTTCCACACGCTCCCCGCCGGCGGCGGGACCTCACAGACGGCGGTCAACTCGGCCGCCGGCGCGCAGACCCAGGCAGCCGAGCTGGTCACGCTCGCGGTGGTTCTCGCCACACTGCTGTTCCTGTCGCCCTTGATCAGCCTGCTGCCACAGGCAAGCCTGGCCGCGGTCGTCGTGGCAACCACACTCTCGCTGCTCAACCCGAAGGACTTTCGGGCAATCCTGCGCATCCGCCATACCGAGTTCTTCTGGGCGATTGCGGCGTTCGCCGGCGTGGTGCTGCTTGGAACCTTGCAAGGCATCGCGGTGGCGGTAGCCATGTCCGTCCTCACCCTGTTCTACCAGGCCAGCACGCCGGTCGTATACGCCATGGCGCGAAAGCCGGGCACCGATGTTTTCCGGCCCCTAACCGGCGAGCACCCGACGGATGAGACGCTCCCAGGCTTGTTGATCTTGCGCACCGAGGGGCGGATGACCTTCGCCAGCGTCCCATCAGTGACCGAGGGCTTCCGAAACCTGGTACAAGCCGCCAATCCGAGGGTCGTTGTCTTCGAATGCAGCGGTATCCCGGATTTCGAGTACACGGCGCTGCGCGCGCTGATCCGCTTCGATCAGAAGCTGGCGCAACAGGGCATCGAGCTTTGGCTGGCCTCGCTCAATCCGACCGCCCTCAACGTCGTCAATCGCTCACCACTCGGCGAGACCCTGGGACACAAGCGGATGTTCTTCAATGCACAGGCGGCCTTTGCAGCGTATGAAGAGAGGGTAGTGCGGAAAAGCGCAGCGCCTTCCGCCGAATAACGGGCTCCTCATGAGCTGGTCGACCCTCACACCGGGCGTTTATTCGTCTTTATCGAGCGCGCGAAGGCCTGGTATGAGCCGTCCGAATACCATCCGTTCGCCGAGCTGCGACAAAGCGTAGCGCGCGCGGCCGGCTGGATTGGGTCGGCTTCAGCCGCCTGGTCCCAATCAGCGAATCCCCCGGTCGATAAGGCGCTTGCCGGCCATGAGCAGTCCTTCCCTCAAGCCTAGCCGCATCCATTTGAACGGCTGATCCGATTCCAAGCACTGCCGCTAGAAAGTCTGGAGCTGTCAATGCGCTACCTGCGTACGGCGCTAAGGCAGCTCGAGCAGCGATGTGGTGCGCTGAAAATGTGCCAGGTGATTCAAGGCGAAAGTCAGCGCGACTCCGGTCGGGCCCGGCATTGGCTTTCTGAATGTCGCACCCCGCGCAGGTTTTTCGCTGCGTGTGTCGGGTCAGCAGGGCCCTCCCGCAGCAGAACACAACGTGCCCCCGCCACATAGGACACCAAAGATTGCTGAGTTAAATGTGCCTATTGGTGCATTCCTTTGGCCTTCAGGCCAACCGGCGATGTAGACATCTCTACATCATTGAAATAGCCGTTAGGGGCCCCTAACATGCGCCCATGACGCTTTCCACTGATTCCTGGGCCCTGCTGATTGTCAGCCTGCCGTCGGCAGGTGCCACCGCGCGCATGCGAATCTGGCGCACAACCAAGACGCTGGGCTGCGCCGCGCTGCGCGATGGGGCTTATCTGCTGCCGGCTGGCGATCAGCAGATCGCTGGTTTGCGCGAGTTGGTGGACGCCACCCGGCGAGAGGACGGCGAAGCGTGGCTGTTGAGCGTGCATGCACAGAATCCGGATGAGGCGGCCGCCTTCTCTGCCCTGTTTGATCGCAGCGCCGACTATGCCGAGCTTCAGGCGGCTCTGTCCGCAGCGCGCAAGACGCTGGCCGGCCAGAACAGTGCCGAGCTCAATCGGCTGCTGCGTCGTCACGGGCGTGCTTATAAGGCGATCCGCGCGATCGACTTCTTTCCGAATGAGGCTTCCACCCGTGCCGAAGCCCAATGGCAGGACTTCAGCCGCGCCATCGAGTCGATGCAATCGCCGGGGGAGCCGCAGGCGCTCGGGCGAGCGACCCCGCGTCGCGATCCCACGCAGTACCAGGGGCGGATTTGGGCGACGCGGCGCCACCTCTGGGTTGACCGCGTGGCCTGTGCCTGGCTGATTCAGCGCTTCATTGACACCCATGCACGTTTCCTTTGGCTGGAAAGCCCCGCGGACTGTCCGGAAGACGCGCTGGGCTTCGATTTCGATGGCGCGACCTTCACCCACGTGGACGAGCGCGTTTCCTTTGAGGTGCTGCTGTCGAGCTTCGGCCTCGACGCCGACCGCGGGCTAAGCCGGCTCGGCGCCATGGTCCACGCGCTCGACATTGGCGGCATTTCGGTGCCGGAAGCCAGCGGCTTTGAAGCCATGCTGGCCGGGGCCCGAGCGCGCCTGAAGGATGACGACGCCCTGCTGGCCGAAATCGGCATGGTGCTGGATTCCCTCTACGCGCATTTCTCCACCAGCAAGAAACCCTGACCTCACTTCCACCCAGGACCTGTCATGAGTCGCATGCAACAAGCCGGCATGGCACCGCCGGAAATCCCGGAACGGCCTGCCTATACGCTCTGGCAGCTCGTGCTCTATTTCCTGCGCCTGGGCAGCTTCGGCTTTGGCGGGCCGGTCGCGTTGGCCGGCTATATGCATCGCGACCTGGTCGAGCGGCGGAGATGGATCAGCGATGGCGACTACAAGGAAGGCATCGCGCTGGCACAGCTGGCGCCCGGGCCGATGGCGGCACAACTGGCGATCTACCTCGGCTTCGTGCATTACCGCGTCCTGGGTGCCACGCTGATCGGCGTGGCCTTCGTGCTGCCGTCGTTCCTGATGGTGCTGGCGCTGGGCTGGGCCTATGTCCGGTTTGGCGGGCTGACCTGGATGCAGTCGGTGTTCTATGGCGTGGGCGCCGCCGTCATCGGCATCATTGCCATCAGCGCGTACAAGCTGACCACAAAGAGCGTAGCCAAGGACAAGCTGCTATGGGCGATTTACCTGGTGCTGGCAGCGGTGACCATCGTCACGGAGTCCGAAATCGCCTGGCTGTTCCTGGCAGCCGGCGTGCTGGCCTGGTTCTGGCGCGCCCCGCCCAAATGGCTGCGCCAGAGCGGCGCCAATGCGCTCGCGGCCGCGCAGGTGCCGGCCGCCGGCGGTCTGCTCAGCACGCTGGACTGGCCGCTGCTGACCCAGATTGGCGTCTTCTTTGCCAAAGCTGGTGCCTTCGTCTTTGGCTCGGGTCTCGCCATCGTGCCCTTTCTCTACGGTGGTGTGGTGACGGAATACCAATGGCTGAATGAAAGGCAATTCGTCGATGCGGTGGCCGTGGCCATGATCACGCCCGGCCCCGTCGTGATCACGGTCGGCTTTATCGGCTACCTGGTGGCGGGTCTGCCCGGCGCCTCCGTGGCGGCACTGGCAACCTTCCTGCCGTGCTACCTGTTCACCGTGCTGCCGGCTCCGTACTTCAAGAAGTACGGAAAGCTGCCGGGCATCCTGGCCTTCGTCGACGGCGTTACGGCCGCCGCCATCGGCGCCATCAGCGGTGCGGTGTTCGTGCTGGCCAAGCGATCGATCATCGACCTGCCAACCATTCTGCTGGCACTGGGCACGGTCGCACTGCTGCTGAAGTTCAAGAAGCTGCCTGAGCCAGTCATCATCACCGGTGCCGCGCTGATCGGCCTTGCCATTTATCCGGCGCTGCACCACTGAGCCCCACGATCCAGGGGGCACCATGATCCATGGGCGGGCCGGGTCAATGAAAACGTGCCTGTCGTCGTCATTCCGCCGTCGCGCCGGAGGCTTTCACCGCCCGGCCCCATTGTTCGCGCTCGTTGCGCATGAACGCGTCGAACGCGGCCGGTGCCAGGACGCCCGGCCGACCGCCCAGCTGTCGCAACCGCTGGGCAAATTCTTTGCGCGCCAGGATGTCGGCGACTGCACGGTGGACCGCATCGATCGCCGGCTGTGGCGTGCCTGCACGTGCGACCAATCCGAACCATCCGGTCACCACGAAGTCATCGACTCCAGCCTGCGCCATGGTCGGCACCTGCGGTAGTCCGGGAACGCGCTCGGCGCCCGTCACCGCCAGGGCCCTGACCGTGCCCGCGCGCAGCTGGGCCTCCGCCGACGGCAGGTTGTCGAACATGAACGCCACCTCGCCCGACATCACGGCCGCCAGGCCCAGGTTGGCGCCCTTGTACGGGACATGAAGCGCATCGATGCCGGTTCGCAGCTTGAACAGCTCACCCGACAGGTGCGTGGTCTGGCCAATGCCGGAAGAGCTGAAGGTCAGGCGCCCCCGCTGTGCGGCCGCCAGGCGCTTCAGGTCCGCGACGTCGCGCACGGGTGAGTCGGCCTTGACGACCAGCACGTTGGGAAACACCAGCACGTCGGCAATGCCGGCAATGTCGGCGGCCATGTACGGCAGCTTCGGGTACAGGCTGTAGTTGATGGCATTGACGCCGGTATTGCCCATCATTAGCGTGTAGCCGTCCGCCGGCGCGCGCATCAACGCCTGGGCGCCGACGATGCCGCCGGCGCCGGGCCGGTTCTCGACCAGCACCGGCTGGCCCCAGGCGCCTGCCAGTTCCTTCGCCACCAGCCGCGCAGTGATATCGCCGCTGCCCCCCGGCGGTCCCGGCACGATCAGGGTAACCGGGCGCTCCGGGTAGCCGGCGGCATGCGCGGCCCCGCTCCATGACAGCGCCAGCAAGACGATCCCTATCAGGCGCAGCCAGGTTCGACCGGCAACCTTCCCATGCAAGTTTGCATTCATCGCGATCTCCTTTCGTAGCCCGGCGCTGGGCTAGCGTCGCACCAGCGGGCAACCCGATTCCGCGATCGGCCTGAAGGCCTTGTCGCCCGGAATGGTGGCCAGCAGCTTGTAGTAGTCCCACGGATACTTGGATTCGGATGGACGCTTCACTTCGAACAGATACATGTCGTGCACCATCCGCCCGTCATCGCGAATGCGGCCGTTCTTGGTGTAGAAGTCCACCACCGGCAGCTCGCGCATCTTGCGCATCACTGCGGGCGCCTCGGTCGAACCGGCGGCCTGCACGGCCTTCAGGTAGTGCAGCACGGACGAATAAACCGCCGCCTGGCTCATGTTCGGCATGGCCCTGAGCTTGTCGAAGTAGCGCCGCGAGAAAGCCCGCGTCTGCGCGTTCATGTCCCAGTAAAACGCTTCGGACAGGACCATGCCCTGCGCGGTCTGCAGGCCGATCGCGTGGACGTCGTTGATATACATCAGCAGGCTGGCCAGCCGCTGCTTGCCGCCTGCGCGGATGCCGAACTCGCGCGCCGACTTGATGACGTTGACCAGGTCGCCGCCAAAGCTGGCCAGGCCGATCACGCCGGCATCGCTGCCTTGCGCCCGCACCACTGCCGACGAGAAATCGGACGCGCCCAGCGGGTGGCGCACCTCGCCGGCCACGCTGCCGCCCTCCTGCTCCAGCGCGGCACGGGCCGCGTTGACGATGTCATGGCCGCCGGCGTAGTCGGCCGTGATGAAGTACCAGCGCTTGCCGCCCTGTTTGGCCACGGTGCGCGCGACCGAGTTGGCCAGCGCATAGGAGTCGTAGGCATAGTGCACCGAGGTCGCAGAGCACAGGTCGCCGGTCAGGCGGTCCGAAGCCGGGCCGCTGAGGACCAGCACCTTGCCTTTCTCGCGGGCGACGTTGAGCACGGCCAACGCCGTCGCCGAGCCCGTCACGTCATGGATGGCGTCGACCTTGCGCACGTCGAACCATTCGCGCGCCTTGCTGGCGGCGATGTCGGCGCGGCCCTGGTGGTCCGCGACCACCAGTTCCACGTCGCGCCCCAGCACCTTGCCGCCGAAGTCGGCAATGGCAAGCTGGGCCGCCGTGGCGGTGCCCTTGCCGGAGATGTCGGCGTAGACGCCGCTCATGTCCAGAATCAGGCCGATCTTGACGGTCTCGGCGGCGCGCGCAGTCGGCGCCGCCAGAATCAGCGCGAACCATGCCCCGATGCGTACGCACGCCGCGGCAATTCGGAGCGAGCGTGCCAGGCCCTGCCATTGAGTATGCATAGTTGTCTCCTCGCCGTTCGATGCGGCGTTGTCGGGGGCTTTTGATAAGTGGGTACGTTTGCGGCGCTGGTGCGGCCTAGCCCATCAGGCCAGTGTCGCGGATCATCGCGGTCCAGCGCTCGCGCTCGGACTGCAGGAACCTGGCGTAGCTGGCGATGGTGCCGCCGGTGGGCGTGACCCCCAGCGCCACCATGCGCTCGCGCATGGCGGGCGCGCCAATAGCCGCCGCCGCTGCCGCGTGCAGGCGCTCGGCAACCGGCGCCGGCGTGCCGGTCGGCACGAACAGGCCGTTCCAGATTGGCACGGCATAGCCGGGAAAGCCCAGTTCCGCCACGGCCGGCACATCTGGCATGCTGGCCGTGCGCTCGGCGCTGATGGTAGCCAGTACCCGCACGCGGCCGTCCTGCACCAGCGGGCGCGTGAACGGCACGGTCATCACGGCGACGTCGATGCGGCCTTCCAGCAGGTCGGCCAGCGCCGGGCTTTCGCCCTTGTATGGCACGTGCACCATCGATACGCCGGCACGCTTGCTCAGGTATTCAAGCGCGACATGGAGCGGACCGAGCATGCCGGTGGACATGTAGGAGACCGCCCGCGGCCGCTTGCGCGCCGCAGCGAGGAGGTCGTCGAGCGAACGGTAGGGGCTGCCGGAGGCTACCGTCAGCACGTAATCGACATTGCAGAGGTAGGCTACCGGCATCAGGTCCCGCACCGGATCGTATGGCAAGGACGGCTGCGTAAAGGCCAGCACGATGTTGGTGCCCACGCCCCCAAGCAGCACGGAATAGCCGTCGGCCGGGCTCTTGGCCACGGCCGTGGCCCCGATTGCGCCCGCCGCGCCGACGCGGTTTTCCACTACCATCGGCTGCGCCAGCGAGGACTCCATGGCGCGGCCCAGCAGCCGGCCCAGCGTGTCGGTCGCGCCGCCGGGGGCAAACGGTACGACCAGGCGCACCGACCGGTTCGGATAGCCTCCGCCGGTCGCGGCCATCGCCGACGTGGCCGGCCAGGCCAGCGGCGTCAGCAAGCCTGCGGACAGGCCGCGCAGGACGCTGCGCCGCCGCGCCGAGATGCCGCGCCCCGGCACGCTCCCCCTGCCGTCTGCGCCGCCCACTTCATGATCGCCACCCACATTGCCGCGGCCCTCTGCATCCAGCACCTTCATGTCGTGTCTCCTCATGTTGCGTGGCCCGCGCGCGGTTCGGTGCCGGCGTGGGGAAATCACGGGGGCACGGCCCGGCTCAGACCCGGACCGCACTGACCGTAAGGCCGCCGTCGATATGCAGCGTCTGCCCCGTCATGAATCCGGAACGCTCGTCCAGCAGGAAAGCGATCGCATGCGCGATCTCTTCCGGCGCGCCGACGCGCTGCAGCGGCACCGCCGCCATCAGCGCCCGGGTCTTGGGGTCGTCCGGTGGGCTGGCCGTGCGGAACAGCTCGGTGGCGATCGGCCCCGGGGCGATCACGTTCACCGTGATGCCGGCCGTCGCCAGCTCCAGCGCCCAGGTCCGGCTCATGCCGATCACGGCGGCCTTGCTGGCGCTGTACGCAGTGCGGTTCACCTTGCCCAGCGCCGCGCGCGACGACAGGTTGACGATGCGCCCCGTGCCCTGCGCGCGCATGCCCGGCAGCAGCGCCTGGGCGCACACCAGCGCCGCATTGACATTGACGCGCATCGCATCGTCCATGTCGGTGAGCGAGGCGTCGTCCAGCGAGGTGGTCGGTGCCATGGCCGCGTTGTTGACCAGCGCATAGAACGGTCCCTGCGCGGCCAGCCCCGACACCAGCGCCCCCGTCTGCGCCAGGTCGTTCAGGTCGCAGCAATGGAAGGCCGGGTCGTCGGCCAGGTCCGCCGGCCGTGTCCGTGCCAGGCCGATGGCCTCATAACCATCCTCGCGCAGGCGCGCCAGCGTGGCGCGCCCGATGCCCTTGCTCGCGCCGGTGACCAGCACGCGTCGTCTTGTAGCCATCGATACTCCTTGTATTGGGAATGCGGTGCGGTCCCTAGCGCTGTGCGCCCAGCACCGCGCGTCCGATGATCAGCTTCTGGATCTCCGAGGCGCCTTCGTAGATGCGCATCGGCCGCACGTCCCGGAACAGCTGCTCGATCACGCATCCCTGCGTGATCCCAAGCGCGCCGAACAGCTGCACCGCGCTGTCCACCACGCGGAACGCGGCCTCGGTCCCGCCCAGCTTGGCCATCGCGGCCTCGCGGGTGATGGTGGCCTGGCGCACATCGCGCAGCCACGCGGCGCGGTAGACCAGCAGCGCTGCGGCTTCCATGTCCAGCACCATGTCGGCGGCTCGCATGCGCACGGTGTCCATTTCGGCCATCGGCTTGCCGAACAGCGAGCGGCTGCCCATGCGCGCCACGGTCTCGTCCAGCGCGCGGCGCGCGATCCCGACGGCGGCGGCGCCGACCGACGAGCGAAAGATGTCCAGCACCGACATCGCCACCTTGAAGCCGTTGCCCGGTGCGCCCAGCAGGTTGGCGGCCGGTACTTCGCAATGGCGCAGGTGCAGCGTGGCCAGCGGATGCGGCGCGACGATCTCCAGGCTGGTGTCGATGGTCAGGCCGGGGGTGCCGGCTTCGACCAGGAAGGCGGACAACCCCCTGGCGCCGGCCACCTGTTCCGATCGCGCCACGATCACGTAGTAATCGGCAATGCCACCGTTGGAGATATAAGTCTTGGCGCCGTCCAGCACATAGACATCGCCGCGCCGCGTAGCGGTGGTGGCGGTAGCGGCCACATCCGATCCGCCCTCGGGCTCGGTCAGTGCAAAGGCGGCGATCCGGCGGCCCTGCCGGCATCCGTCGAGGAAGCGCTCGCGCAAGGCGGCGCTGCCATGCAGCCACAGCGGCGCGGCACCGATGCCCTGCATCGAAAACACAAAGTCCGCCAGCGCCGAGCCGTACGACAAGGCCTCGCGCACCATGCATACCGAGCGCAGGTCCAGCGCCGGGCGTGCGTCACCCTGCAGCGTCGGCACCGCGTAGCGCAGCAGCCCGGCGTTGCCCAGCTCAGCCGCCAGGCGGCGGCATTGGGCTGGCAGCGGCAGGGCTTCCAGTTCCGACGCCAGCGCGGCCTGGCGCTGCTGCCAGTCATCGAGCTCGCGTGCCAGGTCGGCATGGCTGGCGTCGAAGAAGGGAAGATCCCAATGGGTCCATTTCAGCATCGTGCAGTCTCCTCGGCCGCAAGCATTTGCCGGGCCATCGTGCGCAGCTCGTTCTTGCGAACCTTCTCGCCGTTCGGGCTCGGGGTTACCGGAAAGGCATCGACGCGGAACACCCGGATCGGCACCTTGAACACCGCCAGCTGCGCCTTGCATGCGGCCAGCACCGCGGGCTCGGCATGGGTGTAGCCGCTGCCGCCCACGACAAAGGCCACCGGACGCGCACTGCCGTGGGCCTCCACGGCGACTACCTGGCACGCGGCGGCGCCGCTGGCAGCCAGCACCACCTCTTCGATCTCCAGCGGATTGACCAGGTAACCGCCGATGCGCAGCACATCGCCGATGCGCGACAGGTGCGTGAAGCCGCCATCGCCATTCAGGCAGGCCAGGTCGCCGGTACGCAGGTAGCCGTCGTCGGTGAAGGCGGCGGCGGTCGCCGCGGCGTCATCGAGATAACCAAGCATGACGTCCGGGGTGAGCAGTTCGAGTTCGCCCGATTCGCCTGGCGGCAGGCTCTCGCCGGTCTCCAGCGAGCGCACGCGCACGCGCGCGCCCGGCGCCAGCGGCACGCCGCCCGATTGCTCGCGCCGCGCCAGCGGCGCTTGCGCGGGCTGGCTGGCGAACAGCGCCAGGGTTTCGCTCAGGCCATAGCAGCCGCGCATGACAATGCCGCGCCGCTGCGCCCGCTGTGGCAATGCCGTCAGCCCCGGCGTGAAGTTGGCATGCCCGTACATGCGCAGCGCATGCGGCTTCCAGTCCGGGCCGCCCGCATCCAGCAGCTTGTCCAGCATGTCGTTGGTGCCGAACATGTGCGTGATGCCGTCCGCCAACAGCAAGCGCGCGGTTTCGACCGGCTCGAAATTCTCGACCAGCGTCAGCGGCACCTGGGCGGCCAGCGCGGACATGGCAACGGTGTAGCCGAAGGCGCCGCACAACGGGATCGCCAGCAGCAGCCTGGCGTCGCTGCCCAGCATGGCGAGACCGGCCGCCACGTCGCCAGCGTGCCGCGCCACGGGGCCCTGGCCATGAACGATCAGCTTGGGCTGGCTGGTGGTGCCGGACGAGGAAAGGATGATGCAGGGATCGCCGGCGTGGCCGCCGGCAACAGCATCTGGCTCGCCGCCGGCCAGGTCATCCAGGCCAACGCGCGCCAGCCGCAGCCAGGGGTGTGCCGTGGCGCTGGCACGCTCCGGCTGTGTTGCCGTCTGCGACAGCGGCACCGCCAGCGCAAGCGTGGCCAGGCTCTGTGGCTCCACCGTTCCCATAAGAGCCTCATAGTCCTTGCCCCGGTATGCCGGCATGTAGACCAGCGCCTTGCAGCGGGCACGCCGGATAAAGTCCCCGGCTTCCTTCGCGCCGTAGCGCATGTTAAGGCTCATCACGCTGGCGCCAATGCGGGCGCAGGCAAAGGCGACGCCGAGCCAGTCCGGCACGTTCGGCAGCCAGAGCCCCACCACGTCGCCACGGCCGACGCCATGCCGGCGCAAGCCGTCGGCGATGCGCAAGGCGCGCTGCCGTAGCGTGTCATACGTGATCGCGCTGCCTTCGAAGCGCAGCGCCACCGCATTGGCGGGCGCTGCTTCGAGCAAATCGAACAAGGTACGATCCGTCATCGTCGTCCTCGCTCAGACCGTACCCACCGGCGTCACCGGCGAGCCCACCGCGCCGGGCAGCCGCAGCGGCGGCGCTGTGAGCAAGAAACGGTTACGCCCGCTGGCGCGCAGCCATTGCGCCAGCGGCGTCAGATACCAGAGCTCGCCAAACGGCATGCCCAGCTTGAACAGGCACAGCTCATGCAGCGGCAGAAAGGCGCAGGGACCCGCCTGCGGGCGCGCGGGGATGGCCTCCACGCCGTAGTTGTCGGCCACGATGGCGGCGATGCCGCTGTCGATGATCCACTGGTGCAGCTCGCGGTCGCGCCCGTCAAGCGCCGCGCCGAAACGCTCGGCCATGTCCGGCTCAGGCTGGCGGTTGCGCTCCAGCAGCAGTTGCGCAAAACCGGTGTGCAGGCAAAGGATGTCGCCCGGCTCGACCGTCACGCCATCGTCGCGCATGATCTGCGCCAGTTGCCGGTAGCCAACGCGGGTATGACCGTCGCCAAGGTGGGCGCGCAGGTCCACCATCACCGCGCGGCCCTGCACGCCGTGCTCGGCGATCTTCTCGATGCCAAGCGCCAGCGCCCGCGACTGGCCGTCCAATGCCGGATCATCGTCCGGCCCCTGCACATCGACGCCGGCGCGAAAACCGTTGTAGTAGACCATCTCGTTCACGCCATCGCCGTCGGCATCGAAATGCCCGCCCACGTGCGCCAGCGCATCCCATTGCGTCGAGTACTGCAGGAACATGTGCACGTAGTCGTCGCAGACCACGTCAGTCAGGTCCGCGTTTTCGCGCGCCAGGGCGAAGTTCATGCCAAGCCCCAGCGCGCGCGGCGTCGGCTTGATCACGGGCGGGTGGCGCCGCGGGTTCAGCGCATTGCCACCCGGGAAATCCAGCGGCAAGCTCAGGCAGAAGCGCAGCCCTTCTTTGACCTCCGCCGCGCCCTGCCTGACCTTCTCCGGCGTGATCAGGTTGAGGCGGCCAAGCTGGTCGTCGGGCCCGAAATCGCCCCAGTTGGATTGCTCGGGCCGCTGCTGCCAGCGGGCCGGGCGCTGGCTTGCGGCGCCTTCCACCGGCCGGGCATGGGGGGCGTGCACGTACTTGTAAGGGGTCATGTCGTCTCCTCTGGAATGGAGGCCACTGGCGTGCCGGTGCCGGACGTGGTTGCCGGACGCTGGCCGTAGTCTCTGTTTTTTATTCCAGCGGAACGTCGATTACACTACAAGCAATTTTGATTAATCTGATTACATTGTGATCACGACCAAGAAGCAGGCGGCGCAACGCCCGGCGGAAACCCTTGTGGCAGGCACCCAAAGCCTGTCGCGCGCGCTGACGCTGCTCAAGTGCATCGGTGCCGCCCATGAGCGCGGCATCGAGCTGGCGGAATTACTGGCGGCAACTGGGCTGGACCGCAGCACGGCATTCCGGCTGGTGTCGGGGCTGGTGCAGGCAGGCTTTGTCGAGCGCGAGGCAGACACGAGGAAGTACCGCCTCGGCATCGAATCCATGCAACTTGGCCTGACCGCGATGAGCCGCGCGCCGGTGCTGGTCAGCTGCCGCCCGATGCTGCAATCGCTCGCCCGCCAGACCGAGGACACGGTCTTCCTCGTCATCCGCAACGGCGACTACGGGCACTGCCTGCATATGGAGGAAGGCAGCTATCCGATCAAGGCCCATACATTGATGGTCGGCAGCCTGCGCCTGCTGGGGATCGGCACCGCCGGCCTGGCATTGCTGGCCAGGCTGCCCGACACGGAGATCGACGCGCTATACCGGCGCCATCGCGAAGAATACGACGCCGCGGGCCTGACGCGATTGCGCCTGCTTGAGCTGGTAGCGCGCTCGCGCCAGCAGGGCTATTCCGAGAGCGAGAATCTTGTGACCGCGGGCGCCGGGGGGGGTGGGCGCGGCGTTTGAGATCAGCCCGGGAAACTATGCGGCCTTGAGTGTCGCTTCGGTCATGTCGAGGATGAACAAGACCAGGCGATCATGGGTGGCGGGACTAGTGCTGGAGGAGATCCGGAAGCGGGAAACGCAGCGGAATTCGGCGGGTTGAGTCAACCATGCGGCGGCGAAGTCGCCCCGCGCTGCGCGAAGGCTATCCTGCACAGGCCAACGGCAGCTGCCGGCCGCTATTTCTGCATCTGGCTGATCGCGCGCTCGCGCGACGCCTGCATGTCCTGCATCAGCCGGTACGCCGCGTAGTACTTGAAGATATTGCGCACATAGGTGGTGGTCTCGATGCCGATCTTCTCCGCCACCACAATCTCGACGTTGTCGAACCACTTGTCGGGATCCAGTCCGCGCGCCGCCGCTTCCTTGCGCATCTTGGCGATATTGCCCGGCCCGGCGTTATAGCTGGCAAAGGCGAACAGCGGCCGGTTCGCTTCCGAGAAATGCCGACATGGCTGCGCGCCTCCTGGTTCAGCTCTCCGCCTCGCACGGGTGCGCTGATGCGAAGCCGCAACAAAACTGCCTGGATGGGCGGCGGCCGCCACTTCGACCTACATCGTCGCCTGACCTGAGCCGCAGGATTTCAAGCTCGCCGGCGCTGAGGCGTGGAGAGCGCTGCAGGTTGCCCGCCTTGCGCGCCGCCGGCGGGTCCCGATCGGCGTATCCCCGGCCGGTCAGGCCCTGGGCCAAAGGATCAACTGCGTATTGCGAAAGCTGGCGATCAGGGCATTGTCGCCCTCGCGACGAACCTCGGCATCCCAGACCTGGGTGGTGCGTCCTTTATGGATCGGCCGCGCGGTGCAGGTCACGATGCCATCGCGGGCCGTTCCCAGCATGTTGCTCTTGAGCTCCACGGTGGTGAAGCCGCTGGCCCCTGGCGGCAAGCTTCGTACGGTTCCGTAGCCGCAGCATGTATCCGCGAGCGAGACTACCGTTCCCGCATGCAAGTACCCATTCCATGCTGCCAGCGCGCGACGCACTTCAAGCGTCGCCACTACCTCGTCTGGCTCTACCTTGACGAAGCGCATGCCAAGAAGACCAGGCAAATAGTCCGCACCGGCCGCATTCCATTCTTCCAGCGTAACGGGAGGGGCAATGTCCATGACTTGTCTCGGTTGAACAGGCAGTGCGCCATTCTACCGGCCTGCCTGCCAGCCAGCGCCAGGGCATTTCGCGGCGGCGGGCCGGGCCCGGTGTGTCAGATCACACCCGCGGCCCGCAACCGCGCCAGCTCTTCTTCCCCAATACCCAGTTGCCCATACACCTGCGCATTGTGCTCTCCCACATCCGGCCCGGTACGCGGTGACGGCGGCGCATAGCCGGAGAAGCGCGGCACCACGCAAGGCGCCGGCACCGTGCCCAGGTCCGCATCGGGCAGCCGCACGATGGCCTGGCGCGCCAACATTTGCGGGTCTTCGACGATATCGGCGATGCTGAACACCTTGCTGAACGGCACCTGGCAGTGTTCGAGCCGCGCCGCTGCGGCGGCATAGGGCTGCGCGGCGAACCACTCGGCGATGCAGCGATCGAGCGCGTCGATATGCCGCACGCGGCCGGCGTTGGTGGCGTACTCCGGGGCCTGTGCCAGGTCCGGCGCGTCCATGGCCTCGGCCAGCCGGCGGAAGGTGGCGTCGGACGAGGCCACCACGGTGACCCAGGTATCGTCCGCCGTGCGGTACATGTTGGACGGCGCGGCGTAGGTAGTGCGGTTGCCGGCGCGATGGCGCACATGGCCGAGCTGCTCGTATTCGATGGCGAGCGGGTCCAGCAGGCGGAACAGTGCCTCGGTGGCGGCCAGGTCGATCTCGCGGCCGGGCTGGCCTGGCCGGGCGCGCTGTTCCGCCACCGCGGTGGCAATGGCAAAGGCGCCGAAGAGGCCGGCGATCATGTCGCCAACCGGGTAGTTCATATGCATCGGCCCGCTTTGCGCCGTGCCGGCCAGGTTGGTGAAGCCGCTGCGGGCTTCGAAAATGCGGGCAAACCCCGGGCGCGTTGCATCGGGCCCGGTCTGGCCGAAGCCCGTCAGCCGCAGCACGATCAGCCTGGGATTGGCCGCGTGCAGCGTTTCAAGATCGAGCCCCCAGCGCGCCAGCGTGCCGGTGCGGAAATTTTCCACCAGCACGTCGAAGCGCGGCAGCAGGCGCAGGAAAATCTCGCGGCCGCGCGGCGTGCGCACGTCGAGTGAGATGCCGCGCTTGCCGCGGTTGGTCACTTTCCAGTACAGCGCGTGGTCCTTGGTGACGGGCTCGAGTCCGCGCAGCGGATCGCTGCCGTCGGGCAGTTCCAGCTTGACCACCTCGGCGCCCATGTCGGCGCACAACGTGGCGGAAAACGGTGCCGCCACCACGGTGGCCATGTCGAGGATGCGCAACCCGGCGAGCGGGCCGTTGCCCGGTGCTTCGGGCGATACAGGCTGGGCGTAGGTGTCTGGCATGCGGGTCTCCGGCGGCAGGTTGGTCCGCTGCAAGGTGGCAGGCGGCCGCCCCGGGCGCAAGTACGGTTTCGCTGTGCGGAACGGTCGTGCTACAACATTGACGCTCCCTTTCCCGGATCCCAGCATGGAACCCAAGCAACCACCGCATAGCATGGACCGCAACCCGGAACCCCTGCCCCTGCCCGGCCTGGCCAGCGAAGATGCCCTCGCCACCGACCGCCAGTTCGCCACCAACCTGTCGCGCGGGCTGGAGGTGCTGCGCGCCTTTACGCCGTCCAGCCCGGTGCTGGGTAACCAGGACATCGTGGCGCGCACCGGGTTGCCCAAGGCGACGGTGTCGCGGCTGACGTACACGCTGGGGCTGCTGGGCTTCCTCAGCCGCGTGCCCGGCAACCAGAAGTACCGGCTCGGCGCCGGCGTGCTGGCGCTGGCTTATCCGATGCTGGCCGGGCTGGCGATCCGCCAGGTGGCCCGGCCCTATATGGAGGCCATCGCGCGCGAAACCGGCTGCACCGTGAACCTGGGCATGCGCGAGCGCCTGTCGGTGGTCTACGTGGACAGTTGCCGGCTGGACCCCGGCAACTTCTACCAGCCGGACATCGGCAGCACGCGCCCGCTGCTGGCCAGCGCGATCGGCCGCGCGGTGTTGCTGGCCTGCAGCGCGGACGAGCGCACCGCGCTGCTGAACCGGCTGCGGGTCGAAGACCCGCAGCGCTTCAGCCAGGAGCGCCAGATGTGGACGGAAGACCAGAAGCATTTCCGCGCGCACGGCTATTGCCTGAGCCACGGCGAGTGGCGGCCCGAGATCCACGCGATCGCGGCGCCGCTGCGCCAGTCGCTGCACCAGGACCCGTTCGCGCTGAACTGCACCATCGCGGCCTCGCGCAATCGCGACAACCTGCTCGAGCGCGAGGTGGCGCCCCGGCTGCGCGAAGCGGTGCGGCAGATCGAACTGAGCTGCGCGCGCTGACCCGCTGCGGGACAGTGGCGCGGCCGGGCAGCCTGCCGGCAATGCCGGCAGGACCATGACCAGCGGCCCGCAAGAGGCACGCATCGGACCGACCTTGCGCCCGGCAACGTTCCGGCGCAGGCAACCAAGGAGACAAGATGAAGGCCTTTTACCCGTTGCGCCGGCTCGCCGCCGGCATGCTGGCCTGCGCCGCGCTGACGCCGGCGGCTACGCTGGCCGCCGCCAACGACGCGGCGCGCTTCCCGGAACGCCCGGTGCGGATCATCGTGCCGTTCTCGGCGGGCGGCGTGGTCGATTCGGTCACCCGCATCACCGCCGAGAACATGGCCAGGGTGCTGCAGCAGACGGTGATCGTCGAGAACAAGACCGGCGCCGGTGGCGCCATCGGCGCCGACCTCGTCGCCAAGGCGCCCGCCGACGGCTACACGCTGCTGGCGGTCAGCCCCAGCTACGTGGTCGGGCCGCTGCTCAATCCGTCGATCCAGGGCAAGGGCGGCAAGGCGTTCCGCGCCGTGGCCGGCATCGGCGCGGTGCCCAACGTGCTCGTGGTGCCGGCGTCGTCGCCGCTGCGCACGCTGCCGCAACTGCTGGACGCCGCGCGCAAGCAGCCGGGCTCGCTGACCTATGCCAGCGCCGGCATCGGCACCTCGAACCACCTCTCGGCCGAATTGCTGGCGCAGATGACGCACGTCAAGCTGACCCACGTGCCCTACAAGGGCCAGCCCGAAGCCCTCAGCGACCTGCTCGGCGCGCGCGTGTCGATGATGGCGCTGACCTCCGCCATTGCGCGCCAGCAGGTGCAGAGCGGCAAGCTGCGCGCCCTCGCGGTGACCTCGGCCAAACGCACGGCGGTGCTGCCCGACGTGCCCACCGTGGCCGAGGCGGCGCAGCTGCCGGGCTATGAAGTGGGCGCATGGTTCGGGCTGGTGGCGCCGCAGGGCACGCCCGACGCGGTGGTGCGCAAGCTGGCCGACGCCGCCGCGCGCGCCACCGCCGACCCGGCCACGGTGCGCCGCCTGGCCGAACTCGGCATGGAGCTGGCCCCGCAACCCGCCGCCGCGTTCGACCGCTTCCTCGATGCCGAAACGAAGAAATGGACCGGCGTGCTGAAGACCGCCGGCATCACGGCGCAGTAGCCCTGTCCCCGCCATCCTCAACCCACTACCGGAACCCCTTCCATGATCCGCGACTCCGCCCGCCAGCAAGCGCTGCTTGCCGAACTCCGCCGCTTCGTGCTGGAAACCTGCATCCCGCTCGAGGCGCAGATCGACCGCACCGATGTCATCCCCGAGCCCGTGGTCGAGCAGATGCGCCGCCTCGGCCTGTTCGGCCACAGCATTCCGGAGGCCTACGGCGGCGCCGGGCTGACCACCGAAGAGCTGGCGCAGGTGAACATCGAAGTGTCGCAGGCCGCCACGGTTTTCCGCGCCCGCTTCGGCGGCAATACCGGCATCGCGTCCGAGTCGCTGGTGGCCGACGGCACCGAAGCGCAGCGCCAGCGCTACCTGCCGCAGCTGGCCTCCGGCAAGATGACCGGCTGCTTCGCGCTGACCGAGCCGGAGGCCGGCTCCGATGCCACCGCGCTGCAGACCACGGCGACGCAGGACGGCGACCACTACGTGCTGAACGGCAGCAAGTGCTTTATCACCAATGCGCCGATCGCCGACCTGTTCACCGTGTTCGCCCGCACCGATCCGGGCACGCCGGGCGCGCACGGCATCAGCGCCTTCCTGGTCGAGCGCGGCACGCCGGGCCTGAGCACCAGCGAGCCGGAGCGCAAGATGGGCCAGCACGGCTCGCCCGTGGCCGACGTCTACCTGAAGGACTGCCGCGTGCCCGCCAGCGCCATCGTCGGCGGCAAACCCAATGTCGGCTTCAAGACCGCGATGAAGGCGCTGAACAAGCAGCGCATCAACCTGGCCGGCCTGTGCGTGGGCCCGGCGGTCCGGCTGGTCGACGAGATGGTCCGCTACGCGGCGCAGCGCCGCCAGTTCGGCAAGCCGATTGCCGACTACCAGCTGGTGCAGCAGATGATTGCCGACAGCAATACGGAGCTGCATGCGGCCCGCGCGCTGGTGCTGGAGACCGCGCGCAAGCGCGATGCCGGCGCGGACGTGACCATGGAAGCGTCGATGTGCAAGCTGTTCGCCTCGGAAATGGCCGGCCGCGTGGCGGACCGCGCGGTGCAGGTGTTCGGCGGCAGCGGGTACATGGCGCGCACCGTCGCGGAGCGCTTCTATCGCGACGTACGGCTGTTCCGCCTGTATGAAGGCACCACGCAGATCCACCAGCTCAATATCGCGCGCCGCACCCTGGAAGCGCGCGGCGCGGCACTGGAGGGCGCCGGCGCGGGCTGATCGCCGGTTTCCATGCACTACGGCGGGGCCGCCGGTGCTTGCGCATTGCGGTTCCGCAACGGTGCCCGGCCGCCAGTGCCGGGCGCCGGCAAGCCTCGCACCCGCACAGCAGCGCCCCGGGCCATCCGCGCCCGGCATTCGCGCAAACCCGGCACAAGTGCTAGATACAGCACCTTCTCGTGCGAAACACCCTTCCTGAATACCCGCAGCCTTGCGCTGCCGCGTGACCGATCGATCCGGGCAAACTAGTCTGCATGCAGACGTCGGATTGGTGGAAGTCCCGTCACAATCCTTGGCTAACACTGGCACAGTGGTCGCTACATGAACCGGGATCCCGTGGCATGCCGGCACCTGGCGCGCCATGGGGAACGTTGCGCCGCACCCCCCACGCATGGGCGGCTGGCTTTGGCGCAGGCGCCATGCAAGCCTTGTCGATTTCCTCCGATTTTCATCTCACCTGTTGAAGGACGACCGATGTTCTCCGAAGCCGAGCCTGTGCAATCCCGCCACCATGCCTCCCGCACCAGGGCACCGACCCTGCCGCCCTGGATCACGGCGCGGATGGCACAGCATTTCGAAGAGCGCATGGGCAAGCTCTGGGGCGGCGACCACCTGCTGCACGGGCTTGCGCCCGGACCGGACGCGCTGCACCTGAGCAGCAACGACTACCTGTGCCTGCTGGGCGAAGCCACGCTGGTGCAGGCACAGGTGCGGGCCTTTGTCGAGGATGAGCCGGAACTGCTGATGTCGTCCGTGTTCATGCACGGCGATACGCCGCAGCGGCGGGTCGAGCGCAAGATCGCCGACCTGATGCAGGCCGAGGACGGCCTGATCGCCCAGTCCGGCTGGGCCGCCAACGTTGGCCTGGTGCAGTGCATCGCCGGCCCCGGCGTCCCGGTCTATATCGACATGAACGGCCACGCCTCGCTGTGGGAAGGCATCATCGCCGCGGGCGCGCAGGCGGTGCCGGTGCGCCATAACGATTGCGATCATGTGCGCCGCCAGCTGGAGCGCTTTGGTCCCGGCGTGATCATGGTGGATTCGGTCTACAGCACCACCGGCAGCGTGGCGCCGCTGGTGGATTATGTCGAACTGGCCGAAGCGTCCGGCTGCGTGCTGGTGGTGGACGAATCGCACTCGCTGGGCACGCATGGCCCGCGCGGCGGCGGCCTGGTGCCGGCGCTGGGGCTGTCGGAGCGCGTGCATTTCCGCACCGCGTCGCTGGCCAAGGCCTTTGCCGGGCGCGCCGGTTACGTGGCCTGCTCCACCGCCTTCAAGGATTTCTTCGCGGTGGAATCGCGGCCGGCCATTTTCAGCTCCGGGCTGCTGCGCCACGAGATCGCGTGGTTCGACGCGGTGACGGATTTCATTGCCGCGGCCGACGAGCGCCGGGCGCGCCTGCATGCCATCACCCGCGACACCCGGGCCGCGATTGCCGCGCTGGGCTACAACATCAGCGAGGGCTCGGAGCAGATCATCGGGCTGGAGGCCGGCACCGAGCCGCAGGTGAAGGTGCTGCGCGATGCGCTGCAGCGGCGCGGCATCTTCGGCGCGGTATTCTGTGCGCCGGCCACGCCGAAGAACCGGGCATTGATGCGACTTACGCTGCATGCGAAACTTGGCGCCAGCGAAATCGACCGCCTGGTCGGGGTGCTCGCCAGCATCCGCGACGAAGTCCGGCTGGACGAGTGGTCGTCGACGCGCCGCGCCCGGCGCAAGTCCTGAAATCCCACAAGCGGGCCGCTGGCAGGCGGCCGCGAGGAGTAGCCCCGGAGATGGATGCAAAGGTAGCGCAAGCCGAGGTCGACCGCACCACCTTGGCCGGGCTGGCCCGCCAGGCATGGCAGGCGGTGTTCGAGACCGCCGCGCGGGCCACGCTGCTGGACGAGGAAAGCGTCATCCGCCTGCGCCGGATCCAGATGGTGGGCGCGCTGGGCGTGGTGGGACACCCGCTGTACTACGTGATCTGGTCCTATGTGTTTCCGCAGCCCTATGAAAACCTGTGGCTGCGGCTGGCCTGCACCGCGCTGTTCGTGCCGCTGCTGTTCGCCTCGGCGTTCTCGGGCCGGCGCTGGCTGCCGCCCTATGCGCTCTTTGCCATCACGGTAGGCCTGCCGTTCGCCTTTATCTTCTTCTATCTGGAGAATGGCGGCTCGATGGTATGGGCCGAATCGGTGATCATCGCCGTGGTGATCCTGTATCACTTCAACACCGCGTTCGCGACCATTGCCCTGTTCGCGGGCGCCGCCGCCGCGATTACCCTGTTCGTGCTGGCCGGCAATTCCATGGGCGGCATCCCGTGGGAGCCGGTGCTGCTGCAGCTGCCGGTGATCGGCTTCGTCATCGCGGTGCTGGTGGTGATCAAGATGGACCGCCAGCTGCTGGCCGAGCAGAAGCGGCGCGGCATGGCCGCCGCGCTGGCGACGGTGGCGCATGAGCTGCGCACGCCGCTGACCAGCCTGGCCATGACCGCCCGGGGCCTCAAGGCCCGGCTGCCCGCGGCGCTGGACCGGGACACGCCGCAGCGCGAAGGCCTGATGCAGGCGGTGGCGCGGATGGAATCAGACCTGGCCCATATCAGCAACAGCATCGAACTGCTGGTCGCCAATTCCAAGAACCCGGAAAACGCCACGCAGGCACTGTTCGAAGTGGGCGAGGTGATCCGCGACGCGGTCGGCCGCTTTCCGTTCGAGCCCGGCGACCAGGAGCGGGTCACGCTGGATCTGCCCGGCCGCGCCTATGTGATGGGCAACGCGCAGCTGTTCGGCCTGGTCACGACCAACCTGCTGAAGAACGCGCTGGAAGCGATCCGGCGCGCCGGCAAGGGCACCATCCATATCCGCTGCAAGGTCGAGTCCGATGCCGTCCACGTGATGTTCCGGGACACCGCCACGGGGGTGCCGCCGCAAGTGCTGGCACGGATGTTCCAGCCCTTTTTCTCCTACCCCGCGCACCGCGGCACCGGCATCGGGCTGGCGTTCTGCCAGAAAGTGCTCGGCACCTGGGGCGCCGCCATCAGCTGCCGCTCCGAGGAGCACGTATTCACCGAGTTCGACTTGCGCTTCCCGCGCAAGGAAAAATGGCCGGAGCTGCCGCGCCTTGACGCGCCTTGACGCGCCCTGACGCGCCCTGACGTACGCTGACGCGCCCTGACGTAAGCTGACGCGCCCCCCCCCCGCCGGCCCGCGCCGGCCGTTACACCACCCCGGCAGCCTTCAGCGCGGCCACCTGCCCGGCATCCATGCCCAGCAGGTCGCCCAGCACGCGCTCGGTATGCTGCGACAGCAGCGGCGGCGCGGCGCGCACCGGCACGCGTTCGCCGTCGAGCCGGTACGGCGGCGCCAGCACCTCGACCCGGCCGGTTTCCGGATTGGGCAATTCGGCCAGCAGGCCGGCCTCGGCCGAGCGCCTGGAGCGCAGGGCTTCGAGCAGCCCCAGCACCTCGCCGCACGGAATGCCGGCGGCGCTCAGGCGCGCCAGCAGCAGTTCGCGCGGGCGGCGCGCCAGTTCGGCGCGCAGTTCCGGCAGCAGCGCCTGGCGGTTGGCCGAGCGGCCGGTGTTGGTGGCGAAGCGTTCGTCGGCGGCCAGGTCCGGGCGTTCGATCACCTCGGTGCAGAAGCGCTGGAACTGCGCGTTGTTGCCGACCGTGATCACCAGCGGGCCATCGGCCGCGTCGAACACGCCGTAGGGCACGATCGAGGGATGGGCGTTGCCGTACTTGGGCGGGTCTTCGCCCATCAGCAGCGCCTCCAGGCCATAGTAGGCGGTGATCATCAGGCCGCAGTCATACAGCGCCATTTCCACATGGCGGCCCTGGCCGGTGCGCTGGCGGTCGTACAGCGCGGCCAGCACCGCCTGCGCCGAATACATGCCGGTGAACATGTCCACCACCGCCGTGCCGAACTTCAGCGGCCCCTGCCCTTCCTCGCCATTCAGCGCCATCAGGCCGGCCTCGCCCTGCACCACCAGGTCGTAGCCGGGGCGGGTCGCCTCGGGGCCATTGCTGCGGTAGCCGGTGATGGAGCAATACACCAGCCCCGGGTTGATCGCCTTCAGCGCCTCGTAGCCCAGCCCCATCTTGTCGATGCCGCCGAACTTGAAGTTCTGCACCAGCACGTCGCACTTCGCCGCCAGCTCGCGCACGATGCGCTGGCCTTCGGGCTGCTGCAGGTCGATGCCGATGGACTGCTTGTTGCGGTTGGCACTGTTGAAGTAAGCCGTGTTGCGGGTGCCGACGCGCAGGCCCCAGTCGCGCGTATCGTCGCCGCGGCCGGGGTGTTCGACCTTGATCACCTCCGCGCCCAGGTCGCCCAGCGCCTGCGTGCACATCGGTCCGGCCAGCACGCGGGACAGGTCCAGCACGCGCACGCCTGCCAGCGGCAGGCGCGGGGAATTATTGGTATCAGCCATGCGGCGATCTCCTTGTGTGTGTCTCTCGGGCCTGCGATGGATCGACCCGGGCTTCGCCCGGATTTTGCACTGTCAAGGCCGGGTCGACAATTCCATCAATCGTTGACACGGTGTCAATCAAAAATTAACACTCCCCTGCTCCCGGCCAGATCGCGGCGGCACACAGCGGGTTTACCTTAGGGCGCGGCTACACAAGAGTTTGGGGGGAATCGCCCTACTGGCCGGGCCCGCGCCATCCCTAGTATTGACTCACCGCGGCGACGCCAGCCTCGCCAGCGGGAACAGGCCAGACCCGCCTGCGACGCATCGCCAGTATCCCGGACGCCTTCGACCAGGCCAGCCGTGCACCCGCTGCACGGCTGTGGACGCGGTCGCCGATGCGGCCGTGGATGCGGCGGCAAAAAACCAAGGAGACAACCATGCTGCACGACCTGCCCGCCCGCCCCGAGACCATCCACTGGGGCTACTTCGATGCCACCCAGGCGCCCGCGCTGACCGTCAGGAGCGGTGACCTGATCCGCGCCGAAGCGGTGACCCACCATGCCGGCGACGCCCCCGACCTGATGATGGACGACGCCATCCGCGAGATCTACCGCAAGGTTCCGCACGACGACCGCCACCCGGGCGTGCACATCATGACCGGGCCGATCTATGTCGAAGACGCCAGGCCGGGCGACGTGCTCGAGGTGCGCTATCTGCAGATGATTCCGCGCTTCCGCTTCGGCGCCAATGTCGCCGCGAGCTGGGGCCAGTTGTACCAGGAGTTCGACAAGGAACGGGTCACCATCTACGAGCTGGACCAGCCCTCCAACACCGCGCACGCGCTCTACGCCTATGACTATCCCGGCAAGCTGACCATCCCCGGCAAGGTGGTCGACGAGCGCGAATGCTGCCGCCAGCCGGCGCTGGCCGGCGTGCGTGTTCCGGTGCGCCCGCACCTGGGCACCGCCGGCGTCGCGCCCGACGCACGCGGCCGCGTCACCACCGTCGAGCCCGGCCTGCACGGCGGCAATATCGACAACTGGCGCATCGGCGCGGGCGCCACCATGTATTACCCGGTGCAGGTCGACGGCGCGCTGTTCTCGATCGGCGACCCGCATATCTCGCAGGGCGACGGCGAAGTCAGCGGCACCGCGATCGAGGCCTCGCTCAACGTGCTGTTCCAGATCGTGCTGCGCAAGGACTTCCACTTCCCCTCGCCGCTGCTGGAAACGCCGGACTGCTGGGTCGTGCACGGTTTCCATGAAGACCTCGATGAAGCCGGCCGGAACGCCGCCCGCGACATGATCCACCTGCTGACCGAACAACAGGGCCTGTCGCGCGACGACGCCTACTCGCTGATGAGCGTATCGGCGGACTTCGGCGTGACCCAGGTGGTCGATGGCACCCAGGGCATCCACTGCACCATGCCGCGCACCATCTTCCCGCCCAAGGCCAGGGGCTGAGCCGCCGCCATCCACGGAGAACGCGCATGCAATACGTCTACATAGGCCGCAACGAACTGGTGGCACTGGTGGTCGGCCTGGTCACCGGCACGTTGTACTCCTGGCTCAACCTGCCGATTCCGGCGCCGAACGTCACCGGCGGGATCTGCGCGATCCTGTTCACGTACCTCGGCTACCTGATCGTGCACGCGTGGCGCCGGACCATCGCCTTCGGGCGGCCGCCGGCCAGCCGCCGAGCCACCGCAATCGATGCATCGGGGGAATGACATGGTCGAAATCGCATTGGGCAGCACCGAGCTGCAGGCCGCGGCGGTTGGCCTGGTGACGGGTCTTCTTTACACTGCGGTACGGGCGCCGATACCGGCCCCGAACGTGCTGGGCGGCATCTTCGCCATCCTCGGCACCTTCGCCGGCTTTGTCCTGGTAGCCGCGATGCGGGGGCAGCTGCTGATCGGCTAGGGCATCGCCAGGCCTTTGCCAGCAACGTTGCGCGGGCGCGGCGGAGCGCCATCTCCGCCGCCCCGGCGCTGTGGCAGTCAGACGCCAGGGAGGCTCCATTGCATCTACAGCGTTTTTCCACCGAAGCGTATCCGCGCAACCGGCGCGGCGCCGCATGGCGCGACGAACTCAGGGCGGCGCGCCTGCAGTGCGAGAGCCTGTGCGCCGACCACACCCTGCACGGCACGATCCAGTCGCGCACCACGCCTGCCGGCATCGGGCTGACCTGCATCGCGTCGGTGCCGCAGACGCTGGCCATCACCGCCGGCGACGGCCGCGGCCTGATGCTGCTGATGCTGACCGAGGGCGAAGCGCACCTCGCCACCCCGGACCTGCGCGAGCCGTTGCGCCCCGGCCAGTTGCTGTGCGTGCCCGGGCACGCGGCGCGCAAGGTGGCGCTGACCACCGGCTTCCGCCTGCTGATCGTGCATATCGGGCAGGCCTTGCTGCACGCGCGCATCACCGCGCCGTTGCCGCGCTCGGCGCTGGTGCTGGGCGGCGACGCGGCGGAACTGTTCGCGCGCCTGCTGCAATCCATGGCGGCCAGCATCGACACCCTGGTGTGCGCCGGCGACCGGGCGGTCCAGCCCTTCGACAGCACCATCGTCGCCTGCCTGGGCGCGGCCCTGGCGGACCACCAGCCGAGCGCGCCGCCGGACATGACGCCGTCGCGCGCGGCGGTGTTCGCCCGGGTCTGCAGCCGCATCGACGCGCGCCTGGCCGAGCCCGAGCTCAGCCTCGCCGCCATCGCCGCCGACGAACACATGTCGGCGCGCTACCTGCAGAAACTGTTCGAGAAATCCGGCAGCAGCTTTTCCGCCTACCTGCGCACCAGCCGGCTGGAGCGCTGCCGCGCCGACCTGGCCAATGCGCAGTACGACAAGCTCTCGGTCTCCGACATCTGCTATCGCTGGGGCTTCAACGATGCTTCGCACTTCAGCCATGCGTTTCGCGAGCAGTTCGGGATCTCGCCGCGCACGTACCGCGAGCAGGCCGCGGGCACGCCCACGCCGCGCCCGCCGCTGAATGTGTCGCGCGGACTTCCGGCCGATGCCAGGCGTGGCGCCGCGCAACCGCGCGCGCCGGCCAACGACGGCGTGCGCGCACGCGTGCAGCCCGGCCCGTCCGTGGTGCCCATCACCCAGGCCCGCTCGCACGCGGACCGTCCGCAAGGCCGGCACCACTGGCTGCAGGCGACCGACAAGACCGTGCACTGGGGCTACCTGAGCCACGCACTGCCGCCCGTGCTGGAGGTGATGTCGGGCGACACCGTCACCATCGAAACGCTGACCCAGCACGCCTCGGACGACCGCGAGCGCATGATCGACGGCGACGCCGGCGCCGAAAGCGTGTTCCACTGGAGCGCCGGGCAGAAGAACGTCGACCGCCGCGGCGCCGGCCCGATCGATGCCTCGGTCTACGGGCGCGGTGCCGGCGAGGGTTTCGGCGTGCATATCTGCACCGGCCCGGTCGCGGTGCGCGGCGCCATGCCCGGCGACGTGCTCGAGGTGCGCATCCTCGACGTGCGCCCGCGCCCGTGCGCCAACCCGCGTTTTGCCGGCCGCGCCTTCGGCAGCAACGCCGCGACCTGGTGGGGCTTCCACTACCGCGACATGCTGACCGAGCCGCGCGAGCGCGAAGTGGTGACGGTGTTCGAGATCGACTGCGAACGTGCCGACGGCTGCGCCCGCGCCGTCTACAGCTTCCGCTGGACGCCGCAGCGCGATCCGTTCGGCGTGCTGCATGCCACCATCGACTATCCCGGCGTCCCGGTCGATCACGACACCATCGTCAAGAACCACGACGTGCTGCGCGATATCGAGATCCCGATCCGCCCGCATTTCGGCGTGATCGCCGTGGCGCCGGCGCAGGACGGGCTGATCGACTCGATCCCGCCCTCCAGCTTTGCCGGCAACCTCGACAACTGGCGCGTCGCCCGCGGCGCCAGCGTCTACCTGAAGGTGGCGGTGCCGGGTGCGCTGCTGTCGATCGGCGACCCGCATGCGTCGCAGGGCGATTCCGAGCTGTGCGGCACCGCCATCGAATGCTCGCTGACCGGTGAGTTCCAGCTGATCCTGCACAAGAGCACCATGATCGAACGCGGCGCAGCCTTTGCCGACCTGAGCTACCCGCTGGTGGAGACCGCCGACGAATGGATCCTGCATGGCTTCAGCTCGCCCAACCACCTGACCGAGCTGGGCCAGATGGCGCAGAGCCACATCTACCTGAAGTCCACGCTCGACGACGCCATGCGCGATGCCTTCCGCAAGACCCGCCGCTTCCTGATGACGGTCAAGGGGCTGAGCGAGGACGAGGCGGTGACGCTGATCTCGGTGGCGGTGGATTTCGGCATCACGCAGGTGGTCAACGGCAACTGGGGCGTCCACGCCATCATCCGGAAGGCCTTGTTTACGCGGCCGTGAGGGTCCGCGGCACAGGATGCCCGGGCCTGCCGCCGGGCCCTATAGTATTCTGGCGGGTTCCCCGACCCGTACCACGAGATTGATGCCACACACCGAAGACGCACTGCCCGGGCACGAAGCCTCGGCCATCCATGAACCGCGCCTGTGGCGCGACAAGGGCTGGACCGCCCGCGTCATCAAGAACGAGGATGGCGAAGGCTGGGCGGTCGAAATGATCCGCGACGGCAGCGCCGAGCCGGCGCTGGTCGGCCCCTGGACCATGGGGCGCAACAAGGTCGACCCCAAGCCGCTCGATGCCACCGCGCACCAGACCCTGGTCAAGACCGCCTCGGAAGTGATCCGGCGCCATGAGCAGCAGCTGCACGCGCAGCTCAACAAACAGGTCAGCATCGAAGCCGAAGCCGGCAGCGTGACCGTGAAGCTGGCGATCACGCCCGATGAGTTCGAGCCCTTCGGCACGCTGAGCGCCGAGGATGCCTTCGGCGAGGTGCTGGCCACCATCAGGGTGCGGCCCGACTTCCGCCTGACGCGCGACAGCGCCGAGCGCTGGGCCGCCAGCGGCTTCGACCGGATTCGCTAGCAAGCTCGATTACTTGCGCAGCCGCAACAGCTCGGCGTAAGAGACCAGCTTGCTTTTCTCCTGGGCCAGCGTCTTGGTCCTGGCAGCCGGGCGCTTAGGCTGGCCGCGCTCGAAGCGGGCGGCGGCGCGTTCGTCCTCGCGCGCGTAGGTACGTTCGGACCGGGCTTCGGCCTTCAGCCGTTCCGAATCCAGCCGCGCGGCGGTGCGTTCCTCGCGGGCAATATCCTGCGCGGCCGACATGATCTCGGCTCGCAGCAGGTTGCGCCTTTGCCTGGCGGCGGCACGGGCCGCCTGCAATTGCGCCTTGCGCTGTCGCAGCCAGTCCCTGCGATTGACCGGCGCGGGCCTGTCCTCTGCCGCCACGCTCAGGCGCAGAGTCCTGCTGAGCGAGACTTTGTCCGCCAGCAGTTTGCGCCGCGGTTCCTTCGCATTACTCACGCTGCGTCACTCTCCAGCTGCATGTGGTTGTCGCCCATGCATCACCCACGACACATGAGTTCATGTGGTTGACCATACCATAGGACGCCATCCGGGTCGGGATGATGCTTTCCGATCCGTCATTGCGAGCGCACCAGCCCACGCGCACGCAGGGCCGCGAACACGTGATTGACCACTGCGTCACAGCGCGCGCCGGCAAAGCTGAAGGTGTTCCGCAGATAGGGCTTTGCCTGTTCGGCCAGGGTTTCGCGCAGCATCTTGCGCGCGCGCAGGAAGCGTGTCTTGACCACGTCATCACTGACGCCAAGGCAATATGCCGTCTCCTCGACGCTCATGTCTTCGACGGCCCGCAAGATGAACACGCAACGATAGATCGGCGGCAAATTGTCGACCGCGCTTTGCAGCAGCTCGCGCACCTGGCTGCGCTCGGCCATGGCGTCGGGGGATTCGGCGTCGGGGGTGCGGAAGGCCATCACGTTCTCCGGTGAAGCTTCGGCGGAATCGTCGTCTTCGGCCCTGGCTCCCATCTGGACCAGCCCACGTCTCTTGCGCTGCGCGGTCAGCGCGACATTGATGGCAATGCGCGCCAGCCACGTGCTCAGCGCTGCCTCGCGCCGAAACGAATCCAGGCTGGTAAAGGCGCGCAGGTAGGTTTCCTGCACCACATCCTGCGCTTCGGCGTCGTCCGGGACCACGCCACGCGCGGTGCGGAACAACAGGCGGTTGTTGCGCCGCATGATGATTTCGAAGGCGGACGCGGCGCCGGCACGGGCGCTTGCGACCAGCTCGGCATCCGTCGAGGCACCGGAAGCAGACGGCGGAGACGACCAGGGGTTCTGCTTTGGGTCCATATTTGCTTTTCCCGTTCCTGATCTTTAGACGGCACCGGTGACAAAAGGTGACAGCAGGCTCGGGCAGAACGCTCGCACCATGCGTCAGCAATCATAGGAGAACGTCACCCGCCGCAAGCGGATGCAATGTGGCCCAGGCCTCGTGTCACCTTCCCGCGTCCGTCAACGTCTAATGACATAGGCACCGGACCCGTTCGCGCTACTGCCGCCGTCGGCATGTCCGTTGTCATGCATCAGTCGCCTCATCCTCTTGTGACAAGGACGCCGATCATGAACCAGCAACCCTCCGCACTGGTACCCGAAGCAGAAGTGCAAGCCCTGGCGCCGCCGCGTTCCACCATGCAGCGGATGCCTCGACGGCGGCTGGCCAGTGCACTGGTGACGGCGGCGGCGATGGCGGCAGCCGCGGGATGCGGCGGTGGTTCCGGCGGGGAAGGCACCGACGCGGCCAGCACGGAAGCGGCGCAAAGGGCCCTGGTCGAGCAGGGCAAACAGATTTTCCGCTTCGATACCTTCGGTGATGAAGCAAAGTGGACCGACAAGCTGAGGATGCACGAAGTCATCGCCAGCTCGGTGGATCCCTTGACCGCGTTTTCGGTCGGGCTGAAGGTGGACGCCGACGCCTTGCCCGCGGCGGTCGCGAATGGCATCCGCAATGGCACGATCGACCTGAAGAGTCCGGCTACAACGGTGGCGCTGCTGAAATTCAACGCCGTCGTCGGCATCAAGGGGACGGTCGAGACGGTCAACGGCGTAGACAGGCTGACCCGCGTCGGCATCACCTGCGCGCTTTGTCATTCGACCGTGGACAACTCGTTCGCGCCGGGTATCGGCAGGCGGCTGGATGGATGGCCCAACCGGGACCTCGACCCCGGCGCCATCATCGCACTGTCACCTGCCATCGACGATGCCATGAAGAAGGTCCTTAACGCCTGGGGTGCAGGGAAGTACGATCCGCGCGGCAATATCGACGGCCTCAGCAAGCCGGTGGTGATACCTCCCGCCTTCGGGCTGGCGGGCATTCATCGCATCACCTTTACCGGCGACGGCGAAGACATCATGTACTGGAATCGATATGTCGCCGTCTCGCAGATGGGCGGCCTTGGCTCCGTATCCGAGCCACGGCTGAACATTGCCATCACGAATGGCGCGGAAGACCTTGTCACCAGCAAGCTTCCGGCCTTGCAGGCGTATCAGCTGTCCCTGAGCGCACCGCCGCCGCCGGCCGGCAGTTTCGACCCGGTAGCGGCCGCGCGGGGCCGCCTTGTTTTCGAAGGCGCAGGTCGATGCGCGACCTGCCATAGTGGCCCGGCCTTTACCGATGCCAACTCGATGCTTCATCCGCCCGCCGACTCGATGGCAGAGCCGGAGAACCCGAGCTATGCCTCACGCTCGGCGACCCGGCAATACCGGACCACGCCACTGAAGGGCGCGTGGCAACACCCGCCCTATTTTCACGACGGCTCCGCGGCGACATTTTCGGATGTCGTGAATACCTACAACACGAAGCGGGGACTGGGGCTGAGCAGCACGGATATTGCCAACCTGGCGGAGTATCTGAAGTCGCTGTGACCGATATTGCCGGTTGCAGTTCACGCCGGATCAGGGCCGACGGTGACTTCGACGCACGCCGCGCTGCATGGCCGGGCAAGTAGTGATCAGGCACCTCATCCCTCGTGCCTGGCGATGAAAGCCTCGACCGTGTCGTGCAGCAGCGCGGGCTTCTCCAGGAAGATGAAGTGACCGCCATCCAGCACGGCAAACTCGGCGCCCGGGATCCGCTCTGCCAGTTCCGCCGAAAGGTGGGCAGGCGCGCAGAAGTCGCGTTTGCCCACCAGCACCAGCGTGGGCGTGGTGATCGATGGCAGCGCGTCGAAGGCGTCGTGCCCGACGATCATGTCGATCCGGGCAAAGGCAATCTCGCGTTCGAAGGCGACCGAGGCAGTGGCATCCACCCACCCCTGCACCTGCTGCGGGTGGTCACGCATGAATGCCGGATCGAACAGGAACAAGGCGTTGGCTTCGGTGGACGCGCGCAGGCCCGAGTCGGCAAGCATGCGCCGGCGCATGTCGAACTGCCGGCGGTAGAACGCGTCGGCGCGCGCGATCGAGGAAAGGATGGTGGCGCTGCGCAGCCAATGGCGATGATGGATGGCCAGCACTTGCGCGATGGCGCCGCCGGTGGAGGAACCCACCGCATGGACGGGGCCGCAACCAGCGTCCGCGACGACCCGCGCCATATCCAGCGCGTGTTGCGTGATGGTCATGCCGGATGCGGTGTGCGTGGACGCGCCGGTGCCGCGATGGTCGGGTACGATCACCCGGTGCCGCCCGGCGAACAGACCGATCTGCGGCCCCCAGGACGCGCCCACGCCGGCAAGTCCGGCCAGCAGCAGCACGGGCGAACCCTGGCCCGTGACCTCGTAGTGAATGGAAACCCCATCGGACGTTACGTCTGGCACTTGGATGCTCCGCTGCAACGCGACGCAAGGAGAAAGTCGGGTGCGAAACAATGACGGCGCGCTGGATGAATAGTAGTGCGCGCGCAACGGGAAAACATGGTTTGACACGCAACCGCGCAAACCCGATGCTTGCGCCATCGGCTTGCCTTCGTCGCGCGGGACGATGGCGACATGCGGTCCACACGCGGGAGAGATCATGCACGCTGCCTGGTACAGCAGGAACGGAGCCGCCCGGCAAGTCCTGGAGGTCGGTGAACTGCCCACGCCATCGCCAGGGCCTGGCGAAGTCCGGGTCAGGCTGGCCACCTCCGGCGTCAATCCGTCCGACGTCAAGTCCCGGCATGGCCGGCCGCTGACGGGCGAGCGCGTGGTGCCGCACAGTGACGGGGCCGGCGTGATCGACGCAGTGGGCGCCGGCGTAGCGCCGGGCCGGATCGGCGAGCGTGTCTGGATCTGGAACGGCCAATGGCAGCGGCCCCTGGGCACCGCGGCCGAGTACATCGCATTGCCGCAGGCGCAGGCCGTGGCATTGCCCGCGACTACCGGTCTCGCGGCGGGCGCCTGCCTTGGCATTCCGGCGATGACGGCCTTCCAGGCCGTCCATCTGCTCGGCGACATCGCCGGAAAGACGGTACTGGTCATTGGCGCGTCGTCCGCCGTTGGCCATTATGTCGTGCAGCTGGCCACCTGTGCCGGTGCCTCGGTCATTGGCACCGTGGGATCGGCACAGAAGGCGAACCATGCGCTGGCGGCCGGCGCGCAGGCAACGATCGACTACAAGCAGCAGCCGGTTGCGCCAGCCGTGATGGCGCTGACCGGCGGCAAGGGCGTGGATGCCATGGTCGATATGGACTTCTCCACCACGGCACCACTGCTGGCGCAAGGCGTGCTGAGGCCACACGGCACGCTGGCCTGCTATGGCTCGAACACGTATGGCGATATTCCGGTCCCGTTTCGCGACCTGCTGTTCAGCTCGATCAGCCTCCGCTTCTTTCTTGTATACGACCTCTGCCGCGCCGATCGGGAACGCGCCATCGCCGGGCTCACCAGCCTGATGGAGGACAGCAGGCTGACGCATGCCATCGGGGCCCGCTTCCCGCTCTCGGCCATCGCGCAGGCGCACGAGGCGGTCGAAAGCGGCAAGCTGATCGGCAACGTCATCCTGGAGATCCAGCCGGAATAGGACCCGCCCGCCGGTGCTGGCAACCAAGCCATCGGGCTTGCTACATTTCCATGTTTCGAATATATTCGAAACATGGAAACCGATGACGCCCTCACCGCGCTCGCCGCGCTCGCCCATTCGATCCGCCTGGCGGTGTTCAGGCTGCTGGTGCAGGCAGGCCCGGCCGGCTTGCCCGCCGGCCGGATCGCCGAACAGATCGAGATTCCGGCGTCCTCGCTGTCCTTCCACCTGAAGGAACTGCACCACGCCGGCTTGCTGACCAGCCGCCAGGACGGCCGCTCGATCATCTACATGGCGCATTTCGACACCATGAATGGCTTGCTGGCTTACCTGACGCAGAACTGCTGCGGCGGCAATCCGTGTTCGCCGGTATCGCCCTGTGCGGTCGACCCGGCGTGCTGACCCTTCCTGAGCCGGCCTCATGACTACCAACGTACTGATCCTTTGCACCCACAACTCGGCGCGCAGCGTGCTGGGCGAAGGGATGCTGAACCACCTGGCGCGGCGCGCCGGCCGCGACGTCCGCGCCTATAGCGCGGGCAGCGCGCCCAGCGGCCGCGTCAACCCGTTCGCCATCGAAGCGCTCGCCAACGCCGGCGTCGACGTGGGCGACCTGCGCAGCAAGAGCTGGGACGAATTCGCCGGCGACCACGCCCCGCCCATGCGCATCGTGATCACGGTGTGCGACAGCGCGGCGCAAGAAGCCTGCCCGTACTGGCCCGGCAGCCCGGTCAAAGTGCATTGGGGCTATCCCGATCCGTCCCGCACCGAAGGCAGCGACGACAACAAGCGCCAGGCCTTCGAGCTGACCCGGCAGGCCATCGCCTACCGCATGCAACAACTGCTGCAGCTGCCGGTCGACGACATGAGCAACGCCGAGCTGGAACAGGCGCTGCAGCGCCTGGGGCGGAGCTGAACCATGGCGAACCAGCACGTTGCAGCATCGGGCCCGGCAGGGGCCAGGCCGGCCATCGGTTTCTTCGAGCGCTATCTGACCGTCTGGGTCGCGCTTTGCATTGTCGCCGGGATCGCACTGGGGCAGATGCTGCCGAGCGTGTTCCAGGCGATCGCGCAAATGGAATATGCGCAGGTAAACCTGCCGGTGGGGCTCCTGATCTGGGTGATGATCGTCCCCATGCTGATCAAGATCGATTTCAGCGCGCTCGGGCAGGTGAAATCCCATTGGCGCGGCATCGGCGTGACGCTGTTCATCAACTGGGCGGTCAAGCCGTTCTCGATGGCGCTGCTCGGCTGGATCTTCGTGCGCCAGCTGTTTGCGCCGCTGTTGCCGGCCGACCAGCTCGACAGCTATGTGGCCGGCCTGATCCTGCTGGCCGCGGCGCCGTGCACGGCCATGGTGTTCGTCTGGAGCCAGCTGTGCAAGGGCGATCCGTATTTCACGCTGTCGCAGGTGGCGCTGAACGATGCCATCATGGTGGTCACCTTCGCGCCGGTGGTGGCGCTGCTGCTGGGCCTGTCCGCGATCACGGTGCCGTGGGATACGCTGCTCACCTCGGTGGCCTTGTACATCGTGGTGCCGGTGATTCTCTCGCAAGCGCTGCGCAAGATGATGCTGCGACGCGGCGTGGCGCATTTCCAGCGCGCGGTCCGGCGCCTCGGCCCGTACTCCATCACCGCGCTGCTGCTGACGCTGGTCCTGCTGTTCGCGTTCCAGGGCAAGGCCATTATCGAGCAGCCGCTGGTGATTGCCTTGCTGGCGGTGCCGATCCTGATCCAGGTCTTCTTCAACTCGGGACTGGCCTACCTGCTCAACCGCAAGCTGGGCGTTGCGCATTGCGTCGCCGGTCCGTCCAGCCTGATCGGCGCCAGCAACTTCTTCGAGCTGGCGGTGGCCACCGCCATCAGCCTGTTCGGCTTCCAGTCCGGCGCGGCGCTGGCCACCGTGGTTGGCGTTCTCATCGAGGTACCGGTCATGCTGCTGGTGGTCGCCATCGTCAACCGGTCGCAGTCCTGGTATGAGGCCGGTGCCCGCTGAAGCACCGGCATGTCAGTAGCGCCCTGCGATGCGCAGGGACGGAGGATGGAATGATCAGGCAGGACCTGCCCAATATCGATACGGCAGTACTGGACACGCCGGACCTGCGCAAGCTGGAGCCAGCCCGCACCAGTACGCATGCCCCGCGCATCCTGCTGCTCTACGGCTCGCTGCGCGAAACGTCATATAGCCGGCTGCTGGTGCACGAGGCCGAACGGCTCCTGCAGCACTTCGGCGCGGAAACCCGGGTATTCGACCCGCACGGCTTGCCGATATGCGACAGCGTCCCGGCCGACCATCCCAGGGTGGTGGAACTGCGCCAGCTTTCCGAGTGGTCGGAAGGCCAGGTGTGGTGCAGCCCCGAGCGCCACGGCACGCTGACGGCGGTATTCAAGAACCAGATCGACTGGCTGCCGCTGGAATTCGGCGGCATCCGTCCCACCCAGGGGCGCACGCTGGCCGTGATGCAGGTCTGCGGCGGCTCGCAGTCCTTCAATGCCGTCAATGCGCTGCGGGTGCTGGGACGCTGGATGCGCATGGTGACGATCCCGAACCAGTCGTCGGTGGCCAAGGCGTACCAGGAGTTCGATGCCAGCGGCCGCATGAAACCTTCCGCGTACTATGACCGCGTGGTCGACGTCATGGAGGAACTCTACAAGTTCACACTGCTCGTGCGCGACCGCAGCGATTACCTGACCGATCGCTACAGCGAGCGCAAGGAGGCCGCGCCGGCCGCGGCCACGACGCTTGCCGCGGCGGCGATGCACCATGAGCGCGACGCGCAGGTTGGCGATACCGACAGCGGCGAAGTCGAATAGCGCCCTGCCGGTACCGAACTCATCACACGCGCCACGCGGCTGGCAGGTTCCCTCCTTGATGGGGGCACAGTCCGCCAGCATGGCGCGGCGGCCGGGAACGCTGGTCCGGCATGGGTGCCGCGGCGCAAGCGGGCTGTGCCGGAGGCCAGGCTGGCGGGGGTGCGTGCGATGACGCACAGACCAGAATCTGCCAGCCATTAATCTCGATGCCATGAACACGCCATCACTTCGAATGGCGTGCACCGGTCTCTCAGGAGCATCGGATGGATCGATTTTACTTGTTGGACGCATCGTTCTGCCCGAGCGTCAACCAGGGTCGCATTCCCATTTACGTCAGCTCGCCCGAGCGCGCCGTGGCGTCGCAGATGACCGCATTCACGGCGGCGCTGCAGGCGTGCACCGGCCAGTCGTTCCAACGCTACGGCGCGCTGCACGATTACTCGGTACGGGAATACCGGACCTTCTGGCGCTGCTTCCTGCACTGGTCGCAGGGGCTGGCGTGGTCCGGCAGCGCCGAACCGGTGTGCGTCGGCGACGATTGCGAGCACGCCCGCTTCTTCCCGAACCTGCTGCTGAACTATGCGGACAACCTGCTTGGGCTGGAGGTCGCGGGTCCAGGCGCACCGGCCGTGACCGCCTGCCACGCCGATGGCCGGCGTGAACGCCTGACCCGGGGCGAGCTGCGCCAGCGTGTTGCGCGCGCCGCACATGCGTTGGCGCAGCTGGGGTTGCGCGAAGGCGACCACGTGGTGGGTGTGATGCGCAACGACGCCGAAGCCATCGTCGCCGCACTGGCGGTGACCGCGCTCGGCGCCACGCTGTCCACGGCCGCGGCCGAGATGAGCGTCGAGACCCTGCTCGACCGCTTCGCTCCGCTGGCGCCGCGGCTGCTGCTCGCGCACACCGCGCAGCGCGCCTTCGACACCGGCGTCCCGCTGGCGGACAACGTCGCCGGCCTGGCTGCCGCGCTGCCTTCGCTGCAGGGCATCGTCCAGCTCGACGACGGCGCCTTGCCGGCCTCCGTCATCCAGCCGGTCCATGCGCTGGCCGACCTGATCGACCGTGGCGACGCGGAGCGCTTCGTGTTCCAGCGCTTTCCGTTCAACCATCCGCTCTTCATCATGTTTTCGTCGGGCACCACCGGCAAGCCCAAGTGCATCGTGCACGGCGCCGGCGGCAGCCTGCTGGAGCACCTGAAGGAGCACCGGCTGCATTCCGACCTGCGGCCCGGCGACCGCATGTACTTCCACACCACCTGCGCGTGGATGATGTGGAACTGGCAGCTGTCGGCGCTGGCGTCCGGGGTCGAGATCGTGACCTATGACGGCCCGATCGCCACGGTCGACGCCTTGTGGCGCCTGGTCGCGGACGAGCGCGTCACGGTGTTCGGCACCAGCCCCGCCTACCTGAAGATGTGCGAGGACGCCGGCCTGGTGCCCGGCCAGCAGTTCGACCTGAGCGCGCTGCGCGCGATGATGTCGACCGGATCGGTGCTGTTCGACGCGCAGTTCGAATGGGTGCGCGATCACGTCAAGGCCTTGCCGCTGCAGTCGATTTCGGGCGGCACCGACATCCTCGGCTGCTTCGTGCTGGGCAATCCGAACCTGCCGGTCTATGCGGGCGAAGCCCAGTGCAAGAGCCTGGCGCTCGATGTGCAGGCGTGGGAACACGGCGCGCGTACCAGCGGCATCGGCGAGCTGGTGTGCGCGAACCCGTTTCCGTCGCGTCCGCTCGGCTTCTATGGCGACACCGACGGCCAGGGCTTCCACAAGGCCTACTTCTCGGCCAACGCTGGGGTCTGGACCCACGGCGACCGCATCGACTTTCCGCCCGAAGGCACGGCGCGGCTGCATGGCCGGTCCGACGGCGTGCTCAATGTGCGCGGCGTCAATGTCGGGCCGGGCGAGATCTATCGGGTGCTGCGCGATATCCCCGAGATCCGCGAGGCGATGGTGGTCGAGCAGCGCGCGCGCACGGCGCCGCCCGACCGCACCCACGCCGAGCGCTACGACCAGCGCATGGTGCTGCTGCTGGTCCTGCAGGACGGGGTCGCGCTGACCGGCACGCTGGCCGCCCGCGTGCGCCGCGACCTGGCGCGCCGCGCCTCGCCAACGCATGTGCCCGACCGCATCCTCGCCGTGCCGGCGCTGCCGGTCACGCACAATGGCAAGTTCTCCGAAGCGGCGGCGCGCAATGCGGTCAACGGCCTGCCGGTGGGCAATGCCGCGGCGTTGCGCAATCCGGACTGCCTCGACGCCATCCGCTGTCATCCGGCCCTGAACCTGGCAGCGCGCGAACTGCCCGCGCCCGGGACGTCGCGCGAGCAGCTCGAACGCCATCTGCAGGCCCTGTGGGAGCGCTTGTTCGACTTCGCCCCGATCGGCCGCGACGACAACTTCTTCGATCTGGGCGGACATTCGCTGCTGGCCGCGCGGCTGCTGGCGGACGTGTACCAGTCGACCGGCCGCACGATTCCGCTGGCGACGCTGTTGTTCGCGCCCACCATTGCAGGGCTGGCCGCGGCGATCGACGAAGCCGCGACGCCGCAGCCTTCGCCCAACCTGGTGCCGGTACGCGGCGGCACCGGCTCGCCGCTGTTCCTGGTGCACGGCGCGAGCGGTTCGGTGATGGAGTGCTGGGGCATGGTCAACGCGCTGCGCACCTCGCGCCCGGTCTACGGGCTGCAGGCACGCGGCCTCGACGGCGAACAGCCGACGCAGCGGCGCGTCGAGGATATGGCGGCCAGCTACATCGAGCAGATCCGCAGCCTGCAGCCGAGCGGTCCGTACGCGCTGGCCGGCTACTCCTTCGGCGGGCTGGTGGTGTTCGAGATGGCGCAACAGCTGACCCGCGCCGGCGAGCAGGTCGAGCTGCTGTGCCTGCTCGACACCTATGTCTGCGAGCATTTCCTGCCATGGCGCACGTGGATGCGCTTCTGCTGGAGCTATCCCGCCTGGCAGCTGCGCAAGCTGCGCGCGGTGCCGGCGGCACAGCGCGTGCGCTACCTGAAGTACGCGCTGCGCCGCGCCGCCGAAGGCGTCGGCATACGCCGCGGCGGCATCACCTGCAAGCCGGACGCGCTGTCCGAATCGCTGCCGCCGGCACTGCGGCAGGTGCGCGAGACCATGGTGCGCGCCATGACCACCTATCGGCCGCGTCCCTACCACGCCGGGCCGGTGCTCTATCTGCGCGCCGCGGTCAGGCAGCAGCAGCGCGGCGATCCGCTGTCGCTGTGGCGGCGCGTCGCGCTGGGCGGCCTGACCATTGCCGAAGTGCCCTGCAGCCATTTCGACCTGGTGCTCGAACCCAACCTGCAGACGGTGGCGGCGATCCTGGACGAAGGGCTGGCGCGCGCGTGACGCCGCGGACCTTGCACAGCATGCAACAGGATGGCCTTGCCACACGAGGCGCTTGCGCTGCCGCGCCGCTGGTGCTGCCGCAACCGGAGCGCCTCGCGTTGCCGGACGGGGCGGTGCAGGTATGGGAGCTGGCTGACACGCAGGTCAATCCGGCATGCACCCGGCTGGCCCACACGCTGGCGCCGGACGAGCGCGCACGCGCCCTGGCCTTCCGGCACGCCAGGCATTGCAATGGCTATGTCGCCCGGCGCGGGCTGCTGCGCTGGCTGCTCGGCGGCTACCTGCACTGCCGGCCCGAGGCGCTGCGCTTCACGATATCGGCGTTCGGCAAGCCGGTGCTGCAATGGCCGCAGGCGCGGCTCGCTTTCAGCGTGTCCCACACCGACGGACTGGCGCTGCTGGCCTTCGCCCGGGCTTGCTGCCTCGGCGTGGACGTGGAGCGGCGTGCCGGTGGCGAGAACATCGCGGGCGTCCCGGAATTCGGGCGCGGCATATTTTCCCCGCAGGAAGCGCAGCGGCTCGCGCGCGCGCGGTCCGCTTCGGCCGATGCGCTGCTGAGCATCTGGACGCGCAAGGAAGCGCTGCTGAAAGCGCTCGGCACGGGCCTTTCGGCCGATCCCAGCGCGTACACGACGGAAGACGACTGGCAGCGCGGCGCGGGCCATTGGCGGGCTTCGCGCGATGGCACGGCCATGTCCGGCTGGAGTTGCCTGGACCTGGATGCCGGCGCGGATTTCAGGGCGGCGCTGGCCGTAGCGCTGCCGGACGCGAGTCTCACGTGGCACCGCTGCTGACCGGTCCCGCGGCCTGGCGCGGGTCCGGCCGCGTAACACGTTACGTTACACGTAACGCCTGCCGCCCTGGTGCCAGCCGTGCATGCGCGCCGGTCCGCGTCTGCCGCCCTGCCGCAAACCCGCCCGGCCTGGACGCCCGCTTTGCCCGCACCCTGTGCCGCTCGGCCTCGCCGGCAACGATCGAACGTGACGTGCGCGCGCTGCTGGACCTGCCGCTCGCGGCGCCGGCCCGGCCGGAGCCGGTCGTCGTGCCGGACGCCATGCCGGACGGCTTGCGCCGCCCCTTCCACGCGGTCGCGTAAGCCGGGGCTACCGCGCCGGCGCAATCCTGTGCACCTGCGCCGTGGCACCGATGCCGCGGCGCGCGAACACGCCGGCGTTCTCGTTCTCGCCGTAAAAGAAGGTCGGGGCGGGCGCGAGATGCCTCAGGAACGGCTGGAACTCGCGGCTGCCGATGCAGATCTTGGACCGCTCCGAGGCCGCACCGAGCAGCACCTCCCGTGCCGCGTGGTCGGCCCGGTCCATGCCCACGGCGCGCGCGCGCTGGTCGGTCAGATCATCGTCGACCAGCACATAGCGCCCCGGCAGCAGATGCGACAGCATGAAATCGCTCAGCGCTTCCTGGACCGATATCGACAGGCCGAACAGTCGCCGCGGCATGTTGGCCGGATTGATGCCGCCCCAGTCATAGGTGCCGCCCTCGCGATTGCGGCGCGGGTTCACGGTGAACTTCGACGACATCGTTCCAATCGCCATGACGTGCACGTCGGCGGGCGATCGCAGCAGCGAGTACTGCGCTTCATGCACGGCCAGCAGACCCGGCGCATTGGCGTAAAGACCGCCGTCGACGAACTGGTTGTGGTTGAACGTGTAGCGCGCGAAGTAGCCCGGCGCGGCACTGGTGGCCATCGCAATATCCGCGATGCGGAACTTGTAGTCCCGCTTGAAATTGACATGGTGCGGCGTCTTGAAAATCTGCGGCCGCCCGGTGGAGTAATTGATCGCGGGGATGACCGCCCGGTGCGCACAGGCTCCGAGCAGGCGTTCGCCGAACAGATGCTCGGCGCAGAGCAGTTCCAGCAGCCGGCGCGAGCCGAACGGCGCGCGCCAGATGCCGGCCAGCGACCAGCGCCGCTGGAAGATCTGCTCGCCGTGCCGCGTCAGCAGATCCACGATGCGGCTTGCCGGCAGTTCCAGCGCCAGCGCCAGCGCAATGACCCCGCCGATCGAGGTCCCCGCGATCAGGTCGAACCGGGTCGCGATCGGAGCGCCGATTTCCTCCTCGAAATCGGCAAGCAGCCTGGCCGTGTACAGCCCGCGAAAGCCGCCGCCCGAGAGCGCGAGGATCTGAAACCGGTCCGGAGCCGACTCGTCCAAGGATTCCCCCTGCTGCCGAATGAACTGACATCGCACGGCCGCAAACCCACGTCGAGGTCTCGTGCCAATGCAGTCCGACCGAGTGCCATGCGCATCCATACTAGGCGACGGCTGCGTGTTTTTACAGAAACGTCGCGGGCGATGTAGCCCGATCATGCAGGCAGTTAGACGGCATTTCATTCTGACTTGCGCCGAAGCGCAATCCCGCGCGACCCCGAAAGGCTGTCGTCGCGCTCAGAGATTCCGGCGCGCAGCCTCCGATCGCAACCGCGTCAGGCGTTCGCCGCCAATGCTGCATCCGGGGCACGGCGGAAGCTGATGGCAAGCCGGTTAAACGCATTCATCAGGCCAATGGCCATGGTCAGGTCCGCGAGTTCCTTCTCGCCGAATACCGCAGCGGCACGCTGGAAGTGTTCGTCCGGCACCTGGGTATCCGCGACGCGCGTGACCGACTCCGCCCAGGCCAGGGCCGCCTTCTCGCGCTCGCTGAACAACGTGCCCGCTTCGTGCCAGGCTTGCACGAGCGCCAGCTTTGCCGGCGTGACGCCGTGCCGGATCAGGTCTCGGGTATGCATGTCCAGGCAATAGGCGCAGCCGTTGATCTGGCTGACGCGCAGATAGACCAGCGCGACCAGGACATCGTCCAGGCCTGACTGCGTGACATAGCCATAGACAGACCCGAACGCCTTCATGCCACCCGGCGCCGCCTTGGTGTAGTCCAGCCTCATTTCAACCTCCCTGCTGGTCGTGGGTAGTCAGCGCCGTGTCGTGCGAATCCACCACGAACACGGCCAGTAGTTTGGCCGGCTTGCGCCGGTCCGCATTACGGCTCACGCGATGGCGCGAGCCCGGTTCCTCGAAGAATGCTTCGCCAGCCTTGTAGACGCGCTCCGGCTCGTCGTTCACCTTGCTGGCGATGCGGCCCGAGACCACATAGGCGTAGATGAACGCCGAGCTGGCGTGGGTATGCGGCAACGAAGCGCCTCCGGGCGGATAGACGACTTCCACCGCGATCAGCGATTTACCTGGAATGTTGGAAATGGCGCGCGAGAAATTCGGCTTGACGATATCGCCGGCGCCGGCCGGTTGCGCGCCATGCGCGGCAGCGGTCCCGGCAAACGCCAGGCCGGCAGCGGCCATTATCGAAAGCAATGCATGTCGAGGTGTCATGGGTATGGAGGACAGGAAGTACTAAAAAAAGCGCCGTTAACGTGGCCGGCAACGGCGCGGGGAAACGAGGTGGCCAGCGCGCGTCACAACGCTTCGGCCGGTGCGGCGGTGGCGCGATGATGCACGGCCGGCCGGCCGCTGCGGCGATGCGCGGCTGCGGTCAGCACGAACGCGAGCGCGATCATCGCGGCAGCGAAGAGACTCAGGTACTGCCCGCCGGTCGACCGCAGCACGATGGCGCCAAGCACGCCCGAGCCGGCAAGGCCGAGATAAGTGGCCGTATTGTTCAGGGCCAGCAGCAGCGGCGCGACCAGCGGCGACAGTTGCACCAGCCGGTGCTGTTGCGGCACGATGAGGCCCCATCCGCAGATGCCCCGGATGACCAGCGCGATGATGGCGCTGACCGGATGCGCAGCAGTCCACGGCAGCGCACAGAAATTGAAGATGGCAGTCCACAGCATCGCATTGACGATATGGCGGCTGTCGAACCGGTCCACCAGGCGGCCGGCGAGCAGGTTGCCGACCGTGGCGGCAACGCCCCACAGCAGGAACAAGCCCGCGAGCATGCGTTCGTCGCCGTGCGTCACCGGCTCCAGTACCACACCGGCATATGTGTAGACCATCAGGAATCCGCCGAACGCGAACAGCGAGGTCAGCAAGGTCAGCGCGACGCGCGGGTCGCGCATCGGGGCGAGCCGCTCGCGCAGCCTGACCGCGGCGGGCAGCGGAACCGACGGCAGCAGGCTCCAGACGCCGATCATCGCCAGGGCCCCCAGCGCCGTGACAAACCACAGCGTCGACCGCCAGCCGCCGAAGCCGCCGATCAGCGTGCCGAGCGGCGATCCCAGCGCGGTAGCGCCCGTGAGCCCGGCGGTTACGGTGGCGAGCGCGCGGCCGCGTTTTTCCGGTGAGGCTAGCGCCGCGGCAACGCCCAGCGCGGTGGGCGAAAACAACGCGGCGCCGAACCCGGCCAGGGCCCGGCTCATCAGCACCCAGCTCACGTCGGTGGCGAGCGCGCTGATGGCGTTGCCGACGACAAAGATGCCAAGCGCCGAGACCAGCAGCAGCTTGCGCGGCAAGCCGCCGGCCACGGCCGCCATCACGGGCGCCGCTACCGCATAGGTCAAGGCGTAGCACGTCACCATCAGGCCTGCCACGCTGACCGATGTCTGCAGCGACGCCGCGACGCTGGGCAGGATCCCGGCGACGACAAAGTTGTCGGTGCCCATTGCGAACATGCCCAGCGCCAGGATCAGTAGTCGACGGTCCATACGAAAGCTCTTGCGAAACGCGGTTGAGGTCGAACGCGGAAGCGGCGCATACGCCGCGGCCTACTGCGCGGCCACCTCTTCGACCGCTCCGGTAGTGACCCGCCAGCAAATCATAGTCATCGTTGACCGCGTCTCAAATGTCATATATACCGTCAATTCAGGACACGCCCAGCGACACCCAATCAGGACTACCCATGCACACCATCGGCTTTGTCGTATTCCCGAACTTCTATGTGTTGGCCCTGGCGGCGGTTACCGCGTTCGAACTGGCGAACGTCGTGCTCGAAGAACGCGCCTACGACGTGACGGTGCTTTCCGAGCATGGTGGACTGGTGATGTCGTCGGCAGGTATCCGCGTCGAGTCGCAGCCGTTCGGCAAGACCGCGTTCGACACGGTCATGTTCGGCTCCGGCGTTGAAATCGACCTGGTTTCCGCGGCGCTGACAGCGTTTGTCAGGCGCGCGCTGAAGACCTCGCGGCGAATCGCCGCGCCTTGCACCGGCGCCTTCATCCTGGCGCACGCGGGCGTGCTGGATGGCCGGCGCGCGACCACCCATTGGCGGTTCGCGCACGATCTGCAGCGGCACTTCCCCAAGGTGGTCGTCGAGGCGGACCAGATCTTTATCGTGGACGGCCCGATCTGGACTTCGGCCGGCATGACCGCGACCATCGACATGGCGCTGGCCATGATCGAGAAGGACCATGGCCAGGAGGTCTCACGCGCGGTCGCGCGCAAGCTGGTGATCTACCATCGGCGCGCGGGAGGGCAGTCGCAGTTCTCCACCTTGCTTGACCTCGACCCGAAGTCCGACCGGATCCAGAAGGCCATCGACTATGCCAGCGCCAATTTGCGCAAGGCGCTGACGGTCGACGAACTGGCCGACGTCGCCGGGCTCAGCCCGCGCCAGTTCAGCCGGGCCTTCAGCGCCGAGACCGGCCAGTCGCCCGCCAAGGCGATCGAACGCCTGCGCGTGGAGGCCGCCAGGCTGATGCTGGAAAAAGGCCGCCTGTCGCTTGACGCCATTGCGGACGAGGTGGGATTCTCGGACCGCGAGCGGATGCGGCGCGCCTTCCTGCGTACTACCGGGCAACCGCCTCAGGCGGTCCGCCGCCAGAGCCGGACAACGCGTGCAACCGTGCCTGCATGAGCACGAAACCGTTCATGCGATGATGCGCAGGCCTCCGCCAGCCTGGCCTTACCATGCCCGACCGCATCCCCCGCTCGTCCCCGGTGCAACGCGCGCTCTCCATCCTGCGGGCGCTTTCCGATCCGCAGGTCCGGCGCCTGTCCGATGTCGCGCGCGCCACCGGACTCGACCCGGCAACATCGCGCCTGCTGGACATGCTGGTCGCGAAAGGGTTCGCCACGCGCGATGCCCGGCGGCGCTTCGGCATCGGCGCCGAGGTGTTCCAGCTTGCCGACGTGGCCCAGCGCCGCGTCGACCTGCGCGCGCTGGCCCGGCATAGCCTGGAGCGGCTGGTGGAGGAATTCGAGGACACCGCCGTGCTGACCGAAGCCAGCCGCGGCGAATCGGTCTGCACGCAGATCGAGCTGGGCACCTATGCGATCCGTGCCAACTATGTCGAGGTCGGCACGCGCCGGCCCCTGGGCGTGGGCGCGGGCAGCATGGCGGTGCTGGCATGGTTGCCGGCGGCGGAGCGGGCCAGGCGCTTGCAGCACACCTCGCGCAGGCTCGCGGCCTACCCGCGGCTGACGCCGGACCTGATTGCCAGCGAGGCGCAAGCCGCGCGCGAGCGCGGTCATGTGATGTTCCTCGACTGGGTGGTCGAGCACATGGGCGGCATCGCGGTGCCGATTCTCGACTACGAAGGCCAGCCGCTCGGCGCGCTCAGCATTGCCGCGCTGAGCGAGCGGCTGCGCGCGCGCGAAGCGCGTCTTGCCAGACGCCTGAAGGATGAAGCGCGCCGCATCAGCAGCGCCTGGACCCGGCGCGCCGGACCGCGCTAGCGCGTCAGGCCGGCGGCCCGCGCAGCAGTCCGGCGAGCGCCTCGGGGATGTCGAGTTCAAAGCGCAGCACCGCGCTGGCCAGCGCCTTGCCGTAATTGTCGAGCGCCAGGCTGCGCGATACGCCGCCGCCCAGCGCGCCGTGCGCGACAAAGTTCAGCGCCTGCAGGCCGTCGACGGCATAGCGCTCTACCTCTCCCGTGATCACGCCACCGAACATGGCCTTGAACGCCGGCGCGGTGAGCTGCGCTTTCAGGTAAGGATAGAACGCCGGGTCATAGGCAATCACGGCCGTATTCGAGGTGTTGCCCTTGTCGCCCGACCGGGTATGCGCAACGCGCCGCAAGCAAACGATCATGGCTGGCCCTCAGAGAAAGTGAATGCGGGACTCGACCTGCGCGCGCGGCACCAGTGCCGACCACACGCCGATGATCTCGCGGGTGCGGTCCTGGTGCGGCACGCGCTTGCCGGTCGACGCCAGCCCGCACACCGCCATGCTGTCGATCTCGCGGCCGACCTTGGCGGCCTCTTCGCGCGTGCGGGTGCGCGCAGCGACGCGCACGGCAATCTCGTTCGGCTCGCATGGCGGCACCGGCGACGCGGCGCCATGGATGGCATTGCCCCAGTTCCTCGCAGATCTGCGCGATGCGGCGGGCCGCGCCGAGCGGATGGATCCAGCCCTGGTTGCTGATGATGCGCGTGCCATTGGCCAGGCAATGCGGCAAGACCGCGCGCATGCGCTCGTCAAGGTAGGTATCGTAGCCGGCGAATGCGGGGTCGCGCCGCCTGCGCACTTGCGCCGCCGAGACCGTTGCCTCGGCCATGGTTTCGAAGCACAGGTAGTCGAGCCGGCCCAGGCGCGCGCTGAGCGCGGCCGGTTCGACGCGGTCGCCCCACCAGCCGGAGCCGGAGCCGACGCGCAGCGTGGTCTTGGTCATGGACATTGTCAGGAAGTGGGAGTGTCGCCTTACTGCGGCTGGATGCCCGCCTGGCGGATCACGCGCGACCATTTCTCGTGGTCCGCGCGGAGGATCGCCGCGAACACGGCCGGGGTGTCGCCGCCCGGCATCGCGCCGAGCTGCTCGATGCGCTGCCGCACCGCCGGCTCGGCCAGCACGCCGGCCGCCGCCTGCTGCAGCCGCGCGACGATCTGCGGTGGGGTGCCGGCCGGCGCGAGCAGGCCAAACCAGGAATTCACCACGTAGCCGGGCAGGCCGGATTCCTGCACCGTCGGCACGTCGGGCAAGACGGGCGAGCGTTGCGGGCTTGTCACGGCGAGGGCCCTGACCTTGCCCGCACGGATCTGTGCCAGCGCCGAAGGCAGGTTGTCGAACATCAGCTCGACCTGCCCGGCCAGCAAGTCCGTCATCGCGGGCGCCGCGCCCTTGTACGGTACATGCTGCATCCTGACGCCGGCCATGCTGACCAGCAGCTCGCCCGACAGGTGCGGCGAGCCGCCGGTGCTGGTCGACGCGTAGTTGATGCGCCCGGGCGCCCTCTTCGCCAGCGCGATCACGTCCGCCACCGATCGCACCGGCTGCGACGCATTGGTCAGCAGCACATTGGGCGAGTTGGCCACCAGCGTCACCGGCGCGAAGTCCTTCGCCGCGTCATAGGGCATGCGCGCGTACAGGTAGGCGTTGGTCACCTGCGTGCCAAGCGTGCCCATCAGCAGGGTATAGCCATCGGGCGCGGCGCGCGCCACCGCTTCGGCGCCGAGGTTGCCGCCCGCCCCCGGACGGTTCTCCACCACGACACTCTGTCCGAGCACCTCGCCGAGCCGGGCGCCGACCACGCGCGCCAGGATATCGGTGGTGCCGCTGGCCCTTACCCACGAACGCCAACGCGCAACCATTGATTGGAATCACGTAGCGCTGCATTCGTTTCGGGACAGAAGCATCATGGTCTTGAGCCGTGACTCGTGCGGTCAGACTGATAGCAAGGAAGCCAAACGCTATCCATCGTCACGTCAATGCACGGCGAACCTTTGGAGCTATCGCATGCATCCCCAGGCCTACCGATTGTCTTGCTTCGGTGTTGGATCAGGTACGAACCGCATCGACCGGATGATGGCGAGCACATCGGGCAGTGCGTGCTCCGATCGTTTCAAGACCGGCTTGCCGCGCGTTTCGGTGATCTCGCGCGGGTCGTAGCCTAATAGCACGTCGCCGTTTTCACTCATAACCGCGCGATGCTCATCACCCATGCAGAAGGCCAATGTCCGAGGACGTGGCGGCGCAATTGCGCTCCATGTCTCTATGTACGCCTCGCTGTAGTAGCGTGGGTTCAGTTCTCCAAGTTGTCTGAATTGAATATCCCTTGCATGGGCCTTATCAACGCCGCGGTATGCTTTCATTAGTTTCGGACATATCTCTTTAGCGGCTCCGGCATGACAGCTGATCGAGAAATGCAGGGCGCGATCATAGCGATCCTTCGGATAGTGGTTGTTGTGACGGAAATAGCCGAATAGAGAAGGACTGGGCTCGGCTAGGTCAGCATAGCCACCAGCTTTCGCTACAAATTCGACCGCGCAATCGCTCATTGGGATTACGTAGCGCTGCATGCCATTTGGCAGAGCCGCATCACTATCCAAGCCAGCCCGGGCATTCAATGCAGCAGGCAGCAAGGCAATAGCCGCCCAACGTCTAGCCAACGCTAGACGGCCTTGCAGCTTTACTTTTTCCATCCATAGTCCTCCGGTTTGATTTGCTCCATGCCAGCTCCATCGGGAAAGGTCGGATGCTCGAACAGCAATACTTGCGCATAGGCGTAGGCGTGATACCTATCCACAAGGCCGTTCAACGCGGGATTATCCCGTCCCAAATGATCCGGCAGGTTAACGGTGCAAGCCACGCGCCGGAACGACACATTTTCGTAGAACACATACGGCTCTTGTTTCTTTAGCCGGCTGCTGAAATGAATGTTGAAGGTCCGTCGCTTGTTGGGGGTGTATTCGTCGGCCTCTTCGTTAGCCCGGTTCAATAACCAATAGTAGCCAGCGCTGTCCGCGGCCTCATAATGCTTGTCCACTATCTCACCGCGCCACCTTGCCACAGCATCTGGTATGCGAGCCTCCACAGCGCGAAGCGGCACGTTGCTGCGTAGCTTGCTTGCCTTTTCATGAGCAGTGGCAAGCAGCGTGCTGAGCGAGGCATCGATGTTACGCCCCCGAAACTTCCAGTACTCGATGTAATTCCCTGGATGAGTAAGCTGCAAAGCTCCCCGCCCATACCATGGCGCATACCAATTGTTCCCTCCACCGACCTCTACCAAAGTACTGAGCCAGATCGTTTCTTGTACCGAGTTCCCTAAGAACGCGGCAAGGCGCGGTCGCGTAGTCACTCCATATTTTCGCCACATGGTGTTGAACTGCTTGTAGTGGGATGCGATCAACTTCCCGGCCGAATTCTGTGCTGCTTCATAAACTATCTTGGCCGGAACCCCCGCCCCAATGCCCCGCAACATCCTCGCCGGAACAGCCTGCCTGAGTTCATCGACACTAAGCCACAGCGCCCGACGCATATGATGGATGAACTGCAGCGGGTGGAAGTGCCATACCGCACGGGGCAATCCAGTGTGCTGCCAGAATGCAAGTTTCTGCGCCTGCTCCTTGAACCGCTGCCAGCTGTCCTCCGACACCAGCGGCATGCCCGGTTTGCGCAGGCGCGCAAAGCGTGCGTCCAAGTCGGAGACATCCCATTCAGTCGGATGATTGACCACCAGATGACGCAGCGCCGCCTTGCCCGCGTCGCTAGTGTCGCTCAGCAACTGAAGCGTCGCCGAATCATCTACGATGGCATCGGCCGGACTCATCATCGCGCCTTCTTCAACCTTCTTCCAGCCCAGCCAATACGGGAAGTCCGCGTCAGACAACCGGACGATACCGGCCTGCGACAGGTCGATATAGCCCGCCGAGCCGGGCGCATAGGGCACCAGTTGCCAATTGTCGGTGTGGCGGCTGCGCTCTTCGCTCAGCACACGCCCGAAGGTAAGCCACTCCAGGCCGGCGCTTGGGTTGTCCGGATACAGCGCCTCCGCAAGAGCCCGCATTGCATAGGCATAACCCGGCTGCACGAGCCGGCCGATTTCGCGGTACGCGCCATGCTCGGTGCGTACGCGTGTGGTGGTGATGCGCTTGTCCTTGTCGAGTCGGACGCTGACATAGAGCGATTGCCCGGCATTGCTCCCCGCTGTGCCAGCCGGAAACATCGGGTTGTCATCCTTGTCCGCCGTCCGCCATACCCCATTGTCCTTGGGCAAGCGCGGATGCGCCGCTACAAATGACTTGCCTTCCGGGATAACGAAGTGAACGTCGCCGTAGATGTCGGCGCTGCCCTTGTCCGTGATGCGGCTGCTGTCGCGGAAAAAGTCGGCCAGTGCCTCGTCGGGACAGAATATCTCGAAGTGGAAGCCACTGCGCCCGGCCTGGTGCTGGCTTCCCGGATAGCCCAGTATGTCGCGCCGGTAGACCTTGGCTTTCTCGGGATCGTCCGGCACGCGCGCGTCCCGGCTGGTACGGGTTCGGTAGCACGCCGGTAGCGTGTCGGTACGACCGTGCAAATGCTCGGCGGCGGCCAGGTTCATGTACAGCGAATAGAACACCACTGGCGTGGCGGCGCCGGTTTCGGTCTGATGGCGCAGCAGCACGAAACTGGTGTCATAGGGCTGCCCTTCATAATTTTCGGTATTGGGTGCCAGCCGGTAGGCCACGATGGTGCCATCTGCGATAGCGCGAACCGGCGTGGCCGCATTGGCACCGACATGCAGACCGCCGTGCCAACAGTACGTGTTGCCGACCATGCGGGTCGGATACGCGCCCTTCGGGTCGTCCGATTGCGCCAGCAGCCGCGCCAGCCAGGCGTCCTCGGACTCCTCCATGGCGTTGCCTGCCGGCGGCATTGTAAGAATGGGATAGCTGATGATCATGGCGCGATCCGGCTCAGGAGTATGGGAAGGAACCGGGTATTTCCCATGGAGTCGCTGGTGCCATTGGCAGCGGATAGTCGTGGCGGACGCCTGGCTCGAACTTCCTCTGCGCGGCCTTATAGGTAATCGGCCCTGGACATTCAAAGGTAATGTTGCCACCCTCAATCGTGATGGCAGCCCCAGCAGCCGTCGCAATACGAATGCGCTTGGCCGCAGCAAAATCCACATTCATATTGGTGGACACGATGGTCAGGTCGTCCCGCGCCGCCAGCTTTAGAAGATCATGCTGCGCCTGGATATCGATATCATCCTGCCCCGCCGTCAATTGCAGGCCGACGTTGCCCTCGCCGGGAGCGGACAGCCCGGCCGCAATGCCGATCGCCTGTCCCGCATGAATGCGACCCTGCCCCGCGACGGCGACATTGTTGTCCTGCCCGCTGGCCAGCACGACGCTCTCGCCGCTGGCGATCTGCAGGTCCTGTCCCGCCACCACGGCCACGCCAGCCCTGCCGTTGAGGTGGACCATCGGCTCCGCTTGGTGCGGCACCTTGCCTGGTGTGCTGGTATTGCCGTCGGCGGCATCACCCTGGGCCGCTTCTAGCGATTGCCCATCGACCATGCCGGCTGCGGCCCTGGCGTGTTTCGCCAACGGTGACTCATCGTCCTTGCCTGTCGACAGCGCCTGGCTTTGATGGGTGGTCGCGCCATCGCTCAGCGTCCTGACCAGATCACCGGCCTGCCGCAACAGTGCGATGCCGGCGGCGTTGTCGCCGGTCGGCAGCACGCGGCCCGTGACGGCATCGCGATAGGTCGTAAGCAGTAGCCCGGCCTGGCCGCGTACCGCGACGTGGCCGTCGGTGCGCAGCTCGAACCCCTGCCCCCGGAAGCTGCCACGGCGATTGGCCTGCTGGTGGATCACGTGGCCCAGATTGAGCTGGGTGGCTTGTTCGGTGGTGGCCACTTGCGTGCGCAGCTGCTCATCGGTGTCGTCGAACACCAGCTGGTTGTAGCCCTTGCCGCCATGCTCCTGGCTCTTGAACCCGGTCAGCGCGGCGTCGTTGCGGTGCCCATCCGGATCGGCACCCATGCCGTGCCACGCCGGGCTGTTGCCGCCGGCAAGGTTGCCTTGTGCGCTCGGCTGGCTGTCGGAGCTCATCGCATAGAGGCCGCTGGCGTCATACGGCTGGGAGAACGTGGTGGCGGCCATTGACTTGCCGCCCGGCGTGGGCGCGATGCCGGCTTCGCCCTGGCCGTTGTACAGCGCGCCGATCACGAACGGCTGGTCGATATCGTTGTCGGCAAACTTGACCAGCACCTCCTGGCCGATGCGCGGCAGCCATTGCCAGCCCATGCCGGCCCCCGCCTGGCGCTGTGCCACGCGCAGCCAGCGGCTGCTCCGATCGTCGGCGCGCGCGCCGCGCTGCCACGGGAAGCGCACGCGGATCTGCCCGCGCGGGCTGGCGTGGTGTTCGGCATTGCCCTCGGCCTCGCTCTGTCCCTCCGGGCCGACCACGATTGCGGTATGCACGCCCAGCGGGGTAGCACGGCTGTACAGGCGCGGGCAATCGCCCTCCAGCACGGCGGCGCGCCACGGCCGACGCGCTTCGAAGGCACGGAAGAGCGCCGCATGGCCGTGTTCCCGTGCTGCCGCCAGCAGGGCTACGGTCGGCGCCAGCCGCTCGGCCGCGTCGTCGACGAAGCTGCGCATCAGACCAGTCGTAGTCGCCGCAACATCCGGCGCCGGCGGTGGCGTGTCGAAGCGCAATGCCGCTTCCAGGGGGCCGATCCGGTCGGCGAGCGCGGCGCGCGTCTCCACGGCGAGGTTGTTGATGCCGCAGTGCTCCACCGCATCGAGCAGCAGCGGGTAGCCGGCTGCATCGTCGTCCAGCGGCGGCAGGTGCGGGCAGCCGGTGACGGTCAGTCGTGTGCCGCTGCGCAGCGTGCGCGCGGAGGCGCTGCCGGTGAACACCAGCGCGCGGGCTTCGATGGCTTCCATCACCTGCTCGGCGACCCGCTGCGCGCTGGCCGTGTCCGGCGCCAGCGACAGGCTGACGGACAAGTACGGATGGGGGCTGGCTGCCCGGCCTGAAAATACGTCGAAGCGTGCCGGCGCGTGGCCACGGACGGTGCGCTTGCCCTCGGGATCCCAGGCGCCCACTGCGACGCCGCCGACAGCGGCACGGGTTTCACAGATCAACTGCTGGATCGCGTCGGCCGATTCCTGGCTATGCGCGCGGTGGTAGCGGATGCCGCCGCCAGCGGCTGACTCGGGGTCCTCAGGCAGTTGCGCACTGTCGGCAAAGATCACCACGGCGTGGCCGAAAGGCGCTTCCTCGTCTTCCATCACGGTGTAGCCCATCCCGGCTTCGGCCAGCAGGCGTGACAGGAACTGGTAGTCGGTCTCGCGGAATTGCGCCAGGTGGGCGCGTTCGCCGAACGCGGCGATGCGGGATTCGGCGCCGGCGGCGTAACGCCATTGCGCGTACGGCGCGTAGTCCTGCAGAACGGCGTTGATGATGCCGTCGAGCTTGCGGTTCTGGAACACCTGGCTGTGGCGCTGCTGCGTGGTCAGCCACAGCCACGGGACCACGGTCAGCCGGTAGCGCGCCAGGCTGCCGTCAGCGCTAAGCTTCTCGGCCTGCCGGATCAGGCCGGTGCGCCGCGACTGACCGCCGCCGGCAAGCGTGATGATCAGCGTGACGCGCTGACCGAGCAGGCTGTCCAGCGCGATATCGGCATTGGCGCTGACCGCCACGATGCGCCATTCGAACACCGCAGAAATGGCTTCGCGGCCGATCCAGGCTTCGACGGCAAGTTCCTCGACCGGCGAGCCGCCGTCCAGCCTGTACAGGCGATGATGCGATGAAAAGAGATGCTGATAGAGCGTGGCAAGGTCCATTTCCAGTACAACCAGGGCAGCGCAATCACTGATGGGCGAATGTGCGAATCTGCCCTGAAAGGGTACGGAAGTCCATCAGAAATGTATTAAATGATATTTATAGCTATTTTTATCAGATAAAAGAAACCGTCATGGGGCATCTGCCGGGTTCGCTTAACGAAAAAAAAGCCGCTCCGAAGAGCGGCTTTGGCAGCTTCATGGGCGCGCGGCCCATCGTCGCATCAGTCGTCCAGCAGCGACAAATCGCGCACCGCGCCCTTGTCGGCCGACATCACCAGCTTGGCGTAGGCCTTCAGCGCCGCGGACACCTTGCGCGGGCGCGGCTTGGCGGGCTTCCAGCCCTTGGCGTTCTGCGCCTCGCGGCGGCGTGCCAGCTCTTCGTCGGACACCAGCACGTTGATGGTGCGGTTGGGGATGTCGATACGGATCTTGTCGCCGTCTTGCACCAGGCCGATGGCGCCGCCGGCTGCGGCTTCGGGCGAGCAGTGGCCGATCGACAGGCCCGAGGTGCCGCCGGAGAAGCGGCCGTCGGTCAGCAGCGCGCAGGCCTTGCCCAGGCCCTTGGACTTGATGTAGCTGGTGGGGTAGAGCATTTCCTGCATGCCGGGGCCGCCCTTCGGGCCTTCGTAGCGCACGATCACCACGTCGCCGGCCTTGACCTTGTCGTTGAGGATGTTCTCGACCGCTTCGTCCTGAGATTCGGTGACGTGGGCGGTGCCCTCGAACACCAGGATGCTCTCGTCGACGCCGGCGGTCTTCACCACGCAGCCGTCGAGTGCGATGTTGCCGGTCAGCACCGCCAGGCCGCCTTCTTTGGAAAAGGCGTGCTCGTAGGAGCGGATGCAGCCTTCGGCGCGGTCCAGGTCCAGGCTGGGCCAGCGCGTGTTCTGGCTGAACGCCACCTGGGTGGGAATGCCGGCCGGGCCGGCCAGGTAGAACTGCCTGACCGCCTCATCCTGGGTGCGGGCGATGTCCCACTGCGCCAGTGCGTCCTTCAGCGTGGGGGCATGTACCGTCGGCACGTCGGTGTGCAGCTTGCCGGCGCGCTCCAGCTCGCCCAGGATGGCCATGATGCCGCCGGCGCGGTGCACATCCTCGATGTGGTACTTGTTGGTGTTGGGCGCGACCTTGCACAGCTGCGGCACGACGCGCGACAGGCGGTCGATGTCGGTCATGTCGAAGTCGATTTCCGCCTCGCGCGCGATCGCCAGCAGGTGCAGGATGGTGTTGGTCGAGCCGCCCATGGCGATGTCCAGCGTCATGGCGTTCTCGAACGCCTTGAAGCCCACCGCGCGCGGCAGCACGCGCGCGTCTTCCTGTTCGTAGTACTGGCGCGCCAGTTCGACGATGCGGCACCCGGCGCGCTTGAACAGCTGCTCGCGGTCCGCGTGCGTGGCCACCACGGTGCCGTTGCCGGGCAGGGACAGACCCAGCGCCTCGGTCAGGCAGTTCATGGAATTGGCGGTGAACATGCCCGAGCACGAGCCGCAGGTCGGGCAGGCGGAACGCTCCACCTCGGCCACGTCGGCGTCGGAATACGCGCTGTCGGCGGCGATCACCATGGCATCGACCAGGTCCAGCTTCTTGAACTCCATGGCCTTGGTGACGGGGTTGGCCAGGCGCGTCTTGCCGGCTTCCATCGGCCCGCCCGAAACGAAGATCACCGGGATGTTCAGCCGCATCGCGGCCATCAGCATGCCCGGCGTGATCTTGTCGCAGTTGGAGATGCACACCATGGCATCGGCGCAGTGCGCGTTGACCATGTATTCGACCGAGTCGGCGATGATGTCGCGGCTGGGCAGCGAGTACAGCATGCCGTCATGGCCCATGGCGATGCCGTCGTCGACCGCGATGGTGTTGAACTCCTTGGCGACGCCACCCGCGGCCTCGATCTCGCGCGCGACCAGCTGGCCCAGGTCCTTCAGGTGCACGTGCCCCGGCACGAACTGCGTGAAGGAATTGACCACGGCAATGATGGGCTTGGAGAAGTCTTCGTCTTTCATGCCGGTGGCGCGCCACAGCGAGCGCGCCCCCGCCATGTTGCGGCCGGCGGTGGAGGTTTTGGAACGGTAAGTGGGCATGGTCTTGCTTTAGAAGTATCGCGGGTAGGAAGCGGGCCGCGGGAATAAGGGCCCTGGCATGCCCGTGCGATCAACCTCTTGAGCTGCGCCGTGGGCAAAGCCGCGATTATCCCACAGCCAGCGCGGCAGGCGCTTTCCCCGCCGCGCGGCACGCGGCGCCCGCCAGGCCGACCGCAATGTTCGGGCGGCCACCATGGGAGCGCGCCACCCGCCTCCGATACCCTTGCGCGATTGCCGTTTCGGGGAAATGCTTGCGCTTATGTCACCTGCGCGGAGCAACGTCATGGATACATCAAGCGAACTGCAAGCCACCGTGGACGCCCTGGCACAGCCTGGCAAGGGCCTGTTGGCCGCCGACGAGAGCGGCCCGACCATCGCCAAGCGCTTCGAGCGCATCGGCGTGGAATCGAGCGAAGAGAACCGGCGCGCGTGGCGTAACCTGCTCCTGGGCACGCCCGGCCTGGGCGAGTACATCAGCGGCGTGATCCTGTACGAGGAAACGCTGGGCCAGCGCAGCGACGATGGCACGCCGCTGCCGGAACTGGCCGCGCGCCAGGGCATCGTGCCGGGAATCAAGGTCGACAAGGGCAAGCTCGCCCTCGCGCTCGCCCGCGGCGACGAGATCACCGAGGGCCTCGACGGGCTGGGCAAGCGGCTGGCCAACTACCGGCAACAGGGCGCGCGCTTTGCCAAGTGGCGCGCGGTCTACAACGTGTCCGATACCCTGCCCGGTCTCGCCGCGGTACAGGCCAATGCCGAAGCGCTGGCCCGCTACGCCGCGATCTGCCAGCAGGCCGGCGTGGTGCCGATCGTCGAGCCCGAGGTGCTGATGGATGGCGGCCACTCCATGGCCCGTTGCGCCCAGGTAACCGAGGCCGTGCTGCATGAAGTCTTCCACGCCCTGCACCGCTACGGGGTGGCGCTGGAACACATGCTGCTCAAGCCCAGCATGGTGCTGCCCGGCAAGGAGGCCGGCCACGCGCCACCGGCGGAGGTCGCGATGCAGACCGTGCAGGTGCTCAAGCGCGCCGTGCCTGCTGCGGTGCCGGGCATCTTCTTCCTGTCCGGCGGACAGACTCCCACCGAGGCCACGGTCAATCTCGACGCCATGAACCGGCTGGGCCCGCTGCCGTGGCGGCTGTCGTTCTCTTATGGGCGCGCGCTGCAGGAGCCGCCGCTGCTGGCCTGGCGCGGCGACGCCGCCAATGCCGCGCAGGCGCAACAGGCATTGCTGCTGCGCTCGCGGCTCAATGGCATGGCTTGCCTGGGGAAATATGAGGCGGCGCTGGAGGGCGCGGCCGGTTGAGCAGAAACGACGACAGAAGGCCAGCCACCAGCGCAGTCGGGCTCGCGCCAGGTGGCGGCAGGAGACTGGCCCCTGCCGGCATCCAATACGCGTAATCGGCTCGATGGATGCCCGCGAGATCGAAGCAATGCCATTGCGACGCGGGCAGTGCCCGGAATAAAGGCCGCGACGGCTATCGCTTGAACTGGCCGGCCACGCCGCCCGAAGCATGTCCGGCAACTGGCAACGCCTTCGCCAGTACCCCTGGGCCTTCGGCCTAACGAGTGATCGTTCCGAAGAACGGTGGCACTTATGGATTGGCCCGGCCAACCGCACCGTCCCTTGAACAGGGCCTGGATCCGGGCTAAGTTGGAACAGCCATCTGCGCTGACGGGGGCCGATATGGTGCAACTGGCACCTCTACCAAGGTTGCTGGCCTTTGCGGCCATGCTGTTCGCACCAGCGCTACTTGCCCAGCAGAGGTTATCGATGCCGCTCATACTGACATCCCCTGCGTTCGCCCAAGGCGGTGAGATTCCCACTGTGCACACCTGCGAAGGCGCCGATGTGTCGCCTCCCCTGGCGTGGTCAGGGTTGCCGCCCTCCACTGCCAGCCTGGTCCTGATCGTCGATGATCCGGATGCGCCGGATCCGGCGTCACCGCAAATGACATGGGTCCATTGGCTCGTGTACAACCTGCCGCCGCAGCCCGGCGCGCTGGCGCAGCATATGAGCCGGGATAGCTTGCCGCCGGGCGCTCGCCAAGGTTTCAACGACTGGCACCGCGCCGATTATGGCGGCCCATGTCCTCCAATCGGCCGGCACCGGTATTTTCACAAGCTGTATGCCCTGGACATCGTGCTGCCGGATCTCGGCAAGCCGGACAAGGCAGCGCTGGAACAGGCGATGCGAGGCCATATATTGGCCCATGCCGAACTCATCGGGACTTACCAGAAACACGGGCGCTGATGCGCAAGACGCGCGGAAGCCAGGTTTCGTAAGTCTTCGAGTCTCCAAATGAATCCGCGCGCGTCGTCGTACAAGGGGCCGTTCCCCACGTGCGACGCGGCGCTCAACGTACGAAGGTCTCGAACTCGCCGGCAATGTGCTCGGCCTGCACCGCGATGGCGATCGGACCAGCGATGCGCCGGGGTGGTCGAAGCGCAGCCAGGCTCAGGCAGGCAGTTCAGGCTGCGCACGACCGCGCGCGGTGCGGCTTTCCTTGGGGCTGCAGCCAAAGTGCGCGTGATACCAGCGCGAGAACCCGCTCGGCGCGGAGAACCCCAGGAGCGTCGCCACCTCGGTCAACGGACGGTTGGTTTCCATGACGTGGCGCGCCGCGAGTTCCGTGCGGATGTCGTTGACGATCGACGAGAACGGCTTCCCCTCTTCCGCCAGGCGGCGCTGCACGGTGCGGCAGCCGATGCCCAGGTGCTCGGCGACCTGCTCGATGCTGCAGCGCCCGCTGGGCAGCAGCAGCACCACCATGCGCCGGACGTCGTCGAGCATGGTTGCCTGCCGCGACATGGCCGCGGTGTCTATCAATTGCTGCACATAGCGCGCCATGGCCGGATCGGCATACGGGTTGCGCGCGTCGAGATCCGCCTTCGGGCAGACGATGCAGTTGAAGTCGTAGTTGAACTCGACGTTGGGGCCAAAAAATCGCTGGTGCACACTGAGGTCGCGCGGGGCCGGATGTTCAAAGCACACGCGCGCCGGCTCCCAGTCGTGCTTGTGAAGCTGGCGAATCAGCCGCACCATGACGCCCAGCGCCAACTCGACCCGCTGGCGCGTGGGCTCGTGCGCATTGCCGGCCATGACCCCTTCGCGGATGATGACCAGATCGCCGCACTCCTCGATCGCCAGCGACAAGGCACTGTTAAGCAGCGCCTGATAGCGCATCAGCATCTGCAGCGAGTCCCGCAGCGTCGGCTGGTCTCGGATCAGCAGCCCTACCGGCCCGAGATTGGATAACAGGCGCGATTCCGCCATGCACAGCCCGAAACTCTCGTTGCCTGACAGGGTTGCGGCCGCCTGCAGCAGGCGCCCAAGGCGCTCCACGGGAATCATGATGTCCGGCTCGCGCAGCGCGTTCGGGTTCAATCCCGCATCGAGGAGCATGCGTACCGGATCCAGTCCGGCGGCTCGGGCAAGCTCGCTGAAGTTGGTCAGGGCTGCGGCGCGGACAAGTGACGACATCGGACGGGCGGGGACGGGGGCTGTGACACATAAGGATAAATGCCTGTCACGTACTGTCAAGCGGGAAACGGCGGCAGCCGACACACTGCTGTGGCGGCACGATTACTACAGGAGACAACGTCATGAATCAGCCACTAGCGGCGGCACCCGCCGTGGTTCGCGCAACATCTCTCGGCACGATCCGGGTCGAGCCCCTCACCTGCACGATCGGCGCAGAGCTCGGCAACGTCAATCTGGGCGTGGCCGCCGAGGATGCCCAGCAAATGGCCGAAATCCACGCACTGCTGCTCAAGCATCGGGTGCTGTTCTTTCGCGACCAGGACATCACGCGCGCGCAGCACGTGGCCTTTGCAAGCCGCTTTGGCCAGCTGGAAGACCATCCGGTGGTGGGCAGCCACCCCGATCACCGCGGACTCGTCCAGATCTATAAGACGCCGGACAGCCCACCCGACCGCCACGAGAATTCCTGGCATACCGATGCCACCTGGCGCGAAAAGCCTCCGATGGGCTGCGTGCTGCGCTGTGTCGAATGCCCGCCGGTGGGCGGCGATACCATGTGGGTCAACATGGTCGAGGCATACCAGCAGTTGCCCGAGGAGATCAAGGCGAAGATCGCCCCATTGCGCGCGCGCCACAGCATCGAAGCAAGCTTTGGCGCCGCGATGCCAATCGAAAAGCGTCTTGCGCTGAAGGCTCAGTACCCCGATGCCGAACACCCGGTGGTGCGCATCCATCCGGAAACCGGAGAGAAAGTGCTGTTCGTCAACGGCAGTTTTACCACGCACTTCACCAACTACAACGTGCCGGCCAACGTTCGCTTCGGTCTGGACAAGGCGCCGGGCGCCAGCAACTTGCTCAGCTACCTCGTCAGCCAGGCCATGATCCCCGAATACCAGGTGCGCTTCCGCTGGAAGAAAAACAGTGTTGCGTTCTGGGACAACCGCTCAACCCAGCATTACGCAGTCATGGATTACCCGCCGTGTCATCGCAAAATGGAGCGCACCGCCATCGTCGGTGACGCGCCATATTGAAGATCGGCCTGGACCCCGGGCATGGTCTCGATAACCCCGGCCGTTCCCGTCGTTCCCGGCCTGCGTGACCCTGTGCGGTCCAGCCGCAACGGCGGTCGTCGCGCCTGATATCCACGAGCAGCGAGGCGGGCCGGGAACCCGCCCCCTTCCACCAGCGCTTGCACCAGCGTGAACCCCCGGACCGGCGCAGGCTGATCGTTGCATGAGCCTGCCCCGCGCTGCCGTGGCGAGACTATTCCGGCTGGTAGTTGATGGACTTCAGCAGCGCGGCCTGCTGCTGGTACGCTTGCCTGAGGTCCGCCATCATCTCGTCCGAAGTGGCGGCATCCCCCTGCTCCATGCCCATTTCCTTGATGCGCTTCTGCACCGCGGGTTGCCTGAAGTAAGCCAGCGTTGCCTCGCGGACCTTATGCTGGATTTCCGGGGCAACGTCCGGGCGCGACCACACCGCGAACCAGCCTGCCTGCGACAGCTGGGGATAACCGAGCTCCTTGAAGGTAGGCACCGCCTCCAGCCCGGAGATCCGGGACGGATAGGCCACCGCGATCGCCTTGATCTTTCCCGCCCTGATCAGCGGCAATGAGGTTGTCACCCCATCGAACATCAGTGGAACATGGCCCCCCATGAGGTCGTTCAATGCCGGCGGCGAGCCCTTGTAGCCCACATGCCGCATTGGCACCTGGGCCAGCTGCCCGAACAGCATGCCCGAGGTGTGGCCCTTCAAGCCCGGCGCATAGGAAGCGAACACGAGCCCGTCCTTTTGCGATTTGCCGTATGCCACCAGCTGCTTGAGATCGGCAAACGGCGCATCCTTGTTGGCAACCAGCACCAAGCCCGTGCGGCTGACCTGTGCCAGGGGCTTCAGGTCGCTGAATGGCTTGTATTGGACCTTGTTGGCCAGCGGCGCTTCGCTCACCACACCGCCCTGTATCAGCAACAGGGTATGGCCATCCTTGCCGGTCGACTGCAAGTCGCCGATGGCCAGCGCACCCGCTGCGCCCGCCTTGTTTTCCACGATCACCGGCTTGCCCCACGTCTTGTGCAGGCCTTCCGCCAGCAGCCGCGCCAGTGCGTCGGCGGTGCCGCCCGCGGGACCGCCCACCACGAGGCGGACCGGCTTCGTCGGCCAATCCGGCTGGGCCTGGGCCGCGGGCATCCAGGCGGCGACACCCACACCGATCGCCACGACGCATCCCCGCCACCCAAAGTTATGGTTGTATTGCTTCATGTTCGTACCTCTTGATCACCTTACAGCTGCCCATACTCGTTGGGCGAACGCAGCCTTCACTCTGCACGCGAAGGATTGGCGTTCGCCCTGTGTTGCCGCTTCTCACTAGTCGATCTGGATCCGGGCATCGGCAGCGATCTTCGACCAGAGTTGCAGATCGCGGCCGACCATCTCCCGGAACTGCTCAGGCGTGGTCACGGGCGGCGGCCCGAAGTTCATCGTTTTCATCGCGGCGGCGAGATCGGGAGCCTTCTGCACCTTGTTGATTTCGTCGCCGAGCCTCTTCAGGATCGCCGGATTGGTACCCGCCGGCGCGAAGACGCCGAACCACCCCACCGCGTCGAACTTGTAGCCCTGCTCGCCCATGGTCTTGACCTCGGGCAACTGCGGCGCGCGCGCATTGCCGGTAATGGCAATGGCGCGGATCTTCCCCGAACGCAGGAAAGGAATGGGGGCTCCCGGATCGGTCCAGCCTATTTTCACGACGCCTGAAGCCAGATCGGTCAAGAGCTGGTTCGAAGTCCGGTACGGAACGTGGTCGGTCTGCATGCCGGTCTGCTTCTTCAGCCATTCCATCGTCAATTGCCCGGAAGATCCCGTAGACCAGGTGGCGTAGCCGTATTTGTCCGGATTCGCCTTCACGAACCGGACCAGCTCCGGCAGGCTGTGAACCGGCAGGTCGTTGCTCACCAGCAGCACCACGCCACCCTCAGCCGTCTCGGCAATCGGCACCAGGCTCTTCTTCGGATCGTAAGGGATGGTTTTCAGCACAGCCGGCGCGATAACCATGTTCGACGCCGTGGTGTAAAGCAGCGTGTACCCGTCGGGCGGTGCCTTGACAACGAAGCTGGTCCCGACCACCCCACTGCCGCCCGGGCGGTTGTCAACCACCACCGGTTGCTTCAGCGATACCGACAAGCGTTGCGCCAGCAGGCGCGCCAGCGCATCGGTTCCCGACCCTGCCGACGACGCCACGACCATCTGGATCGGGCGCGCGGGCCAGGCATCCTGCGCGCCCACCGGCGCCGAAGCGCACAACGCCGCGAGCGCTGCGGCGCCAAGCGGGACTGCAAACCACTGCCTTGGAAATGCCATTGTCACCCTCCATATCCTTGTTCTGTCCCGCGCCCGGGCCTCAGGCCGGCAGGCTTTCCTGCTTGCGCAGGAATCCCTGGTGGCCGCCATTGCGATTGGGGGCGAAGCCATTGGCCTGCAGCGTCTCTTCCACGGTGTCGTAGAAAACGCCGAGCTTGAGGATTTCGCGCGTTTGCTGCGCGGTCGCGATGGGGCGACCGAATTCGCCCGCGATACGCACCAGTTGCCTGATCTGCTCGACCGAGCTCATCTTGCCCGTGCGCGTCTGGTTCCACAGTACGTCCTCGATGCCGCATCGCACATGCAGGCCCAGCGCCATGCCGATCATATTGATGGGCAGCACATTGAGGACCGAGCTTTCCACCGTCACCACGGCGCCATCGGGGACCGCGCGCAGCATATTGGCGAGGTTGTAGATATTCGCCTGGTCCATGCCGCCGCTGATCGCCACCCAGTTCATCACCAGCGGGCCCTTGTAGACGCCGCGGCGAATCATCCGCTCGATGGTTTCGAAGCTGTTGATGTTGTAGACCTGGAACTCGCTCTGGATACCGGCGGCCGACAGTCGCCGGATATGTTCCTCGGCCCAGCTGGGATTCGAGGGCACGATCATGTCCTTGTACGTGTCGTAAAGGTGCGGGAATCCGCGCGACACGCCCTTGAAGTCATCCACGCCGGCATGCTCGGTCACGTTCATCTGGGTCGTGTTGACGGTCACCGTGACCTGATCGGGCTTCGGCTCGAGTTCGGCCAGCATATGCCGCGTGTCGTCGCTCAGCCATTTGGCGGCCTGGCCCTCTTCGGGCGCGAAGCTGATCGAGCCGCCCACCTGGATCACCATGTCGGGCACGGCGGCGCGCACCCCGGCGATCAGCTCGTTGAACATCGACAAGCGCTTGCTGCCCTTGCCGTCGGCTTCGCGGACATGCAGATGCAGCACCCTGGCACCGGCCTCATAGCAATCCACCGCCTTCTGGATCTGTTCTTCCATGGTGACGGGAATGTCTTCCGGGAAGTCCGAGGGAATCCAGCCCGGCGCATAAGGCGCCGCCGTAATGATCAGCGGCTGCTGGTTCTCGGGATACAGGTGGCCGTCAAGGAAGTTCATGGTGTTGTGTCTCCAGGATGAATCGTGAATGTCGGGAATGTCGGATCAGAAGAAGGCGCTTGGCAAGCCGGAAACCTTCAGATCACGAAAATGGACGAGCCCGTGGTCTTGCGCGCCTCGAGGTCGCGGTGCGCCTGCACGGCATCCTCCAGGGCATAGCGCTGATTGATCTCGATGCGGATGCGGCCCGCCGCGACATGGCCGAACAGTTCATCGACCAGTTCCGCCTTTTCGGCAGGGTCGGCGATATAGTCGGCCAGGCCAGGGCGCGTCAGGTAGGCCGAGCCCTTGCGGGCCAGGATGGCCGGATCGAAACCGCTGACCGGGCCCGAGGCAAAGCCAACGCATACCAGCAGGCCGCGGCGCTTGAGCGAGTCGAGCGAGGCCATGAAGGTGTCCTTGCCGACGCTGTCGAACACCACGGACACGCCCACGCCATCCGTCAACTCGCGCACGCGCCTGGCCACGTCCTCATGGCTGTAGTTGATGGTGTAATCGCAGCCATGGGCGCGCGCCACTTCGGCCTTGGCCTCGGTCGAAACCGTGCCGATCACGGTCAGCCCCAGCAGCTTGGCCCATTGCGAAACGATCAGGCCGACACCCCCCGCCGCGGCATGCAGCAGGATGGTGTCGCCCGCCTTGAACGGGTAGATCCGGCGCATCAGGTAGGCGGCTGACAAGCCCCGCATGGTCATCGCCGCGGCGACTTCGCATCGGATCGCCTCAGGCAGCTTGATCAGCGGCGCGGCAGGGATCAACCGCTCGGTGCTGTAGGCGCCCAGCGTGTTGGTGAAGCCGGTATAGGTCACGCGGTCGCCGACCGCCAGGTGGGCGACGCCGGCCCCCACGGCCTCGATCACGCCGGCTGCTTCGTTGCCGATGCCGCTGGGCAGCGGAACCTGATACGTGCCGCTGCGGAAATACGTGTCGGCAAAATTCAGTCCTACGGCCACATGACGGACGCGGACCTCGCCTGGCCCCGGCTCGCCGATGGCAGCGGTCTCAAATCGAAGGACCTCGGGCCCGCCCGTTTCGTAAATCCTGATGACTTTCGCCATGTGTCTCCTGTCTGCTGTCGAATATGAAAGTGCGCGTCGGCTTCCCGGCTGGCTTGCCTGTGGGACGGCCTGTGTGGCCAATCATCAGGCCGTGCCGGGCATTGCGCTTTCCCCTGGGCGTCTTGGGCTTTCCCTTTTCTGACACGGAGCGGCGCGGCCGCTCGCGTTGGCGTGGGCAGAGGAAGGGGGTTTAGGGATGGTCCGCGTGCGCGGAGGAGGGGGTGGCCGATGCCAGTTCACATCCGCCTGCCGACTGGCACCCGCAGGATGGCATGGGGCATCGGCGGCAAGGACTTGCAATGCTGGCAATGTTCCCCCGGACGCACCCCGGACGAGTCCGCCTGATCCGTTCGACGCAAGCGGCCGGCCAACCGAGTGCGCCCGGCGCCGCGCTGTGGGTCGGCTGCCGGTGCCGGCCGCTATTTCTGCATCTGCCTGATCGCACGCTCGCGCGACGCCTGCATGTCCTGCATCAGCCGGTACGCCGCGTAGTACTTGAAGATATTGCGCACATAGGTGGTGGTCTCGATGCCGATCTTCTCCGCCACCACGATCTCGACGTTGTTGAACCACTTGTCGGGATCCAGTCCGCGCGCCGCCGCTTCCTTGCGCATCTTGGCGATATTGCCCGGCCCGGCGTTATAGCTGGCAAAGGCGAACAGCGGCCGGTTCGCTTCCGAGAAATGCGCGTCGGGGAAGTACTTCGTCATCAGCCGGTCCATGTACTTGGCGCCGGCGTGGACGTTGGCTTCGGCCATCCGGATATTGCCGACATTCAGTTCCTTGCCGGTGGCCGGCATGATCTGCATGATGCCGACCGCGCCGACATGGCTGCGCGCCTCCTGGTTCAGCTGTGATTCCTGGAAGCCCTGCGCGGCCAGCATCAGCGGATCGAAGCCATAGTCCTTGCCATACTTCTCGAAGAAGGCAATGGTCTGCTGGAAGCGCTTGTACTCGGCATCGTCGGTATTGTTCTTGATCTGCTTGATGCGCAGCATGGTCTGCTTGAGCCGGTACTCCGCCCCGCCCTGCTTCTTGACGAAATTGAAGTAGAAGTCTTCGATCGCCTGCCGCAGTTGCGGGCTGTTCTTGCGGTAGGCCCAGCCGGTATAGCCGCCTTCGCGCACGGCCAGGTCTTCGCGCACCTTGATGTTTGGCAGGATCTGCGCCCACATCGCCGCCTTCCAGTCATCGACCACCAGGATCTGCAGCACGCCCGCGTTGAGCATCTCGAGCGCGTCTTCGTCCTCGAGCGCGTCGGGCAGCATGACCAGCTTGATCGGCACCTTGCCGGCGTGGCGCAGGCCGTCGTTCAGCACGGTCAGGCTTTCGAAATAGCTGCTGGCGCGCCGTACATGCACGGTCTTTCCGGCGAGATCGTCGAGGCGCTGCAACGGCGGCGCCTTTGGCCCCGTGACCACCAGCTCGCGCACCGGCTTGCGGTCGCGCGGCGCGGTGAAGTCCACCTGCTTCAGCCTGCTTTCGGTCTCGGTGAGGTTGCCGGCGGCGATATCGCCAAGCCCCGCCATCAGGTCGGGCAGCAGCCGGTCGCGCGTGGTCGGGATGATGATGATGGTCAGCGGGCGCTTGCCGAGCTGGTCGGCGTATTTCTTGTTCAGGTAGCGCTCGAAGTCACGCACCAGCTCCGCGGTCAGTCCGCGCTCGCGGCCCTTGTCGCTGAAGTAAAGCGTGCGGCTGTACGGCACCAGCACGCGGATGACGTGGCTCTTCAGCATCACGTCGAAGTCGCCGGTACGGGGCTTGTTGGCAAGGTTCAGGCCGCGCGGCTTGGCGGGAGTGGCCTGGCCTGTCGCGGCGGTAGCGGCAGGGGTCGATGCAGCGGCTGGCGGATTTTGCGATGGCGTTTTTTGCTGGGCTACGGCAGCCGGTCCGCACAGGCTGAGCGCGCCCATCAGGCCGGACAGAAGGAGGCCTGCCAGCCAACGGGAAGGGCGGACAGCGGACATGGCGGGGATCGCAAGCCGCGCAAGCAAGCGCGCGGTTTGCCCATATGGAGTCTAGGCGCGAAATCAGGAGTTGCAAGCGGAGCACCTGCCCGCTTGCGCAGGGCACGCGATTGCCTCCCGCCGCAAAAGCCCTTAACATGGCAACCCGATCCCATCACCGAGGTACTCGTCATGCGCCATTGATGCCGCCGTCTTCATGACGGCCAGTCTCCACCTACCCCCATGAGCAGGGGGAGCTTCTGGCATCCCTGGAATTACCCATGACGAATCCCTGTCTCGCGCTGGAAGGCGCGTCTTTCGTTCTGCCGGACGGCAGGACGCTTTTTTCCGACCTCACCGAACAGTTCGACCAGCGCCCCACCGGCCTGGTCGGCCGCAATGGCGCGGGCAAGACGGTGCTGGCGCGCATGCTGGCCGGACAAGTGCAGCCGGCCGCCGGGCGTTGTACGCGCCATGGCAGCGTGTACTACCTCGCCCAGCAGATATCGCATCCGCCCGGCGCTACGGTCTCGGACCTGGCGGGTGTGCGCACCATACTCGATGCCCTCGAACGCATCGAAGCCGGCAGCAGTGCGCCCGAAGACTTCGATGCCGTGGGCGAGCGCTGGGACATACGCCTGCGGCTGCAGCACGAACTGGAGCGCAATGGCCTGGGCCATCTCGATGCCGCGACGCCTGCCAGCGCGCTCAGTGGCGGCGAAGCCATGCGCGTCACGCTGGCCGGCGCCTTGTTGTCGGATGCCGATTTCCTGGTCCTGGACGAGCCCAGCAACCATCTCGACCGGCCCAACCGCCAGGCGCTGGTCGAGCAGTTGCAGCGCTGGCCACGAGGGCTGCTTGTGGTCAGCCATGACCGGCAACTGCTGGGGGCCATGGCGCGCATCGTGGAACTGTCTTCCCTGGGACTGCGCAGCTATGGTGGCAACTACGCCTTCTTCGCGCAATGCAAGGAGCAGGAGCAACAGAGCGCGATCCAGCAGCTCGAACAACGCAAGCTCGAACAGCGGCGCGAAGCGCAGGCCCTGCGCGAGCAAGGCGAGCGCCTGGAACGACGCCAGGCCCGCGGCAACCGGCAAGGCCACGAAGCCAACCAGGCCAGGATCCTGCTGGGCCGCCAGAAGGAACGCAGCGAAAGTTCCGCCGGCAAGCTGCGCCAGCAGCATGCCGCGGCCCGGGCGCAAAGCGCCGAGCGGGTGCGCGAGGCCGCGCAGCGGGTCGAAAACGATCTGGCCATCGTGGTGCACGAGCTGCCGGTTGCGCTGCGTTCGCAACGACGTGTCGCGGAACTCGAGGCCGTGGAGCTGCCGTTTGTCCGCGCTGCCACGCGCCACCTCAGCCTCACCTTGACGGGACAGCAGCGCATCGGCGTGGTCGGCCCCAACGGCTGCGGCAAATCCACCATGCTCAAGGTGCTCGCCCGCCAGCTTGAGCCCTTGGCGGGGACCTGCAGGATGTCGGTGGAGGGCATCTACCTGGACCAGCGCCTGGCCAGCCTGGATCCACAACGAACCGTGCTGGAACAGATGCTGGAGGCGAACGGGACCGCTACCGAAGGCGATCTGCGCATGCGCCTGGCGCACCTCGGCCTGGATCACCGCAAGATCGCAGCGCCTGGCGGCTCGCTCAGCGGTGGCGAGCGTCTCAAGGCGGCGCTGGCGTGCGTGCTGTATGCCGATCCACCGCCGCACCTGCTGTTGCTGGACGAGCCCAGCAACCATCTGGACCTGCCTTCCGTGCAGGCGCTGGAAGCCATGCTGCGCGGCTATCAGGGCGCGCTGGTGGTGGTGTCCCACGACGATGCCTTCATGGACAGCCTTGGCTTGACGGATCGGCTGGTGGCGACCGGCCAGGGCTGGCGCACAGAGCCATGGTGATGCCGGCGCGATGCGCAAGGTGCCGCGCGTCTGACCCGCGAGCGGCGCCCGCCCTCACCGGCCCCCGGTTGTAGTTTTCCGTTCGAGCCGCTCACGCAGCAGCGCCAGGAAGTCCCGCAGCAGGCCAGGCGCATCGTGCGCGGAGTGCGCAACGCCCAGCGGCGACAGCGGCACCGACATGGCCACGTCGAGCCGGCAGACGCGCGCACCGGCGAGCATGCCGGCCGACACGCTGCGCGGTATCAGGGTGACGGCGCCCGGCTGTTGCAGCAGGCCTTCGAGCGCGGGCAGCGACAGTGTCGAGACCGGGAACCACTTGGCCTCGGGCAGCGCGCCGAGCACCAGGCTTTCGAATACCTCGCGCAGCTGGATGCTGGCTGCCGGCAGCACCCAGCGCGCGCCGGCCAGCGCCTCGAGCGGCAGGTTGCGCCGGCCGGCCATGGGATGGCTGGGCGCGGCGAGGATCACCACATCGTCGTCGAGCAACGGTTCGAAGACCAGGCTTGCCGGCAGCCGCTGCGGCGTCCGGCAGAACACCGCGTCAAGGTTGCCGCCGGCAAGCTGGGGCAGCAGGCTGGACCCGCTGTCTTCCTGCAATTCCAGGTGGACGTCCGGATGGGCATCGTAGAAGGCGCCCAGCAGCGGCGCGACCAGTGCACCAGAGGCGGCGGGAATCGCCCCGATCCGCAACGCTGCGCTGGCGCCTTGCCGGATGGCGGCCAGCGACTCAGCGGCCTGTTGCAGCCGGGTCATGACACCGCGCGCGGCATCCGTCAGGGCGCGCCCGGCCGGCGTGGGCCGGATGCCGCGTGCGTGGCGCTCGAACAGTTGCGTGCCAAAGATCCGCTCCAGTTCGGCCAGGGCCTGCGTGGCGGCCGACTGGCTCATGGGGATTTCGCCGGCGGCGCGCGCGATGCTGCCGCAATCGCTCACCGCCACCAGCAATTGCAGTTGCCGCAGCCTGCCGTGCGTGGCAAGCCGGGTGTAGAGCACCCTGGCAAGCGTGGAGGTGCCGACGTCGGCCAGGTCCGGCCACGCCGACGGCAAGGGCGGGGAATCGCTCGCAATCCGAGGCATCGGGTGGAGGCTATTGATAGTGCCGATAGCTGACGGGGAAAAGCGGCTGGTGGGCTCCCCCGTCCGCTTCTACATTAGCGGGCGAGCATATCACGGGTGTCCCGCCCTCCGGCGGCGCCGTATGCGCCATTTCCCGTCTCGGTCGGAGAGTCCCCATGTCATTTCCCATTTCGCGCAAGCTTGCCGCCCTTTGGCCGCGCTGGCCATCTGCCTGTTGCCGTCGGCGGCCGCCGCCGGGACGGCCTTCCCGAGCAAGCCGCTGCGGCTGATCGTGCCCTTTGCCGCCGGCGGTTCCAGCGACCTGATCGCGCGCGTGGTCGCCGAGCGCATGCGCAAGGAACTTGGCCAGGCCGTGGTGGTGGAAAACCGCGCGGGTGCCGGCGGCATGATGGGGTCCGAGGTGGTGGCGCTGGCGCCGCCGGACGGCTATACCCTGGGCCTGGCCACGGTCAGCACCCTGGCGGTCAACCCGATCTTCTACGACAAGGCCGCCAAGACCAACCAGCACTTGCGCCCCCTGGCCATGCTGGTCAGCATGCCCGCCGTCATCACCGTGAATCCGGCCATGCCGGCGAAGGACTTTGCCGGCTTCGTGGCGGAGCTCAAGCGCAAGCCCGGCGCGTACAGCAGCGCGGTGCCCGGCGTCGGCAGCCTCGGGCACCTGCTGGTCGAAGCCATGAACGACAAGCTGGGCGTGAAGATGACCGTCGTGCCATACCGCGGCATCGGCCCCGCGCTCAACGATACCCTCGCCGGCGTGGTCCAGATCCTGCCCGACCAGCTGCCGTCGGCACTGCCGCAGGTGAAGGCCGGCAAGCTGGTGCCGCTCGCGGTCGCGGGCGACAAGCGCGTGCCCCAGCTGCCGCAGGTGCCCACGCTCAAGGAACTCGGCCATGGCGACCTCAGCGACCTGGGCAACAGCTGGTTCGGGCTGGCGGTTCCGGCCAAAACGCCGGCGCCCGTGGCCGACAAGCTGCGCGCCGCGGCGCTGAAAACCATACAGGCGCCGGAAGTGCTGGCGCGGCTCGAACAGATGGGGGCAAGCCCCGCCGCTGGCGACGAAGCACACTTTCAGGCGCTGATCGAGACCCAGCTCAAGCGCAACCGCGCCGTGGTGCAGCGCGCGGGCATCAAGGTGGAGTAAGACCGCATGCATCCCATCGAACACCTTCACGCATTCTTTGAACGCGAAGCCCCGCGCTTCGCCGAACTCAGCGACAAGATCTGGGGGCTGGCCGAACTGCGCTACGCCGAGCGGGTCTCCGCCAGCCTGCATGCCGATGGCCTTGCGCAGGCCGGCTTCCGCGTGCAGGCTGATCTCGCCGGCATCCCGACCGCCTTCCACGCCGAGTTCGGCGAAGGCGGCCCGGTGATCGGCGTGCTCGGCGAGTACGACGCGCTGTCCGGACTGAACCAGGAGAGCGGCGCCCTGCAATGCATGCCGTCGCGGGAAAGCCCCGGGCCGAACGGCCACGGCTGCGGCCACCACCTGCTGGGCGCCGCCGCGCACCTGGCGGCGCTCGCGGTGCAGCAGCACCTGCGCGCGCACAAGTTGCCCGGCCGCATCCGCTTCTACGGCTGCCCCGCCGAGGAAGGCGGCTCGGGCAAGACCTTCATGGCACGCGCCGGGGCTTTCGACGACCTGTCGGCCGCGCTCACCTGGCATCCGGCCAGCTACACCGGCGTGTTCAGCCAGGCCACGCTGGCCAATGTACAGGCGAGCTTCGTCTTCCATGGCCGCGCCGCGCATGCCGCCAACTCGCCCCACCTGGGCCGCAGCGCGCTGGACGCGGTGGAGCTGATGAACGTGGGCAGCAATTACCTGCGCGAGCACATGCCGCCCGACGCGCGCGTCCACTACGCCATCACCGACAGCGGCGGCCTCTCGCCCAACGTGGTGCAGGCCCGCGCCGAGGTGCTCTACCTGATCCGCGCCGCGCGCAACGACGATGCCGCGGCGCTCTACGCGCGCGTGTGCGACATCGCCCGCGGCGCGGCCCTGATGACCGGCTGCGAAGTCGAGATCCGCTTCGACAAGGCCTGCTCCAACCTGATGCAGAACACCGCGCTCAACCGGATCCTGTACGCCGAGATGCAGCAGCTCGGCAAGCTGCCGGTCGGCGCGCGCGAGCAGGAGGATGCGGCGCGCCACCATGCCACCCTGCCCGACAGCGACGTCGCCGAAGCCGGCCGCTCGCTGGCCAGCGTCTTGCGCGGCAAGCCGCCGGCGCTGTTCGATGGCCTGCGGCCGTTCGACCCGGACGACACCGAGCTGCTCTACGGCTCCACCGACGTCGGCGATGTCAGCTGGATCACGCCGACCGCGCAGTGCTGGGTCGCGTGCTATGCCTTCGGCACGCCCTTCCACTCCTGGCAGATGGTTTCGCAAGGGACTTCGTCGCTGGCGCATATCGGCATGGTGCACGCGGCCAGGTCGATGGCAGCCACTGCGATCCGCCTGCTCGAGCAGCCCGAACTGCTGGCCGCGGCGCGAGAAGAACTGGTTGCGCGGCGCGGCGGCAGGCCTTATGTCTGCCCGATTCCCGACGACGTGGCCTTGCCCGTCGCCAGAACCAGGAGCTAACGCGCCGGCGGGCGATGCCGGCGGCCGTGGGCCGGTCATGGCTAGTCCGTTTGCACGATGCCGGCGGCCCGGCCGGCGCATAGCATCCGCCCGGCAGCGTCGCCGTCCCTTGTTCCCGCCATGATCGGCATGGCCAGTCGATAGCGATGACCGGTGCCGTGAACGCCTAACCGGAAGTACCAGGTATGCCCCCCAAAACCACCGTGCCACCGGACCCGCCAGCGGCATCGATGCTGGAGTTCAGCCAGTTCAGCAAGCTGCTGGCGATGCTGTATGAGGGGCCCCTGGAGGACATTCCCTGGAGCCGCTCGCTGGAGGCGATCCGCACGTGCCTGCACGCGAACTATGTCACGCTCATCCTGCGATCGCCCGCCTCTGGCCGCAACGGCCTGATGATCCACGCTTCCGCGCAAGGCACCGTACTGCCGGGTGAAGCTTCCTACCACAATTATTATTTCGCGCTGGATCCGTTCGTTAACCTGCCGACGGACCGGATCATCACCGTCGACGAACTGGTCGGGGACAGCCATTGGCGCAGCAGCGAAATGTACAAGCAGTTCCACCAACCCTTCGACGTCGGCTACATGATGGGCGCCGACCTCCGCACCGAGGATGGCGTGGAATGTCGCCTGCGCATCTGCCGCAGCCACCAGGGCGCCAACTTCTCCGATGCCGAGAAGGCTGCCTGCGGCGCCTTGTTGCCACACCTGAAGCGCGCGGTGCGGCTGCACTCCAGGTTCGATATCGCCAATTCGGAGCGCAAGCTCTATGTCAATGCATTCGACCGGATGCTGGTGGGCACGGTCATGCTGGATGAGTCCGGCTCGGTGATGCAGACCAACCCGCTCGCGGACGAGATCTTTGCTGCAAACGATGGCATGCGCCGGCGCGGAAGCGCGCTCGAACTGAAGTACCAGACCGAGGACCGGAAGTTCCAGAAGCTGGTGCGGCAGGCGCTGGCCGAACGCGCGTCCAATGCCTCGTCCGTGGTCCACGCCGTCGCGGTCTCGCGGCCCTCCGGCAAGCCGAGACTGGGCGTACTGATCCGCAGCATTCCGCTCAGCGAATGGCCAGAAGACACTTTGCGGCGACCCGCCTGCGCCATCTTTGTCCGCGACCCGTCGCGCAAGTCGCTGGCGTCGCACGAGCTGGTGGGCAAGCTCTTTGGCTTCACGCCGGCTGAATCCAGCCTGGCGCTGGCGCTGACCAACGGCCTGACGCTCGAGGAGGCCGGCGAAGAACTGGGCATCAGCAAGAACACCGCGCGGGCGCACCTGCGCGCCATCTATTCCAAGACCGGCGTGACGCGCCAGGCGACGTTGGTCGGATCCATCCTGAACAGCGCGTTTTCCCTGGGCTGATGCCAGCCTGGCGCGCGTCCACGCACGGCACCGCGGGCTTGCATGCAGCGCCAAGGTCCTCCCGCTGATTTCGCCGGCGTACTAGTCCGAATTGACGTTGGCCAGCGGCTCACGCCCCCGTATCCTCGTCTGCGCGCCACTGGCCAGCGAACCCAGGCACCTGCTGGCGCGCCATGCGAACTGAAACCCCTGCGAGGAGGCCTCCAGATGCAGTCATTCAAAGGTAAGGTTGCGTTTGTCACCGGGGCGGCCACCGGCATCGGTCGCCAGACCGCGCTCAGCTTCGCCAGCGCCGGCGCCGACGTCGCCCTGCTGGATACCGCCACGGTAGCCGCTGAGGAAACCGCGCACGACATCGAACAAGCCGGAGCGAAGGCCATCTTTGTCCGCGCAGACGTGGCCCAGGGCGCGGACGTCGCCAGGGCGATAGACCAGACCATCCGCTCCCTGGGTCGTCTTGATTTCGCCTTCAACAACGCCGGCATCGCGCCGCGCGGCGCGCCGATCTGCGATTTCTCCGAGGAAGAGTGGGACAAGACCATTGCCGTCAACCTGAAGGGCATCTGGCTGTGCATGAAATACCAGTGCGCGCGGATGCTGGAGCACGGCGCCGGGGTCATCGTCAACACGTCCTCCATCATGGGGCTCGTCAGCGGACCCGGACTGTCGGCCTACTCTGCCTCAAAGGCCGGGGTGCTCGGACTGACCCGGTCCGTTGCGGTGGACTACGCCAGCCGCGGCATCCGCGTCAACGCCATTTGCCCCGGCGGCATTGCGCACACGGCCATCACCGAGCGCCCCGAGAACCAGCAAGACATGGCCCAGCTGACACTCGCAACGCCCATGCAAAGACTGGGCGAGCCGGGCGACATTGCCAGCGCCGTGATGTGGCTCTGCTCGCCCGGCGCAAGCTTTGTCACCGGCCAGGCCATCGCTGTCGATGGTGGCTTCACGGTCTGGTAAGGGGAAGCGGTCGGCAAGTAGCTCGGTACGCGGCCATCGCGCCCTTATTCGACAACGCCGCGACCACGCACGTGTCCGCAGGCATAGAATGCGCCACTGCAGTGCCATCTCCATGCCGACAAAACCAGCGGAGTATCCATGATCACCGGACACGTCTTCATTGCCACCAGCCTCGATGGTTTTATCGCCCGCCCCGATGGCGACATCGGCTGGCTTCTGGAGCGGGATGACCCCGCCGAAGACCATGGCTACACCGCCTTTATCGCCGACAAGGACGCGATCGTGATGGGCCGCGGCAGCTATGAAAAAATCATCACGATGGGCGCATGGGCTTACGACCGACCGGTGCTGGTGCTGTCCCGGCAACTGGCCGGGACGCCGGTGCCCGACGCGTTGCAGGGCAAGGTGCGCTTCTCCGGTGCGACGCCGCGGGAGGCAATGGCGCAGCTGGAGGCGGAAGGCGCGCAACGCGTCTACGTCGACGGCGGCCAGTTGGTGCAGTCGTTCCTTCGCGAAGGATTGATCGCCGACATGGTGGTCACCACCGCGCCGGTGCTGATCGGCGCAGGCAGGCCGTTGTTCGGCGCGCTGCCGGGCGACGTGAGCCTGAAGCTTGAATCGAGCCGTCACTTCCCGTCCGGGCTGGTGCAATCGTCCTACCGGGTGCTGCGCTGAACCCCGCCGGGACGGTCGACACCCCGCGCGATGCGCCCGGCATCGCCCAGCACCAGCGCGCGGCCGACGGTGTCGAGCGCGTCGCGCATCAGCAAGGCTTGTTCGACATCGCCGGCGCATGCGGTCAGGTCTGACCACGTCACGTTGCGCAGAAACCTCGCCAGAGCGGCGGCCCGCCGCTCGTCGAGGTCCAGCCTTATGGTGGGTGCCATCACGGTCCTATGGCAGCCTGGGATCCGCATCGGGCAGGTCGGCCAGCGCCGGCTGCGCTTCGCGGGTGTAGAACTTGTAGGCGACGAACACGATCGCCACCCACGCCGCCGAGACCATCAGCGACATCCGCATGTCCGGCAGGATCGCGATGCAGACCAGCACCGCGGCGATGAACGCCAGGGCAATGTAGTTGCCATAGGGGAAGAACGGCATCTTGTAGGAAAGGCTGTGCGCCTGCCCGGCCTGCATTTTGAGCTTGCGGAAGCGCAGGTGGCTGACCACGATCGAGGTCCAGGCACACACCAGCGCGAACACGGTGATCGACGAGAACAGCTCGAACGCCTTCTCCGGCATCAGGTAGTTCAGCAGCACGCCGGCGAACATGGTGGCGAACACCAGCATGATGGCCCGCGACGGCACATTGCGGCGGTTGACGGTGCCCAGGAAAGCCGGTGCGTTCTTCTGCAGTGCCAGGTTATAGAACGTGCGGCTGTTGGTGAACACGCTGGCATTCACGGCGGAAAGCACCGCGGTGATGACCACCAGGTTCATGATCCCGGCCGCGGCGGGCACGCCGATCCTGGCGAAGACATCGACGAACGGGCTGCCCTTCGCGGTCAGCGAGGTCCACGGGAAGATCATCAGCAGCACCGCAATGGCACCGACGTAGAAGATCAGCAGGCGCCAGAACGTCGCGCTGACGGCCTTGGGCATGGTGGTCTTGACATCCTTTGCCTCCCCCGCCGCCAGGCCGAGGTTCTCGATGCCGCCGAACGAGAACGCCACCATCACGATCGACAGCACCATGCCGCCGATGCCCTTGGCGAAGAAGCCGCCATGGTCGACCAGGTTGTGATGCCCGATGGGCTCGCCATGGTTGCCCAGCCCAAAGAAAATCATGCCGACGCCGAACACGATCATGGCAACGATCGCCGTCACCTTGATCAGCGCGAACCAGAACTCGGCCTCGCCGTAGAACTTCACGCCAATCATGTTTACGAAGAACATCACCGATACGGCGATCAGCGCGGTCACCCAGATCGGCATGGTCGGGAACCAGAAGTGCACGTAGTTGCCCAGTGCGTTCAGTTCGGCCGCGCTTGTCGCCAGCAGGAAGATAAACGCGTTCCAGCCGTTCAGGAAGCCGGCAAAGCGGTGGATATACCGGTTCGAGTACGAAATATAGGACCCGGAGACCGGCTCCTCCACCGCCATCTCGCCCAGGGCCCGCATGACGAAGTAGATCGCCACCGCGGCGACCAGGTAGGTCAGGATGATCGCCGGGCCCGCGGTCTTGATGGCCCAGGACGAGCCATAGAACAGGCCGGTGCCGATCGCGCCGCCGATGGCGATCATCTGGATATGGCGGCTTTTCAGATCTCGTCTGAGCTCTTCCTGTTCATAGGGCCGAGCGTCGGTTTTGCTGTGCATTGCACTGTCTCCTTTGGTACATCTCTTTGTGATGCTTGTCGGTGTGAGCGGCCATTGTCCGGACCGCGGCGGGCAGCCGTAGTCGGCCGATGGCCGGGCGAGCGCCGCCCGCGGCCGATGGCTCCTTTTCCATCGGCTGCCGGCTGGCTTCGTCCTCAGTTCGCGGAACCGGATCAGAGTCCGGCGACGGCGGCGGTCAACCTGCTGATCGCTTCATCCACGGTCGCGCGCGGGCAGCCCAGGTTGACGCGCATGTAGCCGTGGCCTTCGATGCCGAACTTCTGGCCCTTGTCGAGCCAGAGGCGGGCCCTGGTCAGCATGAACCGGTCGAGCGTCGGCGCATCCATGCCGAGGCCGCGGCAGTCCATCCACGCCAGGTAGAGCGAGTCGGCCGGCAGCACCTGGATGCGCGAGGTCGCGCGATGCACCGACTCGCGAAAATGTTCGTGATTGGCGCGCAGGTATGCCAGCAGCTCTTCCAGCCATGGTTCGCCGTGGGCGTAGGCTGCCTCGGCGGCAACCATGCCCAGCGTATTGACCAGCGGAAACATGTTGCGGTCGTATTGGCGGCGCAGTTCGTCGCGCAGGCGCCGGTCCGGTACGAATACGTTCGCGCTCTGCAATCCCGGCAGGTTGAAGGTCTTGCTGGGCGCCGTGCAGGTAATGCTGTGCCGGGCGAAATCGTCGCCGAGGGAAGCAAAGGGAATGTGCTTCTTCTCAGGGTTGAGAATCAGGTCCTGATGGATCTCGTCCGAGATAACCAGGACACCACGGCGCAGGCAGATCTCGCCCATGGTCCGCAATTCCGCCTCGGACCAGACATTGCCGGTGGGGTTGTGCGGATTGCTCAGGATGAAGAGCCTGGTATCGTCGCGGATCGCCGCATCGAAGGTGGCCGGATCGAAGCGGTAGCCGGCATCGGTACGCTCGAGCGGAGCCAAGGCGAGATGGCGGCCGTTCATCAGCACGTCGTTATGGAAGTGCGCATAGACCGGCGGCTGGATCAGCACGGAATCGCCGGGGGCGGAGAACGCCTGGATCGCCGTCTTCAGCGCGGTGATGATGCCGGAAGTCTGCACCACCCATTCCTTCGCCACTTCCCAGCCGAACCGCCTGCCCTGCCACGCGACCACGGCATCGACGTAGCTGTCGGTCGCACCCCCGGGGTAGCCAAAGATGCCGTGATCCAGCGCTTCGTGCAGCGCATCGATGACGGCCTGCGGCGCGCGGAAATCCATGTCGGCGACCCACATCGGCAACGGCTTTGCAGCCGCTTCTTCCGGCGCCAGCAGTTTTTCCGGAATGGCCCACTTCATGGATTGCGACCTGGCACGGTCGATGACTTCGTCGAACACGCTGGGCGCGTGGCCGGCTCCCGCCGACGTCTCGCCTTGCACTGCCGTTGCATAAATCTTCATGGCTTCCTTGTTCTCGCTTCGGGGACGCGCCCGCGGGCGCCGGATGGCTTCGATGGGGGCCAGCATAGCGATGCCAAGGCATGAATAAAAATGGTATCTTTTCATCAACCAATGAACGGGAGTCATGCGTGCTGGATCGCCAACATCTCGCGGCACTGGTCGCGGTAAGCCGTAGCGGAAGCGTCACCGCGGCCGCGGAAAAGCTGAACGTCACGCAATCCGCGCTGTCGCATATGGTCAAAAAGCTGGAAGACCATCATGGCGTGCCGATCTGGACCAAGAGCGGCCGCGGCCTGCGCTTCACGCAGGCGGGGGAATACCTGCTGGCGCTGGCGGAGCGCCTGCTGCCGCAGCTCGAGCATGCCGAGCGCATCCTGGCGGACTTCGCCGAGGGACGCCGCGGCGCGCTGCGCGTCGGCATGGAATGCCACCCCTGCCAGAAATGGCTGGCGCGGCTGACGCCGCAATACCTTGCCGCGTGGCCGGACGTCGACTTCGACATCCGCACCTCATTCCGCTTCGACGGCGTCGCCGCGCTGCTGGGGCACGAGATCGACCTGCTGATCACGCCCGACCCGGTCAAGCTGCCGGAGCTGGTTTTCACCCCGGTGATCGACTATGAACTGGTGCTGGTGGTCCATGCATCCCATGCGCTGGCAGCACAGCCCTTCATACGGCCACAGGACCTGATCGACGAGACGCTGATCACGGTCCCGGTCAGCATCGAGCGTCTGGACATCTACACCCGCTTCCTGGTCCCAGCGCATTGCCAGCCGCGACGCCACCGCACCGCCGAAGCGACAGACCTGATGCTGCAGCTGGTTGCCGCCGGGCGAGGCGTGTCCGTGTTGCCGGACTGGCTGGTGGAGGAAGAAGGCGCGGGCATGCCTTTGCGGGCCTTGCGGCTGAGCAAGCGCGGGATCCGGAAAAGCATCCATCTTGGCGTCCGGCGTGGCGACAAAGACATCGCATACATTGCCGGCTTTGTCGAAATGGCTCGGCATTCGGGCCGCTAGGCATTCAACATTTCTTGCCGCCATGTCAGCCGCGACAGCCGAGGCCGAGCGGCTGCCAGGGTTGCCCGGCCTGGCGCGGCGCAACCATCAGCGATTGGTCAGTGCTGCCCCGGCGCTCTGTTCCGGGACGCTGAAGCCCCGGCAACGCGTGCGCTGCAACTATTGCCGAGGGTCAGGATGAGCGAACTCGTCAGCGCGACCGGCCCATGGCACGCCTATAGCCCTTTGGCAGACAAAATGGTGGCCAAAACGCCCCCGAACAATACGATTCCCATAATGAAGTACAAAGCCGATCCAAAGTTCCCGGTCATGCTGATGGAAAGGCCTATCAATACCGGAGACAACGCCCCGAAACCCACAGCAATGCCATTCAGTGTCCCGGCCGCAGAAGACATGGCTGCCTGTGGTACGAGTTTTTGCAGCAGCGTGAAGACTCCCGGAATCTGCGCAGATGATGCACCTATGCCGAAGGCGAGTAGGACGGCCGCCGTGTGATTGTCCTGGATAGTTACCCCAAGGTACACGCCCGCCGCACACAACAATGCCGCTAACGCGATGACAGGTGCATTTCTCCCGGTGCGATCAATGATCATGCCTGCGGCGAGCTTGAAGACGAAGCCAAGAATGAACGGCAGCGATGATATCCAACCCATGGCGTGCCAGGAAAATCCTCGCTCTTTGCTGAGATAAGTCGGCAGCCAGGTTGCCACCCCCCACGACAGGATTGAATTCGATGCAAGAATGAGCAGGAGCATCCAGAATCGATAGTCGGAAGCGTATATTTTCGCCCGCCGCAGAAACCGCTCGCCCTCTGGCACGGCGCCTTTGCCACCCTCTTTTTCACCAGCCATATTCTCTTCGATGTATCTGAGCTCGGCCTCGTTCACGCGCTTGTGCGCATGAGGTGAATCGGCCGTGAAGAACCACAGCAGTAGCAGTGGAACAAGGCTGATCGCGAATGAAAAATGGAAAGTCGCTTCCCAGGAGTGCGCCGCCACAAGATAAGTGAAGACTGGCATGGCAGCCGCGGGTGCCAGCGATTGGCCAATCAGCCATGCGGTATTTGCGCGGCCACGCTCTTTCGGGGGAAACCAATTCTTGACGATCGTGTTCTGCATAGGGTAGTAGAGGCCTTCGCCGATGCCCAGCAAGACGCGCGTGGCCAGAAGGATGCCAAAAGTGCTTGCCATCCCGCCCACCAATAGCGAGGCGCAGATGATCAAATATGCAACCACCATGGCTCTGCGAGGTCCCAGATAATCCCCGAGCGGACTCAGGACAACATTGGAAATACCATAGGCACCCAGGAAGAGACTCATCATGAGCCCAACTTTCACTGGTTGTCCGGCAATGCCCATGTCAGCGAGGAACTGCGCGTTCGCCGCGATCACTGCGATATTGACGCGGTCCAGATAGGCAATCGAAATCCCGACAAAGAGGATGGACACGAGAAAAAGCCGTTGTCGCGTCGGCCTCTTTCGCTCCAGGGCATTCATACTGGCTTCGTATATATAAGAATTCTGGTTCATTCCTGTCTCCCGGCGACCTGTTCGGTTCGCACTTGCCATTGCGTCCGCCGCGGCTTTCAGCGCGCCTTACACGGATCCAACTGCTTGCCGGGCTGCTACCGCAGCAGTGTTGCGGCATGGCAGCTTTATCGGCTATGCGCCCTGGACGTCTTCATCCATCCGCGCCACTCGACCACGAGTGTCGCGGCGGCTTCCGCTGCCGCTGCATCGGCCCGGCGCGACGGGTGGGCTCGTTAGCGCCGTACCTGGGTCTCGAACCAGCGGCGCGCCAGTCTGTCCCAGAATCGCGCCCCCAGATCCAGGTTGTCGTCGTTGAAGTCATAGCCGGGGTTGTGCAGACCCACACCGGCCTTACCACCCGCGCCATTGCCGATCCACCCATAGGCGCCGGGAATCTGCTGCAGCATGAAGCCGAAGTCCTCTGCGGTCATTGCGGGCAGCACGTCGGTGTGCGCATGGTCCTCACCGACCATCTCGCGCATGACCTCGCCCATGAACAGGGCTTCCTTCTTGTGATTCGTCGTATTGGGATAGCCGCCTGGCTTCATGACGACTTCGGCCGTTGCGAAATGGGCTTCGGCAACGTGGCGTGAAATTCGATGTATGCCTTCGACCAGGAACTGTTGCGATTCCCTGGTCAGAGTGCGGCAGGTGCCGTGGATGCGCGCTTCATCCGGGATGATGTTCGGTGACGTACCGGAATCGATCTTGCCCACGGTAAGCACGGCAGCGTCCAGCGGATCAGTGCCGCGCGACACCAGCGTCTGCAATTGGGCCACGATGAAGCAGGCTGCCGGTATCGGGTCAATCGCCGTGTGCGGGAGTGCGGCATGGCCTCCCTTGCCTCGCACGATGATCTGGAACTGCTGTGCAGCGGCCATGATCGGGCCAACCCGCACGCCCATTTGTCCCTGGGGCAGCGCGGGCCAGTTGTGCAGTGCGAAGACAGCCTGACAAGGGAACCGGTCAAACAAGCCCTCTTCCATCATTACGCGCGCGCCAGCGCCGCCCTCTTCGGCCGGCTGGAAAATCAGATGCACCGTGCCATCAAAGTCGCGGTTGGCTGCCAGCAGTTCGGCAGCCCCCAGCAGCATGGCGGTATGGCCGTCATGTCCGCAGGCATGCATGCGGCCGTCGTATTTGCTCGCGTGATCGAACTGGTTGGTTTCCTGCAGCGGTAACGCGTCCATGTCGGCGCGAATTCCCACTGACGGGCCCGGGTTGTCTTCGCTGCGGTCGTCGCCATGGATGCTGGCTACGATACCGGTAGTGCCCAAGCCACGCACCATGGGAATGCCTAGCGCTGAGAGGTAGGCAGCGATCTTGTCAGCAGTGCGGCATTCCTCGTACTTCAACTCCGGATGCCTGTGCAGATCATGGCGAAACGCGGTGAGCTGATCGAGATTTGGAATAGTGAAATTATTGGTGGCGCACATAACCTGGGCGACGAAATAGGGTGAGGTAGCTACCGGAATTTTTCTGGTTGAAATACTCAAGGCCTGAATCCGATGGACTGGAAGACTGCTCGGTAGCGCGCTGTGCTTGCGGCATAGAGCTGTTCGGCCTGGGCCTGACTTTGGGGTTGCGCGAGCACAACCTGCAGCGAATCTGCAGCTTTTTTCACCACTGGATCCGACAATGACTTGTTCATGGCCCGGTTAAGCGCCTGAACAATGTTCTCTGGAGTGCCTTTCTTCACGAAAAGACCGAGCCACAAGCTGTAACTGAAATCCTTCAGTGAAGTTGTATGACTTGCTGCCGGAATGTTCCTGAACAGGTCCAGTCGTTCCGGCGAGATGATCGCCAGCAGTTTGAGTTTTCCGGACCCGTTGGTGACAAGCGGCGTGGAAGTTGCGCCCATGGCGCCCAGGTAAAGGTCGATCTGCCCGCCTATGAGGTCGGTGGTCAAAGGCGTTCCACCTTTATAGGGAACGTGAACCATCGGTGCCCCGGTGAGCTGCGAGAATTTTTCGCCAAGCAGGTGGTACAGGCTTCCAGGACCAACGCTGCCATAGGTAAGCGGGTTGCCTTCACGGGCACGGAGCGCGGCGTATTCGATCAGTTCCTTGATATTGTTCGGAGGCAGGCTGCCGCGCGAAAGAATGGCCAGGGTCAGGTCTCCGACCTTGCCAACCATCTGAAAATCCTCGCTTTTGAAGCGTGGCGATGATGTGGCTAGCGGCCCCAGAATCAGCTCGTTTGAGGAGCCAACATAAACCTGCAAGCCATCGGCAGGCTTATTGAGGACGCGCTGGGCGGCAATCGCACCTGTGGCCCCGCCGAGGTTTTCGACTATCACCGGCTGGCCTAGATCGTCGGCCATGCGAGCCGCCAGCGCACGGGCCATGACGTCAGATGCGCCCCCCGGCGTGTACGGCACCACGAGCGTCACTGGCTTGGTCGGGAAGGCCTGAGCCCAGGAGGCGGGCAGAATGGTGGCTGCAGTCGCAATGCCACCGATAAATCCAAGAACTTGACGCCTGCTCATTCGAATCATCTTTGTCTCCTCTGGAGTCATCAACGCCGACCGCATGCCAGGGCAGCATTGAAGGCAATGCTGCCGCCGGCAGGCGGTGCGTTGGTGACGCGATCTTTCTTGCTCTGGATCTCGTCGGAGTTTTCGACCTTTGCCAAGGCAAGCCGATGAATGGTAGGAACGAGTCGTCATGCCGTAAAATACCTTTTGAACATCCAATCGATGCTGAAAAGGTATAGCCATGGATCTGCGTCAGTTACGCTACTTCTGCGCTGTGGCGAAGCATGGGAGCATCAGTGTCGCGGCCCAGTCGGTGCACATTGCTCAGCCAGCCTTGACGCGCCAGATTCAGTCTCTCGAAGACGATCTGGGCACACGCTTGCTCGAGCGGACCACGCGCGGCGTAAAGTTGACGGATGCCGGCATCCAACTGCTGGAGGATGCAGGCAAGCTGCTTGACGACGCGAGTGCTGCGAAAGAGCGAGCGCAACGAGCCGGGCGCGGAGAATCCGGGCACCTGTCCATTGCACTGCCCGTCATGCAGAACCTGGCGCCCAAGATCGCCGAAGTGCTGAAGAAGTATCGAAAGGAGGTGCCAGGGGTCGGAATCACCCTGCACCATCTGCTTTCCGATGTTCAGCTTGGCCAGATTGCGGAAGGGAGGCTGGACGCGGGCTTTCTGCTATTCCGCCCACCCGACGACCCGGATTTCGAGGGAATTCCTGTCTTCTCGGATCGGATGTTGCTGGCCTATCCGGCGGATTGGAAATGGCCCAGGGGAAAGGGGCCCAAAGTGTTGAAGGACCTTCAGGACCTGGAGTTCATCTGGCTGCCGCGCACAGCCGCCCCGGCATGGCACGACCGGCTGATTCACTGCTTCTTCGATGCCGGATTCATTCCGCGGACCGCGGTTCACGGGGTGGACGCCGCCTCGATGCTGACGCTGGTCGCTGCCGGCATGGGATGCACGATCTTGCCGGAAGGTGCTCGCCGCATCGCTCCTGAGACCGTTGCTTTCATGCCGTTGGCGGATCTGACCATTCGTCAGGATTGGGAACTCGTATGGCGCCGCGACCGATGCTCGTCTGTGCTTCAGCGCTTTATCAGCGTCGTCTCTTCCTCGCGATCGGCATTGAGACAGAGTTCCTGAGCGTTGACCGGGCAGCAAGCTGCCCGGCCAACGTCTCACGCCATGGTTTTGTGTTCAACGGGAAGGGCACGGCTCCTTCTCATCGCTACAGCCAGCGCCATCAGAGCCAGCGCAAGTGGAATGAATGACACCCACAGCACTGTGTTCCAGCCGTAGACGGACAACAAACCGCCCGAGGAGAACGAGCCGATCGCCATCAGGCCAAAGACGATGAAGTCGTTGAGCGACTGCACGCGGGTCTTTTCCTCCGGGCGGTGGCATTCCAGCACCAGCGCCGATGCCCCGAGGAATCCGAAATTCCAGCCGAGGCCCAGCAGGATCAGCGTGGCCCAGAAGTGGGCCACGTCGATGCCACCAAGCCCGACCGCGGCAGCCAGTCCGGTCAACGCCAAGCCCACGATCGCCACGCGGCTTGCGCCGAACCGTGCGATCAGAGAACCCGTGAAGAAGCTCGGCGCGTACATCGCGATGACATGCCATTGCATCCCCAGGTTGGCGGATGCCTGGGGGTGCCCGCAGATATGCATCGCCAGCGGCGCGGCAGTCATCAGGAAGTTCATCAGCATATAGGACACTGCGCCACAGATCGCGGCGGCGACAAAGCGCGACTGACGTGCGATGTCGGTGAGCGGTCTGCCGCCGGCCATTTCTGCAACGGTGGGTTGGGGTAGCTTGACCCCGAGCAGTACAAGCGCCGAGAGCGCGGCAACGAGACCCTGCACCAGGAAGGTGACTGCGAACTTGTGCGTCGGCCACAGATCCATGGTCCAGTTCACCAATTGCGGCCCCACCACCCCTGCAGCCACACCGCCGGCCATGACCAGCGATAGTGCCCGTGCGCGCCGGGCCGGTGCCACACCATCGGCTGCCGCAAAGCGAAAGGACAGGACGACGGCGGCGTAGCCGCCTCCGAAGAAGGTCGCCAGGCAAAACAGCCAGAACAGGCCAAGGATGACCGCAAGCATCGCCAGCAGGCCGGTCAATACACCGGCCCCGGTGCCTGCCAGGAAGGCAGCGCGGCGGCCATACCTGCGGGAGATCGCACCGATGGGCAAAATGCACGCCGCCATGCCCACCACAAAGATGGAAATGGGCAAGGTAGCCAGCACGGGCACGGGTGCGAGCATGTCGCCGACGATGGCCCCCGTGGCATAAACCACCACCGAGTTAGCACCGGCCAGTGCCTGGGCGATGGACAGTCGCCAGATGTTGCCGCTCTGGACCCCTTCAAGAAGAGCGGAAGAGTGGATGGTTGGAGTGGCGTTGTACTTGGTCATATTTCGGGATTTTTGACACCCTTGCAGCGAGGTGCAGCGCACTCATCGCAAATGGTCCATGGTCAGCACGATGCGGTACTTCGCGTTACCGGACTTCATCTTTTCGTATGCCTCAGCGGCTTTCTCCAGCGGCATGATTTCGATCTGCGGCCGCACATTCACGAGCACACTGAAGTTCAGCGTTTTCTCATTGTCGCAGGGCGTGCCGGTGATCGACCCAAGAATACCGCGTTGGCCGCCGACAAGCAGTCCTGCGGAGACTGGTAACGGGCTTTTTGCGGGGTTGAGAACAACCAGCCGCCCCTCGGGTGCCAGGCCGGCCAGTAGCGCCGAAATGGTCTCGGCATGGTCGATCATGGTCACAATGGCCTGTGCGCCGCCCATAGCCCTGAGCCGCGAGGCGGCATCTTCCTGGTGGTTATCGATATAGACATGCGCGCCCAGCGCCAACGCATCGGCGGCAATATCGGCGCCTCGCCCGATGGCCACAACCCTGAAACCCATGTTCCGTGCATATTGCAGCGCCATGTGGCCCAGGCCACCGATGCCCAGGATTGCCACCGTGTCGCCAGCCTGCGCGCCGCACGTCTTCAATGCATTGAAGGTAGCGACACCTGCGCATAGGATAGGCGCGGCCTCTTCCGAGCCAAGCTCATCTGGAATGGCTACAAGACCGGTGCTGCGCGCGAGCATCATCTCGGCGTAGCCGCCGTCCCGGGTGGCACCGACGACAGGTTGGCTCAGGCACAGCTGGAACCGCCCTTGCCGGCATTGTGCACACTCGCCACAGTGACCACCCAGACGGCCCACGCCCACACGCTGGCCTACCGTCCAGATTGAGGGAATGCCTGTGCCCAGGGCCACGATACGGCCAACCACCTCGTGACCGGGCACACGCGGCGGCTGCGTAGCAGGGCCGGATCTTTCGATGTCGGCGGCATCTGCTCCGCAGATGCCGCAGGCTTCCACCTGGATCAGCACTTCCCCTGCGCCCGGCTGCAGTACGGGCCGCTCCACAAGTTCCAGTACGCCCGGCCTGCTGATCTGCATGGCCCGATAGGTCGTCTTCATGGCCAAACTCCAAGGTCTCTCCTCAGCCGTCTTGCGCGGAAGGGCTGGGTCGTGAGTCATTGCAAAAGGGAACGTCCCGTAATGCCTGCCATCAACGCTGCGACCCCTCGGCGGGCAGCATCCAGTGCGCCGGCGGCATACCCGGAAAACTCCGGTGACCATTCGCTGGCAATCCCGGAGAGCCGATCGCACCAGACGCCGGACCCGGCGGACGAAGGCAACCGCAGCCTCTGGTGAACGCCAGTGTTCTGGTGGGCTGCCACCGCCGTGCAAGGATCGCGGGACCAGTCTTTCAGATATTCTGCTCGGGGCGATGCAGCATCGTCGCCGAACAAGCGAACCAACTGCGCGCGGCAGTGCATCCGCAACGCCTCGTCCGAGATCTGGTGGCGCGCAGTGGCGGGAATGCCCAGAAATCCGAACAGTGCACCATGGCAAGCCAGCGCCGAGGCGTCGTGGATCTCCGTCATCGGGCCGACAGCGCTGCGCACTTCGCCCGAGAGCCCTTGCTCCTGCCAGAAAGGTCGATCGAAGACCGCCACATACTTGGCATGTGACGCCATCCATGTCTCGCACTCCTGCCATGGCCGTGCCAACGCGTCAGGCAACGCTGGCTCGAACACAATCTTGCCCAATGCAAGACGGGGCGGCACCGCCAGCAGAACGTGGGCCACGCGATACGCGAGCTCTCGCCCCTGCGGGCCATCGACATCCACTTCAACGCAGTCATCCCGATAGCGCAGCCGCCTCACACGGCAACCGGTCATGAGCCGGTTTGCTGTCAGGCGCTGACTCAAGGCATCGATGAGCGCACCCATGCCTCCGACCACCCGCCGCGCGGCAGGCGTGGAGCGATAGCGATCGACACGTGCGGCGGCGTGCGTCCGGGAACGCTCCAGCAGCATGTCCCCCGCCTCTTGCTGCTCAAAGGTCCGCAGGCCCAGTTCCGTCAGCAGAGCCTGAAGATCCGGTTGCAATGCGGGCCAGAACCAGGTCGCGCCAAGATCATACTGCTCGCTGGAGCGCTGTTCCCCGGTACCGGCCGCTGGTGAGACAGACATGATCCGCCCGCCCGGCGCGTCGCGAGCCTCCAGCAACACGTAATCCCGGATGCCACGTTGCTCCAGCAGGTAAGCCGCGTAGAGGCCGCTCAGGCCACCGCCGATGATGGCAACGCGCGCGGTCAGCATGACGCACCTGCCGGGCCGGCCGGGTTCGCGAGATGCCCGGTCTTGAGATATACACAGGCCCCGAAAACATCTGCGACCAAATCCGGATACGTGCCCGGCGGCAGCCGCAACCAGCTGCCTCGCTCGTATTCTTGCCCACGCTCACGCAAACCGCCGCCCAGTACCAGCAACTCAACACCCTCCACGTGTCCGTTGAACACGCTGGCGCCGGCTGGCACGCGCTCAAGGGAGACATGTTCGATGGCGTCAGAGAACAGCAGGCAGGATTCACGACCGTTCCTGACCGTCCACCGCGACTCATCTCGAGTATCGATGCGAACCGGCTGTGATTCGCTTGGCTGCATCTGCCAGAGCTTCACAAAGATGACCGCGCCCTCGCCGCTGGAGGGCTGGTGGCTGGAGCCCGGTGGGCTGCGCAGATACCAGCCCGCCGGATAATGCGCCTCACCTTCAGAGAAGGTCCCGGACAGGACCAGGATCTCTTCCCCTCCCGGATGCAAGTGGCGAGGAAAGCAGGAAGCGGGAGCGTAGCGCACAACGCTGGTGGCGCGCGCATTCTCCCCTCCCATTCGGTCCAGCATCACGCGCTCAACGCCGGGCTGGGGCGAAGGCGTCCAATGGTACTGACGGGGCGTGACGACTGCGCGCAGAGAAAAATCTGCATTGACTAGCATGGGGACATCGTTAAGGCAGGGACAGAACGGGATACATTGGGCCGTGTCGGCCAGCCGCGGCCCAATGGATCGCCTTGCCGCCTACTTGTGGAGGTGAGCGTGTATCGAGCACGCGCGCCGAATGGACGGGCTTTTGCAGCGGCAGGGGGGTGCGGCGAGATCAGGCGACCTCGTAGATTCGCACCTCAGGAGCGGCGTCCAGCAAAGGCTTGAGACCGGCCACCACATCTGCGGTGAACAGCTCGCTCTGCAAATAGGCATCTGCGTTCTCCTGGCTGTCGAAACCATGCAGCACCTGCACATCTTCCTTGCGAACCAGCAGGTCCTTCGACTTCGCGCCGGCCACCGTGCTGAGGAACGGCTCCTTGTACTTCTGGTAGATGCCGGCGGCAGCCGCGCGGTTGGCATCGGCGATCTTGAGGGAAATTTGCAGATAGACCATACGTATTCTCCGATTTCCGGTGATCAAAAATGAGCGAACGAGGCAAACTGAAAGGAAAAACTATCCGTCCAGCGATGCGCCCTGCATCGCGGGCTCCGCTTATGGCGGCAAACACGCCTTGCTTCCGACGTATTCCATTCTTCGCCAAAGGCCAGCGACTGACAAACGATATAAAATTTCTGTGATTAAAAGAAAAAGTTTACCGCCATAAGCTTTCGGTCCCACCTGGATGCGCTATTCGATCGAATAAGCCAGGTAGTCCTTCACGACTTCATCGTTCAGTGCCTGACCAAGCCCGGGCGCATCGGGCACCTTGAAACGCCCACTCGCCGGCTGGTAGTCGTGCACGCACAGTTCACGCACGCATGACTTCAGGGCGTACGTATGATGTTCATGAATCACGAAGTTCGGGATCACGGCTTCGACATGCAGGGCAGCAGCGGTCGATACCGGCCCGCCGCAGATGTGAATCTGGACCGTGGCGTCATACACATTGGCCATGTCGCAGATCTTCTTTCCTTCCGTAATGCCGCCTACCAGGCACAGGTCGGGCTGGACGACGGCCAGCGTCTGCCTTTCAAGGAGTTCGCGATAGCCCCAGCGCGTATATGAGCGCTCGCCCGTCGCCAGCGGAATGGACGTCTTGCTTGCGATCTTCTCGAAGTTCTTCGCGTTCAGCGGATTCACCGGCTCCTCATAGTAGAAGATGTTGTACGGTTCAATCGCCTTGGCAAACTGGATCGCCGAGTTCGTTCCCAGCAGCGAATGGATTTCGCAGATGATGTCCACATTGGGGCCAACCGCTTCGCGAATCGCCGCGATGCGCTCGACGCCCATCTCGAGTTCGGCATGGCTTAACAGGCCATAATGCTTCTGGTTGATCTTGGTTACGCCTGTCTTCACGCCGTCCCGACCGATCTGGAGCGGATCCACCTTGACCGCGTCGTAGCCCTCCTCGATGGCGGCACGGGCGCTGGCCGCATACTGGTCGGCCGTGACGTTTTGCGAGTACGCATCGCCCCAGCCGAACTGGAGCTGGCTGGCATACGTGCGCAGGTCATCGTTGGTCTTGCCGCCCAGCAGTTGATAGATCGGCTGCCCCATCACCTGTCCGCGGATGTCCCATAGCGCGATGTCGATTGCACTCATGCCGCCGTACATCACCGGCCCGCCTCCCGCACCCCAATAGGTGGTGCGGAACAGCAGTTCCCAGATCGCTTCGACCTTCATGGGATCCCTGCCGATAATGAACGAGGCGAAGTCCCGCAGGATTCCGACCGCCGCCTTGGCGCCGGCGCCATAGGCAAGGCCGACCTCGCCGATGCCGCTGATGCCGGCATCCGTGTGGACCCGGAGCAGAACCGGGTTGAACTTTGCCATCGATGCGTCCTTTCGATTGACTTCGCAATCGAAAATCTCCACTTTCGTAATCTTCACGTCTTCTCCACTGGTGATCGCTTGCCCAACAGACTCCGCAGTTGCGCACAGGCACAGGCCTCCACGCTGCAGACCGGGTAGAGCGAGTCGCCAAGGTCATGGCGTGAGACATCAATAGCGACTCGTCGCGAGCGAGTGTAGAAATCGGGTAGGCGAATGGTCAAATGACCGACACGGGGTCTGACATGTCAGGTCTGCCGTTTGCCCTTATTGACGATTGAAGTGGCAGGCGGCAAACACGCCGCCACACACTACGAATCAATCCGGCTCAGCAGATTTCGTTCGCGATCCGAGAAGCTCTTGCGAATGTGTTCCGTCAGCCGTTCGCAAGCGCCTTCCACGTCGCCGGCCTCCAGCGAAGCCACCACGGACTTGTGCGCGTTGAGTGAAGACTGAAAGTGGGAGTCGGGAAATGTCAGCAGGCTTCTCATCGCCCAGATCTTTATGTCCAGGGTCTCATAGGCGTCCGCCAGATACGGATTCGCGGCGAAGACAAAGGAGAGCTTGTGGAACTCCCTGTCGAGCTGCCGGTAGGCGCGCCGGTAGTTGTCCTTGAAATCCAGGGCTTCCGCGCTGGAAACATTGTTTCGCATCGCCAGCGTATATCCTGGCGCGTTCCCCGCCATCGCCAGCCTGATGGCTGCGCATTCCAGCAACGCCCTGACCAGGTTCAACTGGTCAAATTCCGCTTCACTTAGGGAGAAAATAAACGTACCGATCCGCGGCTTGACCTGAATGATCCCGATCGCTGCCAGCGATGCAATGGCACGGCGAATCGGAGCCTTGCCAACGCTAAGTCGCCTTGCCAGTAGTTCCTCACTGATCTTCTGGCCCATCTCGAACTCGCCCTGCGCGATCAGCGACTTGATCCGTTCTTGTAACGCTAGCTCGCTGCTGGCTTCTTCCACGTTTATTGGCACGGCTGTCTCCCATGTACTTCGGCCGGCAGCGGCCCGCATTCGCCGGACGATTCCGGCGCATCCGATACCGACACACGACTCTCGTTTTCATCGCCGCGTCCGCGAATAAACGCTTGCGGACCGCAACCCATGTCGAGGCGGAATGCGTAAACGAACGCCGATGTGGAACCGTAGCCCAGTTCCATCGCGGTTCGCGTTACGCTCATCCCACCGCACAGCAGTTCAATCGCCCTGAACAGCCGCATGCGGCGACGCCATGAGCGCAGCGATATGCCGGTCTCTCCGACAAAGCGCCTCGAGAGCGTACGTGCCGACATCCCCAGAGCCAGGCCCCATTCTTCCGGACCACGGGTGTCCGTCGGATCGGCGTACAACGCCTCGCAAAGCGTCGTCAACGGCGCTCTCCTGGGCCAGGGCAGCGCGCCTGGAAGCGCCTCCGCCCTGTGAAGCTGGTCAATGATCAAACGCGTGACGCGCCCCTTGTAGCCGTCGACATCCTCTTTACCGCTAATCGCAGCCGCTTCGACGATCAGCGCCTTCAGCAGTGCCGATACGCGGAACACGGTCGGAACCGCAAACGGCAAGTTCCCGCCTACGCCTTCACTGATCCAAAGGCTTCGAAACTCTGCGCCCAGTAACGAGCCAACCCGGTGCGGAAGGCCGGTGGGCAGCCAGGCGGCCTGCTCGGGCGAAATGACGAAAGAGCCGCCCGCGACGGTAACTGTCAATGCACCCGATATCGCATAGACCACCTGATGCCAATCATGGGCGTGCTCCGGAAAGGCGTGGCGCGCCGGAATGGACTGCACGCGCACGGTCATCGGCCGCGGCGGCTGCGCACCTTGCGGCGCCTGGATCGTCTCCCATCTCATGCTTCATGCTCCCGGTTGGCAGTTATTCTATATAGATTGACCCTTAGTCGAAAGACGGCCACGTCCGATTCGGCTTTAATGGTTGCCATGGCGATCGCCCAGGCTGTCCGCCGGCATGCCATCGCCTATCCCAGGCCCTGATCCTCAAAGGAGTGAATAGTTTTATGGCGCGCTTCGAAGACCGGTACGGTCTGCAACTCTCCACGACCTCTGACCTCGCCGCGGACCGCTACCAGACCGGTGTCGACCTGCTGCTCTCGCTGTGGCCGAATGCAGGTGCCACACTCGATGACGCGATCGTGGCCGACCCGGATTTCGCTCTCGCCCATGCTGCCCGCGCACGCCTGCACGCCATCCGTGCCGAGGCGAGCGAGGCCAAAGGGAAGATTGCCGTAGCGAAGGAACTGGTGGCTCGCCATGGCACCGAGCGCGAGCGCAGCCATGTGGAAGTACTGCGGCTGGCCATTCACGGCCAGTCCGCCAGTGCGCTGGCGAGCGCGCTCGAGCACACCACGCGCTGGCCGCGAGACATCATGATCCTGTCCCTGCCGCTGGGCGCCTTCGGCTTGCTCGCATTCTCGGGCATGGCAGACCACGACCAGGCACGCGTGGACCTGTGCGAGCGCCATGCCTCGCATTTCGGCGCGGATGACTGGTGGTTCCTGACCTATCGCGGCTGGTCGCATGGGGAGAATGGGGATGTCTCCCGGGGTCGCGCCCTCACCGAGCGCGCTCTTCAGTTGCGACGGAACAATGTCAATGCGGTTCACGCGCTGACGCACGTGCTGCACGAAGCCGGCGCGGGCGAAGAGGCGCAAGCGCTCATCGAGGACTGGCTGCCTGGCTACGATCGTAGCGGCATCCTGCACAGCCATATTGCGTGGCACGCCGCGCTGGTTGCGCTGGAGCGGGGCGACACCGAGCAGGCGCTCGGGATCTATGGCCAATGCGTTGCACCCTCTAACACCCTGGGCGCCCCTATCAACGTGGTGAGCGATACCGCTTCCTTCTTGTGGCGCTTCCAGGCCTATGGACATCCGGTGCCAACCGGACTCTGGCAGGATGCCTCGGCCTATGCCTCGCGGTACTTCCAGCAGGCCGGCTTCCCGTTCGCGGATGTTCACATGGCGCTTGTGGCAGCTGCCAGTGGCGACACGATGGCGCTCGAAGCGCGCATCAAAGCTCTGAACCAGCTCATCGAGGCGGAGAAGCTCCCCGCGGGCCGCGTGGTGCCGGCCATCTGTCGCGCCGCGCTGGCTTTCGCCGAAGAGGACTACCTGGGTTGCGCCAGCATCCTGGAGCCGGTGGCCCACGAGGTTGTGCGTATCGGCGGCAGCGGAGCGCAACGGGAGATCGTGGAAGACACCCTGCTGGTTGCCTTGATGCGCAGCAATAACGCGACCAAGGCGCGTGCGCTACTCAACAAGCGCCTGCATCGCCGTCCCTCGCCCCGCGACGCAAGCTGGCTTGATGCCCTCGCCGCGGCCTGATGTCGCCCGGTGGACAGCTCCCCTGGGCGACAGCGTAAAGGGGAGTCGTCGATTCCCCTAGTTCCTCCGCGCTGCTTCTCTCGCACGTGAGCCAGTCAAACCGACGGTTGGCTCGCCCACGTGTCTGCCTTCTTGTTCGCATCAAAACAGCCGCCCCTCACGCCCGACCGGCACGCATCGGCAGGCCGGGCCACTCATTCCAACATGACCTCCATTGCAACTACGGAAGCCACCGGGCTTCGACGCTTACTGGTGCATGGCATCGGGCCCGTTGCGGCGATCGCCATCGCGCAGCTCTTCGGCACCGCATTGTGGTTCAGCGCGAACAGCACCGCAGCCGACCTGATGCGAGTCTGGCAGGCCTCGGAGGCCGACATCGGCTGGCTCACCAGCGCGGTACAGCTTGGTTTCATCCTGGGCACGCTGGGCATCTCCCTGAGCGGAGGCGCAGACCGATTCCGCGCGAGTTCGATCTTCGTGGGAAGCGCGATTTCCGGGGCGCTCTTCAATCTCGCCTTTGCCTGGTGCTCGACTGGCCTCGTCAGTGGTGCGGCGCTTCGCTTCTGCGTAGGCGTCTGCCTCGCGGGCATCTATCCGATGGGGATGAAACTGATTGTTGGCTGGGCACCGCATCGAACCGGTCAAGCCCTGGCTCAACTGGTCGCGATGCTGACGCTCGGCACCGCCCTGCCCCATGCGATGCGTGTCGCAGGCGCTGGTCTGCCATGGCAACTAGTCATTACCGCATCGTCGCTACTCGCCCTGCTCGGCGCCTGCGTAATCCGCGTGCTTGGAGACGGCCCCCATTCCCTGATGAAGCCGCGTCAGGCGCCGCACGCAAGCACGGCTAGCCCTGCTCATCGCTCGGTGCTGCACGTCTTCCGCATTGATTCATTCCGCGCCGCAACTCTGGGATACTTCGGGCATATGTGGGAGCTCTACGCGTTCTGGACCGTGGTACCGGCTCTTGTCGCACGCACATCGTTGGCGGCAATGTTCCCGGACATCGGAGTCCCCGGACTCGCCTTCATGGTGATCGGGATCGGCGGCCTTGGCTCGCTGGTCGGCGGCTCCTTATCGCAACGTGTCGGCAGCGCCAGGGTGGCACTGGCCGCGCTAAGCCTCTCGGGACTCTGTGCTATCGCTTTCGCGCTCGGCTGGCGGACGCTGTCGCCTGTTCCTCTCCTCGGTTTGCTATTGCTGTGGGGAGCGTCCGTCGTGGCCGACTCTCCACAGTTCTCCGCGCTTGCTGCGAAAGCGTGCCCACCGGAGCTCGTTGGCAGCGCCCTTGCAATCCAGAACTCTATTGGCTTCGCCATCACGGTCGTTTCCATTGCAGCGACAACGGCATTGATCGAACGCGTCGGACTGGACGCTACGTGGCTCCTTGTTCCGGGCCCGCTCCTTGGACTGGCCGGATTCTCGCTGACATCTCTACGGGCACGCGCTTCGCGCTGACCGGAGCGCGCCACTCGCTGGAAAGGCAAACTGCCTGCAGGCACAGGCGTGATCCGGCTCCCGCTTCTGGCCGGAAAACAAGGCATTGATCAGCGCTTGTCGACGCCACCGCATTGTCAATAGTAGAAAACACCGGACCTGAAATGGCAGATCCCGTCGTGCTCAATTGACGCTCTCGGCATGGAATACCTAGACTCTGCCGCACCACGGATGCAAGCGCGCTGACTGGCCGGAAACTTGCCTATACAGACATGACAGCGCGCCGCGTCGGTACATGAATCCATGCGACTTCAAGATATGGGGAGACAGTAATGAAGTACAGCGCAAGCCTCGCCGGCGTCATCGCCATTTCATCGTTTGCCGTGACCACCGCGGCGTGGGCAGACGACTATCCGAATCGGCCGATTACGCTCGTCATTCCCTGGGCGGCTGGGGGATCCACCGACGTGGTCTTTCGCACGCTGGCCAACGCTGCGGCCAAGCGGCTGGGTCAGCCTTTTGTGGTCGAGAACAAGCCCGGCGTAGGGGGAACACTGGGCGCCGTGACAATGTCGAAGACTGCCAGGCCAGACGGCTATACCATTGCCCAGGTATCGGTTCCCTTGTTCCGCCTGCCGCTTATCCAGAAGAGCAACTGGGATCCCGAGAAGGACTTCACGTACATCGTGGGCCTGATGGGTTATACCTTTGCCATCACGACGGCAGCGCAGTCTCCGTACAAGAACTGGGCTGACGTCGTCAGCGCGGCGAAGAAAAATCCGGGCGCCATTACGTACGGCACGTCTGGCCAGAGTTCGACCCCGCACCTGGGCATGGAACAGATCAGCGCCATGGCCGGCATCGACCTCGCGCATGTGCCGTTCAAGTCGGGTTCCGAGACCAGCGTCGCGTTGCTCGGCGGACATACCCAGCTACAGGTTGAAGGCGGCACGTGGATTCCCCTGGTCAAGAGCGGCAAGGCCAGGCTTCTCGCGGTCTGGACCGAGAAGCGCAGCAAGTTGTTCCCTGACGCGCCAACCTTAAAAGAACTCGGCTATCCCCTCGTCATCACCTCTCCGATTGGTCTCGCGGGACCCCGCGGCATGGATCCGAAGATTGTCAGGAAGCTACAGGATGCATTCCATGCGGCAATGGGCGATCCCGAAGTGCAAAAGATCATGGACGATTATCTGATGCAACCGGACTACAAGACCTCCGAGGACTTCCGGAAGTTCATGCTGCAAGAGCAGAGCAAGGAAAAGGCGCTGGTCAAGCGCCTCGGACTAAGTATGCAATAACGCCGGGCGAAGTCGGTAATACCGTCACAGGCAAGCGCCGCGACATCGGCAGATGTCGCGGCCCGTCGACCGGCGTTGCTGCTGCAAGTCATTCACCTTGGCCTTTGTCATAGCCTTGCCTCAGCAGGTCCAGCAACGCGCTGACGTAGCTTCTTGGACCCAGCACGTCCCTGCGTGCGCAGAGATTCAGTGTTCTTGCCGCCCATGAATCCTTGAGTGCGACCACCCTGAGCTCCGCGCAATTGACCGTGGCCAGGGCGGAACGCGGAACGATAGCCACGCCGGCGCCGGAGCGAACCATGGATGCGACCGCCGCGAAGCCGGCCACCTGGATGCGCACATCGACGCGTTTGCCGAGTTCCGACGCCTTGGCGAGCAAGAACGAGTGAATGGCCGAGCCGTTCTGCTGGCTGACAAACGGGAAGCGCAGACAGTCCACGAATGACGCCGGTTCGCGCTCTTCCCATGGTTCGGACGATGCCACCAGCAATACGATCTCATCCTCCTTATAGGGAAAGTACACAAGCTCGGGATGGGGTTCGGCATGCGTGAGGATGCCGATATCGGCACGCCCTTCGACCACGGCGACGAGGATATCCCGGCTCACGTGCTCTTCGAGCGTTATGCGGGCCCTGGGATGGGCTTTCAGGAAGCGTTGCAGGTCGCCGGGCAGGAAACTGGCTATCGCGCTGCTGCTGGCGTAGATGGCGACCTGTGCATGGACGTCTTCCGAGAAGGGCACAAGGTTAGCGTGCATCTCATCCAGTTCGCTGAGGCACCGCCGGCAGTGGTCCACCATGATTTGGCCGGCCCTGGTAGGTGAGACGCCGCGCGCCTCGCGCTTGAACAGCTTGGTGCCAATCACCTGCTCCAGGTGCTTGACGCGCAGGCTTGCCGTCGAGGGTGCCAGAAAGCACGCCGCCCCGCCTTTCGTCATGTTCCCCGCATCCGCGATCGCCACGACGAGCTTCAGATCCATGATGCTGCAATGCATCAGCCTTTGCATTTCTCAAATTCTCGTCTTGCAACAACTCGTTTGTCCTGAGGAGTCTGCACATACAGACTTTGCGTGCCGGCATTGTGCTCGAACTTTTGGAAATCGCAAATGTGCAAAGAAACGCAGTCTCCATCCGCCGCCTTGGCGGCTCTCACCAGCGCCATCGCGCAGATTCTCGACAGTTCCAGGCTTCCCGATGTGGGCGCCATCCGTTCGGCGATTCTGCACGCCTTCCGCTCGGGGGTCTGGATTCCCCACGAGCAGCGCGAACCCGGCGATGAAAGCTATGTGCGCCATGTCCTCCACAGCGATCCGGCCCGCCGCTACACCGTTCTTGCCCTGGTATGGAAAGGCGGCCAGGCCAGCCCGATCCATGCGCATCACACCTGGTGCGCTTATTCGGTGGTTTCAGGAGAACTGTTCGAAGAGCGCTTTTCGTACGACGCCGCCGGCCACGGCGCGGTCGCCACCCATGGTGCATCCAGGCGACCGGGGGATGGCGGCTGTGGCCCGGCCGGCTTGAATCAGATTCATCGCCTGCGCAATAGCCGCGACGAAACCGCCATCTCCGTACACGCATATGGCGTTCCGGCGACGGAACTGAGTCAGGGCGTCAACAACGTCCTGCCGCTTCTGGAACCCGCCTCGCTCTAAAGGGAGTTGCTACCGTGAAAAACATCGATCACTGGAAGCGCATGGAAAGGGTATTGCGCGGCGATCCCATCGAGCAGACCCCGGTCTCGCTTTGGCGCCATTTTCCCGTGGAGGATACCGATGCCGGCAAGCTGGCCCGGCATACGATAGCGTGGCAGGAAAAATGGAGGTTCGACTTCGTGAAGTTCATGCCTCCCGGCACCTTCAGCGTCGAAGACTGGGGCGCCACCACGGCCTACGCGGGGGCGGCAAACGGCGCCCGGGTCGTAACCCGTGCCGCCGTCAAACGCACGGAAGACTGGAAGAATATCCGCCACATCAGCGCGCGAGCCGGCTCGTGGGGACAGCAAAACGTTGCGCTGGCGCAAGCCGCCCAAGCGCTCCATGGTTCGGTACCGATTCTTCAGACCGCATTCAGCCCGCTGACGACAGCCCGCAAGCTCGCCACCGAGGCCCTGTTTGCCGACATCCGCTGCCACCCGGACGCTGTCGAAGCGGCCCTGCGCGTCATCACGGACGTCACCATCGAATTCTGTCTGGACGCAATCCGAGCAGGTGCCCACGGCATCTTCCTCGCCACCCAACTCGCTTCGCACCGGCTCCTTACGGTTTCAGAATATGAGCGCTTCGGTGCGAAGTACGACATCGAGATACTCAAAGCCTTGCAAGGCCGCTGTCAGGTCAGCATGCTTCACGCCCACGGCGATGACATCATGTTTGATCTGCTTTCCGCCTACCCGGTACAGCTGTTCAACTGGCACGACCGACTGACCGATCCGGATCTCCGGCGCGCCCGCCAGAAATTCCCCCGAGTACTGGTGGGTGGACTGAACGAGCACCAGACCCTGATCCACGGCACACCCGAAGAAATCGCCGGCGAAGTCGAGGATGCCATCGCGCAGACTGGCGGCCGGCGCCTGATAATCGGACCGGGATGCGTACTGCCGGTCGCAACCAGTGATAGTGCTATTCAAGCGGTTCTGCAATCTGCACGCGACCGCAATGCGGTAACGTTGTAGCGATAACCCCGGTCGGAAGCCCAGGACACATCAGAAGAAGCAGGAGACACTATGTTCAAGCATGTTTGCAAGGTACAGATGGCGGCAGCGTTGCTGGCGGTCGCACAGGCGAGCTACGCCGATGCATGGCCGGAGCCGTCCAAGCCGATCAGCCTGATCGTTCCCGCCCCCGGAGGCGGCGGCACCGGCGACACGATCGCGCGCTTGCTCGCACAAAACCTCAAGCGCGAGCTGAATGCAACTGTTGTCGTCGACAATCGCGGCGGGGCCAACGGAAACATCGGCGCCGGACTGGCGGCCGCCGCAAAACCGAACGGCTACACCTTCCTGCTCTCCTGGGCCGGCACGCTGGCCGTCAACCCAAGCCTGTACCGCAAACTGCCCTTCGATCCGCAATCAAGCTTCGCACCGGTTTCCATGGTCGCCGAGGTGCCCAACGTTCTGGTGGTCAACAACACCTTGCCGGTGAACGCTTTGGCGGATTTCATCTCCTACGCCAAAGCGCACAATGGCGAACTGAACTACGGCAGCTCGGGTAATGGAAGCTCGATGCACCTGGCCGGAGAATTGTTCAGCCGCGAGACCGGCGTCAGCATGACTCACGTTCCCTATAGCGCGCCAGGGACAGCCACCACCAACCTCCTCGCCAACGACATACAAGTGATGTTCCAGCTGGTGCCGGGAATCATCGGCCAGGTCAAGGCTCACAAGGTCAAGGCTCTGGCCATCATGTCGGCTAAGCGATCACCTGCCTTGCCGGATGTTCCGACGACGACCGAACTGGGACATGCCTCGCTCATATCGTCAACGTGGTTTGCGGTGTTGGCGCCCAAGGGAACGCCCGACCCCATCGTTCAGCGCATGAACGCCGCCCTCAACAGAACGCTGTCAAATCCCGACGTCGCCAAAGCTTTGGCCGATATGGGCGCGATCCCGTTAGGGGGCGATCCATCCAGGCTCGCCAGCACGCTGTCAGCCGACCTGAGCAAATGGCGGGCGGTGGTGAAGCAGGCGAATATCCAGCTTCAATAGGGTGGTGGCCGCACGGTCTGTTTGTGCCTGGAAGGATATAGCGTTCAGGGCCGTTGCTCTGAACGCTTCTCGATCATGACTTGTCAATCGAGATAAAGCTCAATCGACAGGGAAGCACGTTGACCGGTTTGGCGACCGATTTTCCTTGCAATGACAATCACGGTTTTTCGCTTGTGGGGCCCTATCCGACTCATCAGATGAAGGTACTTCGAGCTGGATCCCACTACGATCACACAATTTCGGAAATGGCCTCGCGACTCTTCGCGAGTTCGCGCAGGCGGTACTTCTGGATCTTTCCCGTACCGGTCTTCGGCAATGGACCATATATAACCCTCACCGGGCATTTGTAATGGGCCAACCGATCACGACAGAAATCAATGACCTCCTTTTCCGCGGGTGCGTCGACTCCCGGCTTCAGTTCGATAAAGGCACAGGGCGACTCCCCCCACTTCGGATGTGGCTGGGCTACCACGGCGGCAATCAAGACCGCGGGGTGTTGATGCAAGACATCTTCAACCTCCACCGACGAGATGTTCTCCCCGCCCGATATGATCACATCCTTGGATCGGTCCGTGATCTGTATATATCCGTCGGGATGCATGACCGCGACGTCACCAGTGTGAAACCAGCCGCCACCAAATGCGGCTACGGTCGCCTGGGGGTTCTTCAGGTAACCCTTCATCACGATATTGCCGCGTAGCAGCAACTCGCCTTGCGTCTTGCCATCGCAGGGTACCGGCTCCATGGTGTCGGGATCGGCAACGCGTAGCCCTTCCAGGGCGGCGGCCCGATTGCCCTGGCGCGACATCAGCCGGGCTTTTTCTTCGATGGGCTTGTCATCCCAAGCCGGATCGCGATATGAACTGACCGGCGTTCCCGAGGCCTCCGTGATGCCGTAGACGTGCTCCACATCGAAGCCCATTTCCATCACAGCCTTCAGGACACTTGCCGGCGGCGGCGATCCCGCCGTCCGCACCCTGACCGCATGCGAAAACGTGCAACGCTCGGATTCCGATGCCGTCGCAATCGATGCCAGGACGATGGGTGCAGCACAGAAGTGGTCGACCTTATGCGCGTCAATGGCGTGAAAGATATTCGCCGCCGTGACCTTGCGCAAGCAGACATGGGTGCCCGCCGCGGCAGTTATGGCCCACGCGAAGCACCAGCCATTTGCGTGGAACATGGGAAGCGTCCACAGATACCGCGGCCCGCGCGGCATGCCCCAGTCGGTCAGCTGAAGCATGCTCATCAGGTATGCGCCCCGATGGCTCGGCACCACACCCTTGGGGTCCGAAGTCGTGCCGGATGTGTAGTTGAGTGTGATGGCATCCCACTCGTCATCGGGCCAGATGCCGCCGAAGTCGGCATCGCCTTCGCTCAGAAGCTGCTCATAGTCGAGCGCGCCCAGTCGGCTCCCGGCAGGCCCTTCAGTGTCGAGAATGTCGACCACCACTGGTGGATTTTCCAGGCCTTGCAGAGCGCTTGCAGCGAGCGCGGCGAATTCGCTGTCTACCAACAGGATCCTGGCTTCGCCATGGGCCAGGATGAACCTCACGCCATCCGCGTCCAGCCGGCAGTTGATGGCATTGAGCACCGCACCGCTTAGCGGGACACCGTGATGGGCCTCGACCATGGCAGGAGTATTTGGCGCCAGGATGGAAACCGTATCACCGCGCTGGACGCCGCGCTTCACGAGCGCGCTGGCAAGGCGGCGGCAGCGGTCCCGCGTTGTCCTCCAGGACTGACGGAGGCTGCCATGGACGATCGCGGTTCGCTCAGGATACTGCTCGGCGCACCGATCCAGGAACTGCAAGGGCGTCAACGGCACATGGTTGGCCGCGTTGCGCTCAAGTCCTGCCTGATAAATGTTGGCGTTCATCTTTTGTCTCCTGCCTGACGTGCCGCACCGGTTCATCAGCTATCGCTGGTTGTGGAAACAAAAATGTAGCGACCGGCCACCGTCGAGACTGTCTCGCACATGACAGTGCGCCCCCGCTCTTGCTCCTAATCTCCGACCGGAGTCCGCCAGATGTCTACGACATATCGAGAGAGCAAGCATGAACAGAGTTGCACCCCCGCCCGCCGAACTCCAGTCTGTCCGCGAGGCGGTTGAATGGGCGATCGTCACCCGCCGCAGCGTCAGAGCCTTCCGTCCGCAGCCCGTCGACGTGGAAACCGTCCACAAGATCCTCGATGTCGCCCGGTTTGCCGCCACGGGCGTGAATATCCAGCCGTGGCAAGTGCATGTCGTGACCGGGCCGGCTCGCGACCGCATTTGCGCGGCAATCAAGCAGGTCGACGATGACCCCGCACAGTCCGGCGCCCATGCTGACGAGTGGGCGTACTACCCGGACGAGTGGGTGCCACCGTATCTGGATCGACGCCGTGAAGTGGGGTGGAGGCTTTACGGCCTGCTCGGCATCGAGAAGGGAAACAAGGCGCGCATGCATGCCCAGCATGGTCGGAACTATCAGTTCTTCGACGCACCCGTTGGCCTGTTTTTCACCGTCGACCGGCTCATGAATGAAGGCAGCCTGATCGACTACGGGATGTTCCTTCAGAACCTCATGGTCGTGGCCCGCACATATGGGCTCAGTACCTGCCCGCAGGCCGCCTTCATGAAGTACCACGCCATCATTCGCCGGGAGCTTTCATTGGGGCCAGAGGAGAAATTCCTGGTCGGTATGAGCCTGGGGTACGCGGACGACGAGCGTGTGGAAAACCAACTGGTATCGGACCGTGCGCCCGCATCCAGCTTTACCGTCGTTCACACATAAAGAGGCATGAAGCCTTACTGACAAAGCAACCCATCCATCACCGCATGGAGGAGACAGATGAAAACCGAAATCAATGTACAAAAGTTGGCAGAAGACGCGCGCTTCTCGCGATTCCACGCCGTGATCCTGTTCTGGTGTGTCGCCATACTGGTTCTCGATGGCTATGATCTTGCGGTGGTCGGGGCGGCCTTGCCCTCGATCATGAAAGAAATGGGCGTGGACGCCACCAAGGCCGGGTTCATGGCCAGCTCCGCGCTGTTCGGCATGATGGTCGGCGCGATCTACCTGGGCACAATGGCCGAGAGGATCGGGCGCAAGCTGTCCATCTGCATCTGTGTCGCGCTGTTCAGCTTGTTTACGGCCGCGGCCGGGCTCACCACGGATCCCGTCACATTCAGCGTGACGCGCTTCCTCGCAGGACTTGGCATCGGCGGCGTACTGCCCGTTGTCACGGCCCAGATGGGCGAATTCGCACCGGCCAAAATGCGCGCCCGGCTGGTCACCCTGGTTTTTGCCGGATATTCGATCGGCGGCATCCTGGTGGCGCTGACCGGCAAGCAACTGATCGGGACGTACGGATGGCAAGCGGTGTTCTTCGTCGCGGGCCTGCCGATTTTTTTCATCCCGTTCATTTTGTGGACCATGCCGGAGTCCCCTGCCTTACTCGCAAAAAAGGGTCGCCATGCCGAACTGGAGCGGATAGCGCGACGCCTGGCACCGGGATTGAAGCAGGGTGACCGCTATCAGTTCTTCGTCCCGTCCGAGGCACTCGCTTCCAATGCTCCGGTGGCTGCGCTCTTCTCGCAGGGTAGAGCCCTTAGCACGCTGATGATCTGGGTGGCGTTCTTCACTGGGCTCTTCATGGTCTACGCGCTCAGTTCGTGGCTGACCAAACTCATGGCGTTGTCCGGATACAGCCTGGGCTCGGCGCTGAACTTCGTGCTCGTCTTTAACATTGGCGCGGTCTGCGGTGCCATTGGCGGTGGATGGCTCGGTGACCGACTCAATATCAAGCACGTGCTGGTGGCGTTCTATGCCACGGGCGCCGTCTCCCTCGCGCTCATGGGCTACACCAAGGCGACAGAACTGCTCTTTGTCCTCGTATTTGTCGTGGGCGCTTCTACCCTCGGGACGCAGTTGCTGGCCTATGCCTACGCGGGTGAGTTCTACCCCGGTTCCATTCGCTCGACTGGCGTCGGATTCGCGTCGGGGATCGGGCGACTGGGTGCCATCATCGCCCCGGTCCTCATCGGTGCGCTGGTGGCAATGAAGCTGCCATTGGAACAGAACTTCCTGGCCATCGGCGTTGCCGGTCTTGTCGGTACGCTCGCCGTCATGCTGATTGACCATCGCAAGAGCGCCGCGGCACTGAACCAGCCAGAAAAAATGACCTCGCGCGCGGCGCTGGGGTCCGTGCCGGCGCATCAACCGACGAACCACTGAAATAGAGGCCCATCATCATGAGAATCTCGGGCAATGAATTTATCGTGACCGGTGGCGGATCGCGAAGCGCAGGACGGATGGGCGGTGCTTTCCACGCAACGCGCCCAGTCGGCGATCCGGGACGGGAGCTTCGCATGGGAGACCGCTTCGATATCGATCGTGGACAGGAAAGGTGCGACGCCCACCGTTGCTGATGACGAGCAACCGCTTAAGGCAAATGTCGACAAGATCGCGTCGCTGAAGCCCGCCTTCAGAAAGGATGGCACTGTCACTGCGGCCAACTCCAGTTCGATTTCGGACGTGGCCGCAGCATTGGTGCTGACGAAGGCCTCTATCGCGGAGAGCCTGGGCTTGAGCCCGATCGCCCGCGTGGTTGGCCATGCCCACCCACGCACAGGCTCCGGTGACGTTTGCCACCGCTCCCATCGGGGCCATACGGGAGCTGCAGCATGAGATTCGCTGGGACACGGCTTGCGTCGATCTTTGGGAAATCAATGAGGCCGTTGCCGAGGTCACGATGGCTGCAATTCGCGATCTGTCCCTCGATGCCGCTCGCGTCAACATGCACGGCGGGGCCTGTGCGCCCGGTCATCCGATTGGCGCTTCGGGTGCCCGGATTCTGGTAACGCTGCTGGGTGCGCTGCGCAAGGCCAAGGGCCGCCGCGGGATCGCAAGCCTATGCATCAAGGGTGGTGAAGCGACCGCAATCGCGGTCGAGATGCTGTAGCAAGTGGGCGCCAGGGCGAGTGCCGCCTCGCCCTGGCTTCAATGGATCGGGGCGAGCTAATCGCCAATATGCGCGTGCCGGCGCAGTCCCTCCAGATCGATCACCACAATGGCTCCATATTCCATCTCGATCATGCCCGCTTCGGCCAGTTCGCGGAGTGCGCGGTTGGTGTTTTGCCGGGAAAGTCCGGATAGCCTGCCGAGTTCTTCCTGCGACAGCGCCAGGGTGCGCTCGGTGGCAGGATAGAGCTGATGGTGGAATAGCTCGGCCAGGCAGAATGCGACGCGGGCGGCGGCCTCGTGGAGCCGGAAGTTGTGCACCAGCCCGACGTAGTAACCGCAGCGTGCATTGAGCTGGTCAATGACGTAGCGGCTGAAGCCATGGTTACGCCCCAGCAGCCACAAGAACGTCTCGCGTGGCACATAGGCAATGCGGCTGTCCTTGATTGCTACCACCGAATACGGCCGCATCTCCGACTTCAGCACTGCGCCTTCACCAAACCACGATCCGGCTGGCACGCCAGCAAACGTCACGGCGCGACCGCAAGCGGAGGCCGTATCGACTTTAATGAGACCTTCGATTACGCCGAGCCAGTGATCGGCCGGATCGCCGCGATGACACGCCATGCCGCCCGTGGCGCAGCAACGCTCGAACGTCTCGGTTTTGACGCGCGACTTCTCTTCGTCGGTCAATATGGCGAACCAGCTTGACGCCAGCAGGAAGTCCTCAAGCGTGCGATGGCGTGGCAGCGTCGAACCGCAGAGCGTGGGGACATGGACTGCGCCGTCCATTTCAGCACTAGTAATCGACCGCATGGCAACGCCTCGGCTTTGCAAAGCGCCTGGGCTAGTGCTTCTCATCGCCTTTGCCACCCAAGTCCGGGTGAGCGCTGAGCTCTCTGGCGCTTGCCCGACTCGGCTGAAGGGGAAAGGATTTTCACGGCGACCGTCTCCTGCTGCGGAGGCCGGTCGGCGCCGGCCTTAAGTGAAATTATGATTCACTTAAGGCTAAGGCGGCCGCCTCGCGAAGTCAAGGACGATCCCGCAGGGTATCCACTTACCTGAGCACTTCCCTCGGCATTGCGCCGCGAGGAGTCTTTCCGTACACATCGAACTTAGAATCCGAGTTCTACTTGTGTATGTCTTCTTCTCCACAGGGAATCGTCACGCCGGTGGAATGAACGCCACCATGGTTCCTGCCACGCCACGCAGGCAGAAGGAAATAATGGACGTCACCTGACTTTGCATTGGGACGCCCGCCAGCGCTGCTTCGCTGCTCAACGGAGCGACGAGTCCCTCGAACAGGCATCCGACAATGCAGTCGGCCGAGGCAGCCGCGTCCTGTTCGGGAAACTCCCCGTTGGCAATACCCTGATCAATGATGGTGCGGAACACCCGCGAGAGCGCACGGTGATAGGTCAGCCTTGCTGCCTCGACTTCGGGTTCAACCGGTTCGGCCACCAACGCGTGCGCCAGCCGCCGGCCACGCAGCGCCCTGCTCGCGAAAGTCCAGGCCGCCATGCCCAGCCGCTCGCAAGCGGTGCCATCCCGCATGGCGATGCCGGCCACGACATCAACTTCCCGCTGTGCCGTGAACTGGACGACCTCGACAAGCAGTTCGGTCTTGGACGGAAAATATCGATACAGCGTCCCGATCGCTATGCCAGCCGCCTCGGCGATCGCCGTCATCTGGGCCTCCCTGAACCCCGACTGCGCGATGAGCGTGCGCGCGGCCTTCAGGATAAGGGGATGCTTGTCGGCACCGCGGCGACGCAGGCGTACCCTGGGAGAAGTCAGTAGATCATGCATCTCGGTCCTGCTGCCTTAAGCCATCCCTGCCGTGATCGCGGGGAGCATCCTGCGTCCGATTATGCCATGCCCGGCAGTACCAACCACCTGGGAGCGCCGCGCATCGGCGGGCACTCGTCCCTGCACCAATGTCCCATACATGACAGTTGTCCCGTACCTCAATGTCTAGCCTCTACATAAAAGGGCTACCAAACCGAGCAGGGTGCATACCTGCTCACGACACCTGAGGAGACTACTGTGCGCCATACCGAAATATCGCGTTCGCTGTTCCTGTTTGTGGGTAGTGCCGCAGTCATCGGCAGTCTTGGCGGTTGCGGCGGGTCCGACGAAAACAAGGCTGCTGCAGCGCCACCGCCGTCGGACAGCACCGCCATCGCAACCCCGCAGACCACCTGTAGCGACTTCCTGGGGCAAACCATCGAAGGCGCGACAGTTACGAAGGCGCAAGTCGTTCCTGCTGCCAACGGCGTACCAGAGCGTTGTACGGTCCTCGCGCAAATGCCGCAGGACTTGCAGTTCGAAGTGAACCTGCCGACCAGTTGGAACATGCGGACGGTATTCCTTGGCGGCGGCGGCTTCGACGGCTCGATCACGCGATTGCCCAATGGCTCGAACAGCCCCAATATCGCCGAGCGTGGGTTCGCTACGATCGCGACCAATCACGGCCATACGTCCGCCAACACGCAAGCATGGGCCCTGGACTCCGAGATGCTCAATGAATATGCGTATCTGGCAGTGCCACGCGTGCTGCCCGCGGCCAAGGCCATCATGCAAACCTACTACGGAGCGCAGCCGGTCTCCAGCGCGAAGATCATCTACGAGGGATGCTCGGGTGGCGGCAGGCAAGGCCTCATCCAGGCACAGCGGTTTCCAAACCTGTTCGATGGCGTGATATCCCGCGCGCCCGCCAACGCGTACACGCCCCAATTCCTTTGGTATCAGAAGACCTACAAGCAACTGGCAAAGCCGGGCGCGGCCCTGTCGACTGCAAAGATCAAGACAATTTCCGACGCTGTCTACCGGAAATGCGATGCCCTTGACGGTGTAGCAGACCGAATCGTCTCACGCCCCGACCTCTGCCAGTTCGATCCCGCGGAACTCAAATGCTCCGGTGCCGAGAGCGACGCCTGCCTGACCGATCCCCAGATCGACTCGGCCCGTACCTTCTACGCGGCGACGAACATTGCCAATGGAAGTTATACCTGGCCGGGATTCCCATATGGGGGCGAGGAACAGCAGGGCACGCCCACGCATATGTGGGGAGGCGCGATTTCGAAGCTGCTGATGGATGGATTCATCAGATACTTCGTTGCCCAGGATCCGATGGTTGATCCGCTGACGCTGGAACCGGAACACTACACTGCCCGGTTGAATCAACTCGTCACCATGATCGACGCGGTGAATCCCGATCTGACGCAGTTCCGGGCACGCGGCGGAAAGCTGATCCTCTGGACAGGACTCACGGATTGGCTGATCACCGCCAACAATGCAACGGACTACTACACCAAGGTCGTAACCCACGCCGGGGGGCAGGCGGAAGCAGACAAGTTCGTCGAGTACTTTACGGCGCCGGGTGTGAATCACTGCGCCGGTGGCACCGGTGCCGATACCGTCGATCTGGTCGGGCCCATGTTCGACTGGATCGAGAAAGGCGTCCCGCCTTCCCAGGCAGGCATGGTCGCCACGCAGAGCACGCCGCTTCCCAATGAGAAGCCCGTCAAGCGTCCGCTCTGCAAGTATCCGCAGTATGCGCGGTACAACGGCATGGGGGATCCGACCGAGGACAGCAGCTTCACTTGCGTGACGCCGTAGTGCGGAGACAGGTATGGGTCATCGTGACGGCGCGATGCCCATACTGTTTGTCGAAAACACTGGCAAGAAGTGGCAGGGAAAAGCGGCTTGAGGCCGCCCGCGCCCGTAGCGCCTCAAACTTTCCGGAGCGCGCCGTCCCCCCTTACAAATACTTGAACAAATTCATCCCCTGGATCTGCATAAACGACTGCTGCGCCCCCTGCAGTGCCACCTGCCGCTGGTAATACTCGGTAATCGCCTTGGCGTAGTCCAGGTCCTGCAACCCCGACAGCGTCTGCGAATACGTCAGATCCCGGTTGGCACCAACATCATCCAGCGCATCCAGCTCGTTCATGCGCGAGCCCACCGAGGCGCGCACGGTCAGCACGTTGTCGAGCGAGTTGGAAAACTGGCGCACGGCGGTCGACAGCACGTTGCCCAGGTTGGCGCGGTCATTCTCCGAGGCGGCGGGCTGGCGCAGCGTGTCGATCACGGTCTGCAGGTTGGCGAACATGTCGGTGCCGGCCTCGCTGGCCGGCTGCATGGTCAGGGTGTCGCCGGCCTTGGGCGCGCCGGTGACGTTGAAGCTGAAGCCCGCCACCTCGATCTGCGCGGGCGAGGTGTAGGCGAGCGGGCCAGCCACAACCGGGGCGGGGGTGGTGCCGGTCGAGGTGTCGGTGATGGTGTATTCGATCTGGCCGGTGGCGTTGGCCGTGAACGACATCTGCAGCGCATGGCCGAACAGCGGGTGGCTCGGGTCGGTGGTCGACACTGTGCCGAAGGTGGCGGTGCCGGTATTGGCAGGGTTGCCCTTGACCACATAGCCGGCGCCGCCGGTGACGCTCATGAAGACTTCGCGGCCGGTGTTGCCGGCGGGCATCTGGCGCGCGACGTCGACCTGCAGCAGTTGCTGGCCGTTGTCGCCGATATAGTTGCTGGCGCCGGCGCCCTGCGTGAACGGCGCGCTGCCGGAGCGGGTGCCGCCGAACAGGAACTGGCCGTTGCCGTCGTCGGAATTGGCCAGGCTCAGCAGCTGGTTGTACAGGCCTTCCAGCGCGGTCGCGAGCGAGCCGCGGTCGGCGTCGCTCATGGTGCCGTTGCCGGCCTGCACCAGCATGGTCTGGATGTTCTGCGTGATGGTGGTGACGGACTGCAGCGCGTTCTCTTCCGCCGCCAGCGCGATATTGGCCTGGTTGCGAGAAGTTGCGTACTGGCCGTTGACGGCCTGCGCCTGGCTGACGCCCAGCGCGCGGGTGGCGCCGACGGGGTCGTCCGACGGGGTCAGGATGGAGCGGCCGGTGCCGAGCTGCTGCTGGATATGCATCAGCGCGCCCTGCTGGAAGTTCATCGAAGCCAGGCCTTGCTGGTACAGGGTGGAGCTTGCAACGCGCATATTGGGTTACCTCTTCTGACGCGGGTGGCTGCGGCGCTTAGCGGCCGATGCCGATGATGGTGTCGAACAGCGTGCCAGCGGTCTGGATCACGCGCGCATTGGCCTGGTACAGCTGCTGGAAGCGCAGCATCGACACGGTTTCCTCGTCCATGTTGACGCCGGAGACCGACTGCTGCGCGGTCTTGATCTGCGTGGTGATGCTGTCCTGCGAGGCCGAGGCGATCTTGACCGACTTGGCGCGCGTGCCGACATCGTTGACCAGCTGCGCGTAGGCTTCGCTGAAGCTGGACACGCCACCGATGGTCTTGGCGTTCTGCAGCCTGGCCAGCGCCAGCATGTTGCCGTTGTCCTTGACCGCGCCGGCGTTGCTGCCCAGCGTGAAGCTGTCGCCGGCGGCGGGCGTGCCGCCGAAGCTGAAGGTGAGGCCGTTGAGGGTGAAGTCGGTGTTGCTGCCGTTGGGCACGCCCACCGGCTGCGGCGCCATGGCCACGCCGCCGACCTTGAAGATGTAATTGGTGCCGTCGAACTCGGCGGTGATCTTGCCCGCCGGCGGGGTGAACCCGGGCGCGACCTTGCTCAGCGACGCGGTGGCGTTGCCCTTGTTGCCGGCGGTCGCCTCGATGTAGGCGGGCGAGGCCGCAGCGATCTTGGCGGGATCGTTGATCGCCATGTCGAAGCCGGTGGCGGCGTTGCGGGTGGGCTGCACCGTGAACGAATCGTTGGTGCCCATCGGCCCGTTGATCTCGACGGTAAAGCCGTCGGCGCTGAACTGCAGCGGGTAAGTGGCGCCGCCGGCCGGCACGGGTGTGACCACCTGCTGGTTGTCGGACAGGCGCGTCAGCGTGTAGT